>CAXTFY010000129.1:9517-12555 GCA_964243265.1 uncultured Acetobacteraceae bacterium | reverse complement strand
GCCGCGCCCAGGTAGGCGACCCAGTCCCGCAACGACCCCTGCGCCGCGGCCGGCGGCATCGCGGCGGCGGGCGCCTTGGCCAGGGTGGCGCTCATGGTGCTATTCCGACGCCAGGGTCCGCACGGGTCCGGGCGGCTGGGTGCGGGTATCGACGCTCGCCACGACCGACAGCCCCGGCCGCAGCCGGGCCAGCACATCCGGCGGCAGCCCCGCCGTGTTGATGGTCACCCGCACCGGCACGCGCTGGACGACCTTGGTGAAGTTGCCCGTCGCGTTCTCCGGCGGCAGCAGCGCGAACTGCGCGCCCGAGCCTGGGGCCAGGCTGTCGATGCGCCCGCGCAGCTCGACGCCGGGCAGCATATCGGTCTGCATCGACACCGTCTCGCCGGCCGACATGTGCGAAAGCTGGGTCTCCTTGAAGTTGGCGACCGCGTAGATGTCCTGGCCCAGCGGCACGATGTCCAGCACCCGGGTGCCCGGCGCCACATACTGGCCCAGCCGCAGGCTGCGGTCGCCCACCGCGCCGGCCACCGGTGCCGTGATGCGGGTGTAGCCCAGGTTCAGCCCGGCCTGCTGCAGCGCCGCGCGCGCCCGCTCGGCCTGCGCCTGCGCGCGCTGCAGGTTGGCGGCCAGCACCGCGACCTGGCCGTGCGCCGCCGCCAGCGACGCCTGCGCCCGGGCCAGCGCCGCCTGCTTCTGCTTGATGTCGGCGTCGGCCTGCTGCGAGCGCTGCTGCGTGCCCGACCCGGTGCGCAGCAGGTCGGCATACCGCCGGGCGTCGGACTGCGCGAAGACGACCTGCGCCTCGGTGGACGCAACGTCGGCGTCGGCCTGCGCGATGGCGGTCGGCAGCAGGGCGATCTGCGCCGTGAGGTTGGCCACGTCCGCCTCGGCCGATTGCACGTCAGCCGCCGCGACGCGCTGCGCCACCCGGTAATCGGCGTCGTCCAGCCGGGCGAGCAACTGCCCGGCCTGCACGCGCTGGTTGTCGGCGGCCAGCACTTCCTGCACCTGGCCGCCCACGCGGGGGCTGACGGCCACGGCGTCGGCGGCGAGGTAGGCGTCGTCGGTTTCCTCAAAGAAACGCAGCGTCGTCCACCAGTGCGTGCCGTAGGCGCCTGCGCCGAGCAGCGCCGCCAGGCCCAATGCGCCCAGAACGAGGCGCCGGCGCCACCGGCCCGGGGTTGCCGGCGGGGCGGTCAGGAGCATCGGAGAAACTTGGCCGCCGTCCATCACGGTGCGTCCTTTGGTGTCGCGGTTACAATACGGGCGGAGGCAATCGGGTTGCCGTCCAGTTGCAGCAGTTCGTCCAGCAGGCCGCTGAGCGTCTCCATGCCGGCCGGACCCAGGCGGCCAAAGAACCGCTGCTGCGCCTGCATGCCAAGCGGGACCGCACGGGCCAACAGGCGCCGCCCGGCCTCGGTCAGCACGACATGGTGGGCGCGGCAGTCCTCGGGATGCACCGGCCGGACCACGAGGCCCTTGCCCTCCAGCAGGCGCAGAACCTTGCTGGCCATCATGCGGTCGGTGCCCATCACCTCGGCCAGCCGCGTCTGCGTCGGCTGCTCCCCAGCCTGGGCGAGGTAGTCCACCGAGCGCAGAATCACATATTGGATGTGCGTCAGGCCAAGCGGCAGTAGCGCCGCCTCCAAGTGGCGGATGAAGGAATGATGCACATGCCAGAGGCGGAAACCGAAGGTCCGGGTGGGCGAGGCGTCGAGGTCGGCTTCAGCAGTGCTATGGCAGTTGTCCATAGCCGCTATGTAACCAAGATTACAATCTTTGCAAGACCTCGGCGTCCTTTGCAACCCCCCCAGCTTCCGTTGCAAGGTTGGGGTGTTGCAAGGCCGAGGCTTCATAACACCCCGGCTTCGCAGGCCCGTGGTGGAGGCAAGCTGTGGCCGACCTACATCAAGGCGAACCCCATGATCGAATACAACTATGCATTGCAAGCTATGATGATGGCTTGTCGGGTAGATTAGGGTAGGATGCCTGGCGCACATCTGGGGATGGGGGCTAACGATGCCGAATGCTTTAGTGCCGAACCTCGACGCCCCGGCCACGCCGGCCAGCATCCAGGGCGAGGCCCCTCCCGAGCCTCTCGCTCCAGGGGCGCGTGGCGTCGCCAACCGGCGCGAGCTGGAGCGCGACCTGCGGGAGGCGCTGGCGGCCGGCGCGTTCGAACTGCACTGGCAGCCGATCGTCAACTGCATCACCGGCCGCCTGCTCCGGTTCGAGGCGCTGGTCCGCTGGGACCGGCCCGGCACCGGCCCGGTCGCCCCCGCCACGTTCGTCCCGATCGCCGAGGCGCTCGGCCTGCACCAGCAGCTCGACCTCTGGGTGCTGCGCCACGCCCTGCAGGAGGCCGCGCACTGGCCGCCGGCGATCCGCGTCGCGGTCAATGTCTCGGCCCTGTGGTTCCACGGCGAGGACCTGTCCCGCGCCGTGGAGGCGGTGCTGCTGGAGACCGGCCTGGACCCTGGGCGACTGGAGCTTGAGGTGACCGAGCGCGTGTTCATCGGCAACGATGCGGCGGCGAAAAAGGAGTTCGCGCAGTTGCGGGCGCTCGGGGTCGGCGTCTCGTTGGACGATTTCGGCACCGGCTTCTCCTCGCTCAGCTACTTGCGGACTATCGCCTTCGACCGCCTGAAGCTCGACCGGCTGTTCATCGACGGGCTGAGCACCTGCCGAAGGACGGAGATCATCACGCGCGCCGTGCTGCAGCTCGGCGCCGGGCTGGGCATGCAGGTCTGCGCCGAGGGCGTTGCGCACCAGGCGCAACTGGAGATCCTGCAGGCCTATCAATGCGACGAGGTGCAGGGCTACCTGATCGCCCGGCCCGGGCCGATGACGCCCGAGCAGATGGCCATCCACCAGCGGCTGGAGCGCAGCAGCCTGTTCCTGGGGGAAGCTGCCGACCTCGGCGCCCTGCAGGCCACTTGGTGAGCCAGGCCGTTCCGGCGTTGCACGGGCCTGGTTCGCTCCAGGCTGGTTCGTCCCCGGCTAGTTCGCCGCAAGCTGGTTCGCCCCAGGCTGGT
>CAXTFY010000129.1:0-9417 GCA_964243265.1 uncultured Acetobacteraceae bacterium | reverse complement strand
GGCGCCTGCATTGGCCAGACGCACTGACCGGCATCCGCCCGCAGCTTGCCTTGCTGACCACGCTGGCCTGTGGGCCGCTCATCCTTCTGCTGCTCGCAGGCGCGGTGGCGGAGCGCGGCCGGGCCATCGAACTCGCCGCCACCCGCGCCCGCAACCTGGCCGCCCTCGGCGCCGAGCAGCAAGACGACATGATCCAGGAGGCCACCACCCTGCTGCGCGTGCTGTCCCGCGTGCAGGACATCAGGCATCCGCATGACGGGCCTTGCCACGCGCTGCTGCAACGGGTGGAGGAGGACCATGAGCGCATCGGCGTCCTGTCGGTGATCGACCGCGATGGGCGTGTGGCCTGCAACAGCCGGGACGACGAGCCGTGGATCAACGTGGCCGACCGGCCGTACTTCCAGCAGGCGATCCATGCCACGACGGACGACCTGGTGCTGAGCACGCCGGTCACCAGCCGCGTGACCGGCAAGGCTTCCGTCATTGCCGCCGTGCCGCTGTTCGGGTCTGGCGGCGCGGCCGAGGGCGGGGACGCAAGCGGACAGCCCGAGGCGGTGCTGGTCGCGGCGATGGACCTCGACTGGTTCAGCCGCCTCGCCGGACGCCTGCCCGGCGCCGAGGTGAGCCTGGTGCAGATCATCGACGTTCGCGACGGCGGCACGCTCGCGCGCGCCCTCGTGCACGGCCAGGGCGCCCCGGAGCCGCCAATGACGATGCGTGGCCCGGACCGCGGGCTGGCTGCGGCGGCGCGGGCCAACCCGGGCGGCGGCACGGTCGAGGCGCCGGACCCTGCCGGCATCGACCGCATCACCAGCTTCGCGCCGCTGCCGGGCACCGGGGGCAACCTCGTGCTGTCTGTAGGCCTGTCGCGCAAGCAGGTGCTGTGGGAGGCGAACCACCGCCTGAAGATGGACGCCGCCGCTGCCGTGGCAGCGGCTGCCTTGGCGCTGATGCTGGCCTGGCTGGTCGCCAACCGGTCCCTGCTGCGCCCGGTCCGCCGGCTGGCCGACGCCGCCGAGCGCCTGGGCGGCGGCCAGCTCGGCGTCCGTGTCGCCGGCCTGCCGGGCGCGGCGCGGGAGCTGCGCGCCCTGGGCCGCAGCTTTGACGACATGACCGGACGGCTGCAGGCGCGGGACCAGGACCTGTCGCGCATCCGGACCGACCTGCAGGTCAGCGAGGAGCATTACCGCCTGCTGTCCACCTACAGCAGCGACATGATCACCCTGATCGACGCGACGGCCCGCCGCACCTACGTCTCCCCGGCGTGCGTGGACCTGTCGGGCTACCAGCCGGAGGAGCTGATCGGGCAGCCGTCGAACAACCTGGTGCATCCGGAGGACCTGGCCTGGGTGAATGACATGCTGACCACGCCCACGCTGACCGGAGGCTCGACGGCGCGCGCCACCTATCGGGCGGTCCGCAAGGACGGCAGCGTGGTGTGGCTGGAGTCGATCGGCCGCTGCCTGCCTGCGGGCGCCGGGTATGTGGTGGTGACGCGCGACGTATCGGCCCGCATGGAGATGGAGCAGCGGCTGGAGGAGGCGAACTGCCTGCTGCGCGGCCAGGCGATGCAGGACCCGCTGACGGCCCTGGCCAACCGCCGCCAAATCGACGAGGCGCTGGGCATCGAGTTCCGCCGCGCGCAGCGGCTGCAGTTGCCGCTTGGCATCCTCATCCTCGACATCGACTGCTTCAAGGCGTTCAACGACACCTATGGGCATCCCGCCGGGGACATCTGCATCCGCGCTGTCGCCGACGCCATCAAGTCGGTGTTGCGCCGGCCCACCGACCTGGCGGGGCGCTATGGCGGGGAGGAGTTCGCGATCCTGCTGCCCAACACCGACGATGCCGGCGTGGCCGTGACTGGGGAGCGCATCCGCCAGAGCGTGCTGGAGCTGGGCCTGCAGCATTCCGGGTCCTCGTTCGGCACCGTCACCGTCAGCGTGGGGGGCGCCGCCATCATGCCGCCGGTTGGTGCGATTGGCCCGGCAGCGTTCGTCGAGGCCGCCGACGCAGCGCTGTATGCCGTCAAGCGAGCCGGACGCAATGGCATGAGGCTGGCCAGCGTCTCGACGACCGCTACGGCGGTTACGCCGGCGCTGGATGCTCCGGCGCTGAACCTCGATCAGCCGATTGCCCCACCGTCGGGATGGCCGGGTGCCCACGCCCGTCCCTGACCACAGCGGCGCCGGGCGACATCTGAGGCAGCAGGAGCATGGTTACGGCTGCACGCCGCCTCCGGCCGGTCCCAGGCGTCGCGACGGTGATTGGTTGGCGCCTGCCGCAAGGTTGGCTTTGATCCGCCGCAGGCGACCCATGCATGAGCCAAGCGGGCGGCGGATCAGGCGGTTGGCTTCATCACCGCGCGCCGGACAGCCCGGACGCGATGTTCTCATTGACCCCTATCAGGAAATCCAGGTCAGGCTCGGCCAGCGCCATCTCCCGCTGCAACGCCTGGCTGACCGAGACGATCTGTGCGCGCAATGGGGGCGGCAAGGCGTTGGCAGGGTCGCGCATCAGGTCGCCGACCATCAGCCAAAGGCGGGAGTTGTCGGCCACCGCGGCGCAGCGCCGGCCTGGGTCGGCCTTTGCGGCACGCAGCCTGCCGACCACGAGGCGGAAGACGTCTGCCTCCTGGTCCCGCGGGTTGCGATGGCCTGCGGCGGATTGATAAGCGCGAAGCATGGCTGGGTTGGATGCCATTTTGCGTCCTATGCCGGAACGGAGGTGAGATGCAGGGCGGGTGCGTCGTGCGGCCGGTCCGGACGTGCCGGGGTGGCGGGCGGCGAGGCGGCGGGCGGCGGGGCGGAGCGCGCCATGTCCGGCGTGCGGCCGAGCACGCCGTCCTCATGCCGCATGATGCGCCGAGCCAGCTTGAGGGCGGCGTAGCACTCGTCGGCTTCGACCAGCGCCAAGGTGCGATCCAGGATGTCTCGCGCCAGCGGCGAGGTGGTCACGGCTTGGAACTCGTGGATCGCCTTGCGGGCCTGGGCGACACCGTGCGGCCGCTCCTGCTCGGCGCCGATGTAGGCCATTTGGAGGGCGAAGTAGATGCGCCGGGCCGGGCTGTCGGCGTCCTCGGGCGCCATGATCTGCTTGCCGAACAGGAAACGGGCATGGGTGGTCAACTCGATGCGGCTGCGGGTGCGGAAGCGGAGGGAGGCGCCGTTGACGATCATGGCCTCGCCGGCGTGCAGCTCTAGGATCAGGTGAGACATTAAGGTTCCGATGCGTCCGGACGTTTGCCAGGAAGCTGGTGCCCGACGGCAGGTGGCGCCGCCGGGTCCAGGTTTTGCTTGACGTCGTGTAAGACAGTATTTGCTTAGACGTGAGCCTTACTTGAACAGGCTCAGCAGCGACTGCGGCGCCTGGTTCGCCAGGGAGAGCGCCTGGGTGCCAAGCTGCTGCTTGATCTGCAGAGCCTGCAGGTTGGCAGACTCCTTGGACAAGTCGGTGTCGATCAACGCTCCCAGCCCGGCGTTCAGGCTGTCGATCTTGCTGTTGTTGAAGCTGACCGTCGCAGTCAGCAGGTTCGCATCGGAGCCGTTCTGGTTGAGCTGGTTGGCGATGTTGGTCAACGCGGACGCATACGCCGTGGTGGCCGTGAGCGCCGTCGATGCCGCAGTCTGGTCCGCGCCGGCGGCGGCGGCGGTCCAGGTGTCCACCCCGGCGGTGCGGCTGAACGTCGCGCCGATCAGGCCCGCCAAGGTTTGGGCAATCCCGCTGTTATCGGAATTGTGCAGCGTCTGGGTGGAGCCGGTCTCGCTGTTAACGACCGTCTTGTCGGTCGCGGCGACGGTTCCAGTAACCGTGCCCAGCAGCGACTGGCCGCCAAAGGTGGAGCCATCGACGTAGTTGGCGGCCTGTACGACCAGGGCCTTGTAGTCCGTCACATACTGGTCGCGCGTGGTTTGCGAGATGCTGTTGTCGCCGATTTTGCCCAGCAACGCGCCGGCCGAGTTGATGGTGGTGGAAAGGCCCGTGAGCGCCGTCGAGGCGGTGGAGATCAGGCCCTGGGCGCCGCCAAGCTGCTGATTGACGCTGGCCAGCACGCCCGTGTCGGACCGGACGCGCTGCGCCACGGCGAACGCGCCGCCGTCGTCCGAGGCGTCCGCCACGCGGTAGCCGGTGGAGATGCGCTTCTGCGACGCTTGCAGCTGCGTGTTGGTGCTGTTCAGCGACGCCAGGGCGACCTGGGCGCCGATGTTGGTGTTAACCGAGTTCAATGACATGGTGTTTTGCCTCACATCAGGCGGCGACCGGCCCAGCCGGAGCAACCTGCATTTACATCCGCCGCCTTTTGCCGGCGTGCGAGGAAGATGACGCATCCAGATTAAGGACCAGTGAAGGCCGCCGCTGTTTATCGAGGGCGTCCCAGTGGCATGAGGGTTGCCCGGCCCCACCCCATCCAAGGAGCCCGCCATGTCCCCCGTCCTGACCCGCCGTGCCGCCCTGCCCGCCGCCGCAGCGCCCGTTGCTCCGCGCCCCGGATGCGCCGCCGAACCGGTCAAGCTCGGCCCGTTCGCCGCCCTGCCCGGAGGGTCCGCCAAGGCCATCGCCCGCGGCCTGCTGGCCCGGCTGGCGGTGCCGCTGACGGATCGCTGCGCCGTGCGGTCCAGCAGGCGCGTACCGCGGACCGGGCCAGCCCGCGCGGTGCCGTGCGGGTTGGAGGACGCCTACTTGGGGGCGACCGCCGCATGATGGATCTTATCGTGCGTCGCGCCTGGCTGGCCGGCGGCGTAGGCCCGGTGGACATCGGCATCGCCGCCGGCCGCATCGCCGCCATCGCGCCCAGCCTGCCCCCGGGGCCGCCGGACCTGCTGGCCGACTGCCTGGTGGTGCCCGGCCTGGTCGAGACCCACCTGCACCTGGACAAGACCTGCATCCTGGACCGCTGCCCGGCCGCGGAGGGATCGGTCGCCGAGGCCGTGCGCCTGACCTCCGCCGCCAAGCGGGACTTCACGCCACAGGACGTCTACGACCGCGGCCGGCGCACCCTGGAGCGCTGCATCGGCTGGGGCACCACGCGCATTCGCACCCACGTCGAGGTCGATCCCGGCATCGGCCTGCGCGGGCTGGAGGGGGTGCAGCAGCTTGCCCACGGCTATGCCGGGTCGGTGGACCTGGAAATCTGCGTGTTCCCGCAGGAGGGCCTGCTCAACAACCCCGGCACCGATGCCCTGCTGATCGAGGGCCTGCGCCGCGGCGCCCGCGTCATCGGCGCCGTGCCGTACTGCGACACCGATCCCCGCGGGCAGATCGACCGGGTGTTCGAGATCGCCCGCGAGTGGGACGTGGACATCGACATGCATCTCGACATGGGCGACACGCCCGACGGGATGCAGGTGGAGTACGTCTGCCGCAAGACCGAGGACTACGGCTGGGGCGGCCGGGTCGCCGTCGGCCATGTCACGCAGATGTCGCTGGTGGAGCGCCCGCGCCTGGACGCGCTGGCCGCCACGCTGGCCCGCGCCGGGGTGGCGGTGACCATCTTGCCGGCCACCGACCTGTTCCTGATGGGCCGCCCGCACAGCCATGCCGTGCCGCGCGGCGTGGTGCCGGCCGGGCCGCTGCTGGCGGCGGGGGTCAACTGCTCGGTCGCCACCAACAACGTGCTGAACCCGTTCACGCCGTACGGCGACGCCAACCTGCTGCGGATGGCGAACCTTTATGCCAACATCTGCCACGTCGCGCGCCCGGCGGAGCTGGCAGCCTGCCTGGACATGGTCACCGGCCGCGCCGCCCGGCTGCTGCGCGCGGACGACTATGGCATCCGCGTCGGCGGCCCGGCGGACCTGGTGGCGCTGGACGCCCTGACGCCCGAGGGCGCGGTGGCCGAGATCGCCCAGCCGCTGTGGGGCATGAAGGCCGGCCGACCGACGTTCAGCCGCGCCCGGCCGGTGCTGCACCATCCCGGTTGCCAGCCCTGCCCGGCTGCAGGAACGTCTGGGTAGGCCGAGGGCTTAGCACAGGATTGATGCCGGCATGATGGCGCCCCTCTCGTGCTGCGGTGGGACGGCAGCCCGTTCGCCCTGCGACAGGGCAAGGGCCATGCCGACCGCCGCACCACGCCAGTCGGCGACAGCCTGCAGGGTCCGCACGGTGTTGACGCCCTATTCGTGCCTGGCCGGTGTCTCATAAACCACCAGCCGGGGCATGCCCTGACCATGCCCAGCGCCAGCCGGCGCTTACTGCCCGCCGGGGTCGTGCTCCAGCCGCGGCGCGACTTGGTCAACGGCCTCGCCGCGTGCCTGGTCCGCGGCGGCCTGCACCGCCTCGGCGTCGTAGCCTTCTGCGTCGTGCCGGCCGCCCACCACGACCTCGGGCGTGTAAACCCCGCCGTGCCGAGCTGCGCGGCATGGCTGCGCTGCCGCTGGCCGGCCCCAGGGGACGAGTAGCCGTCCGTTCAGCCAGCCCGGTCGAAGTACGTCCCGTGCGGGTCGAGCAGCAACAGCGCCGCATTGCCCTGCACCAAGTCGGCCAGCACTGCATCCGCTACCGGGCATGCCTGCGGGCTGGACAGCTCGATCACCAGCACCCTTTCCGCCGCAGCAGGCACGGATATCCTAGCGAGCAAGACGGCCCGCACAGGGTGGACCAAGACGGGGCCGAGGTGCCGCACGACGGTGCTCCCACGGGGTTTGGTCCGGTGGGGAGATGGGTGGATTGGCCAGACATACAGCGAACAGGGGATAAAGCAGGGGACAGAGTTGTGGACAGGGCGGTGGACGCCTGGTGAATTGGTGGCTGGGTTTCACCGCAGATGACGCTGCCATCCCGTGCAGCTTCGGCCCTGCGCTGTTGATGAGGCCCCTGCCCGTTGCAGGTCCGCCTTCACATCAGCCGCGAGGTTGTGACCGTTCGTCCGGCAAAGCCAATCCGGGCACGGCCAAATCACCGGATGGATGACGCGCAGGGCGGATGGCCGTCAAGCCACCCCGCTTATTGGGAGAATTCGTCGCAACCGCATCACCGGACGCTGGCCGATCAATGTGCCGGATGAGCAACGGGCGCGATCATATCCACCATCTTTTGCTACGACCGGTTTCCCCGCGCTGCACGGGTCATTCCCAGGGGCGCTTGCGACGCAGCACTCCAGAAACTCTGATACCAAGACCATTGCCCGTGTTTCCTGGATTGCTGCGGCGCGGGTACGGCTCGCGATGACAACGACAAATCTAGCGCGATAACGTAACGGTCCAGAGCAAAGGGCGGTCAGCAATCAGTCGCCGGCGCCAAGGCTGGAGCCAGGGCCTGCGGACGACCGCCGTGCCGCCTCCTGGAGCAGGGAGGCCATGCTTTCGATGAACCCGGCCTCCCATTGGCTGGCCGGAAGGGTCCGAAGAAGAATATTGCGGAGCGTCAGGCACTCCGCATGGGTCACGGGCGGCAGCCGGGCGATGGGGGAGCCGTCGTCGGAAGCTGCAACGTGCGCCATCTCTGATCCTGTTCCCATTGCGTCTAGCCCGCAGCCAAGCCAATCCCGACGGGAGCGAGCCCTGGCATTTGCCCAACGAATCGGGCACTTTCTATTATACCAGCATAAGGCTAGGCTGGCGGAAGCCCAAAGCTGAATAAAAACCGATTATCTCGTGATCTCACTCGCAACCCCCTTTTGTTCAGTTAATGTTCGATATCTGTTCGAATAGGCCCACGAGCTCCTGTGTGGCTTCGTTGTCCCTGCTTTTGTCCTGGTTTCTTTGCCGCCCTGCTTTTGTCCCTGCTACGGCCTTCGGAGGCGTTCCATGCCGGACCAAGCCATTCAAGACCAAGCAACACAAAACCAAGCCATGCCCGGCCCGCCAGGCGACACAATGCGGGCCGAGATGCTCCACGCCGCCGCGGTTGCGCTCGCCCGCGCTGCGCCTGCCCTGCCGCCTGCCGCAGCGGCCCTCATTGGCCCGCTGCACGCCGCCCTGCCGACGTCGGAACTGGCGCATCTTACCCCCGAAGCAATGGCGGCCGCCGCCGCCAGCCTATGGTCGCTGGCCCTGCGCCGCCAACCCGGCGAGGTGCTGGTGCGTGTGACCGGCCCCAGCGGCAGCCCCGCCCTGCCCGGCGCGGCGGTGGCCGAAGTCGTGACCGGAGACATGCCGTTCCTGGTCGACAGCACGGTTGCCGCGCTGACCCAGGCCGGACATGGCGTGCGGCGGTTGCTGCACCCTGTCCTTCCGGTCAGGCGCGACGCGGACGGGCGCCTACTGGACTGGGCCGCCGGGCCGGAGGCCAGCGGGACCCTGGAAAGCTGGATGCGGATCGACTTGGGGGCCGCGACCCGGCGTCCCGCACCGGGCGGGCCGGACGCCGCACATGCGGGCCTGGGTGCGATGCTGCGCCGGGTCTTGGACGACGTGCGCGCCGCCGACACCGACGGTAAGGCCATGCAGGCGCTAATCGGGCAGGCTGCAACCGAGGTCGGCGGCCACGCCATCCCAGGTCCAGCGCCGGAGGCTGACCCGGCGGCGGCGTTCCTCGCCTGGCTCGCGGATGACAACTTCATCCCCTTGGGCCACCGGCGGATCGAGGTCGCCGCCGACGGTGCGCTCTCGGTGGCAGCGGCCGAGAACCTTGGGGTGCTCCGTCGCCCGGACATCGCCGCCTTCGACGCCTTGTCCGACCTGGGCGCCATTTCGGCCGCCGTCCGCTCCGCCCTGCTGCAGGCAACGCCGCTGGTGGTGGCCAAGGCCAACCTGCGCTCCACCGTCCACCGCGCGCAGTTTGGCGACGCCGTCATCACCCGCATCTTCGGCAGCGGCGGCAAGGTTGTCGGCGTGCGGGTGTTTTTCGGCCTGTTCGCCGCGACGGCCTACACCCGCAACCCGCGGTCCATCCCGATGCTGGCGGAGAAGGTGGCCGCCATCCTGGCCGCATCCGGCGTCGATCCGAACAGCCATGACGGCCGGGCGCTGCGCAGCACCCTGGACACCTGGCCGCGCGACGAGCTGTTCCAGGCGCCGGAGGCCGCGATCCTCGACGGCGCCCGCCGCGCGCTGGACCTGCGCCTGCGCCCGCGCACCGCGCTGGTGGTGCGGCTGGACCCGTTCGAGCGGTTCGTCTCCGCCATCGTCTGGCTGCCGCGCGAGGTGTTCGACACCCGGCTGCGGGAGGCGGTGGGCGGCATCCTCGTCCGTGCCTACGCCGGCTGCATCAACGCCCACTACATCGCGGTGGGCGACGAGCCGCTGGCCCGGGTGAACTACATCATCAGTACGACACCCGGTGCGGTGCCGGACGTGGACGTGGCGGTGCTGGAGCAGGTCGTGCGCCAGGCCGCCCGCGACTTCCGCGACCGCCTGGCCGAGGCCGTGACCGACGCCGAGGGCGAGTCAGCCGCGGCCCGGCTGCTGGCCCGCTGGGGCGACGCCTTCCCCGCCGCCTACCGCGATAGCGCCACCGCCGCGCAGGGCGCCGCCGACC
>CAXTFY010000128.1:0-12556 GCA_964243265.1 uncultured Acetobacteraceae bacterium | reverse complement strand
GAGGGCACGGCGGAAATGCCTACCGCCCTCCGTCCCCATCACGCGAAGCAGGTTGTCAAAGGCATTCATGGGCAAGTCGGTCATGTCCCAACATCCTCGGCTGCAAAGGTAAGAAGCTCATAGAAGCCCGCCTGATGCCCTCCACCGCTTCCCGGGTCCGCTGATACGTCCCAGGCCGCAGAGGGCACTAGGCGCCAGGTGCATCAAGTCGAGGCTGCGGTATCCAGCAACCGATACACGCTAGATCGAGCAACCCCCAGGTGCCGGGCGATGGCTGCCGGTCCCATCGTCAGCTTCAACCGGGCAACCTCGGCAGCGTCGATTGAGGGATGTCGGCCCTTGTACTTGCCCGCCGCCTTCGCCACGGCAATGCCTTCCCGCTGCCGCTCCAGCATGATTTCCCGCTCCCAGGTCGCCACCCCGGCCAGGATGGTCAGCATGAGTTTCGAGGTGGGATTGCGAGTGTCCAACCTCTCCCCGCCCATGCTCAGGACGATCAGCCCCACGCCACGCCGGGACAGGTCCGCCTCGATAGTCAGCAGCTCCGCCGTGCTGCGGGCCAGCCTGTCCGGCTTGGTGACGGCCAGCACGTCCCCTTCGCGTAGGAAGGCCAGGCATTCCGCCAGCTTCACCCGCTGCGCCGTGCTGGATACCTGCTCGGCATACAGCCGCTCGGCACCGATGCCTTTCAGGTCGCGTTCCTGCCCGGCCAGCCCTGCCGTCTGGTCCGTGGTCGAGGTCCGTGCATAGCCGACGATCATTGGAAGCCTCATGTCCGATTAGACTCCATGATGTTGTAGGGCAGTGCGTCCGATAAGGCAACCGCAACCTTAACCGGACAGCATGTTACTCGCTGCCGGTTCCGGGGTGTGCGTCCGGTTTGGGCAAGGTCCAATCGGACGCGCCAGGTCGAGGGCCGGCGTCAGGTGCAGACTGCCCACAAGCCCGGCCGCGCCAGGTCGAGGGCATCAGGGCGGCAGGGTGTGGGCACTCCGCACACAAGCGGCATCGGCAGGACCCGGCGGGGGGGCATGGGGCCGGCAGGGGATGGCCGGGGATCATGGGCGCGTCTGCGTTCCGTAGCGATTTTGGCCTACTGCCCCGCTCTCTGACCCGACTTTCCATCCGAGTATCCGAGTCTCCACCCTTAAGGGGGTGGATACTCTGGATACTCTGGAAGGAAGGTGTCCCAGGTTGGATACTCCTTGGAGACAAGCTGGATACTCATGTCGTGACGCCCTTCTTGGGAAGCCACAGACAGTCTCGGTTGAAGCCTACTTCTCCACGCATTTTCAGATGGTTAAGCCGCTTCCATAGCCTGCTATGCTCGGCATGACTGATTGTATCCGTTGTAGCTCCATCGTTGGATACTCCGTTGGAGACTTGTATCCAGCCACTCTGGATTAGTTGGGCTTGCAAAACGGAGCGTTGGATACTCGGGACAAGGGGCATCTCGGGCACGGGTTGGGCCATGGTTCCAAGGCCGGATGCGATGGCGTTGTGGATGTCCCGCAACAGGGTTGCAGCCTCCTCATTGCCCTTCCCCGGAGCCTTGGCAGGTTCGGCCGGGGTGTCTGTCTCGGCTGCAATGCAGGTTGTCCGGGGTCTGCCCTTGGCGTCGGGAGGCAGGTTGAAGGCGTCCAGCTTGAAGCCAAGCAAGTCCCCGTCCGGCCCATCCTTGTTGTATTCCACAAGGGCGCTATGCGGGGTTTCACGGGAACCCGACACCTTCATCACGAGGTCGGCGGCGCCGATCAGGGCGATGCTGCCGCGAGCATGGGCGCCCTCCCAGCCGCCATGATGGACCGCTGCGGCATGTGCGCCGGTCTGCTCGCGGATGGTGTCGAAGTTGCGGACAAAGGCGTTCATGTCTGGCGTCTTGTTCTCGTCGCCGCTGCCCATGACGCGGGCCAGGGTATCGGCCACGAACAGCCCGGCCTTTGTGAACCTGATCGCCTCGATGATGCTGGAAAGGTCGGCGTTGGGGTCGAACAGGTCCACCGATTGCGCGATGAAGTGGAAGGCGGGCGCGTTCCCCATCGTGGCGTGCAAGGCGGCGATGCGACCATTGACGCCGCTTTCACCTTCGGCAGCGCAGTAGAGGACCGGCATGGCTTCGGCCTCGCGTCCCCACATCCCACGGCCAAGGGCTAGGCCGTAGGCGATGCGGAGCATGAGGAAGCTCTTGCCGGATTTGGGCGGTCCCCACCAAACCGACATTTCCCCTGCCGCAAGCAGTCCGTCGAGGAAGTATGTGCGAGGGGGGGCGCTAAGGGCATCGGCCACGGACAGCAGCCGTAGCCGGCCGAACACCCGGCCTGGTGCGTCGAGGGGAGCCTCTTGCGGGGCCTTCGCCTCGACGTTCGGCGCTGGCCGGGCAGGTTCCTCCACCCCTGCCGGAAGCAGCGGAGCATTGCGGCCCAGCTCTAGGAGTAGATCCGATGTGCCGCCGGCGGCCAGCCAATCCACCACGTCCCCTTTCGGCGGCAGGCCGGGCAGCTCGACACGCCGGATGCGGACTGCATGACCGCGAAGGTGGGCCGCAACCTGGTCGGCATGGGCGCGGCCGGGGTCGTCGTGATCGGGAAGGATGACGACGCTGGCGCCGTCGAGGACCGGGTTGTACTCGGGCCGCCATTTGCCTGCCCCGCCGGGGCTGCACGTTGCGGTTAGGCCAAGCGCCCGCAGCGCGTCAGCGGCCTTTTCGCCCTCCACCACATGCACGACGCGCCCGATCTTGACCGCGGCCAGCACGTCCCCCAGGCGATATAGGACACGCGGCACGCCCTGCATGTTCCAGGCCCAACCCCCGGACCCGTCCGGCCGGCGCTGGCGAAAGTCCTTGGGATCGAACCGGACCACCTGGAACAACAGCCGCCCTTCGGCGTCGAGATAGGGATAGGCCGCGATTTCCCGCTTGCTGGTGGCCTTGGGGCGATCCAGGGGAGGCAAGTGCCCGTGTTCGTGTAGCCAGGCCAGGGCGTCCGCCTTATCGAGCCTGCATTGCCGCTGTACGAAGTCCAGCACCCCGCCGCCTTCGTTGGCTTCGTGGTCGTGCCAAGTGCCCTTTGATGTGTCCACACATAGGCTGCCCCGGGTGCCCCACCGCAGCTCGTCTTTGCTGCGCTGCGCCGGTTCTCCCAGCACTTCCAGGGCAACAGGTCCCATGCATCGGGCGAAGTCGGCGGCGTCGGTGCCGGCGCCGTTGCGGGCGCTCATGTCGGCACCCGGCGCAGCGCACGGCGTGGCATCCTGGTGCCGCCGGCCGCTCGCACCATCGGCAACGTAAGGGCCTCGTACCGGCATACCGCCGCCAGGACCATGCCGGGCGGGGTGTGCCGTTCCAGCTCGGTCAGCAACTCAAACAGCGCGCGAACGCCTAGCGCATGTAGATGCTGCGCGCCGCGCTCTAGGCGCAAACGGGTAAGGGTGGCGGCCAGGTCGGCGGGAAAAGGTTGGTCAGTCGGCACGTTAGGCCCTTCCTTTGAAGAAGGGCGGCCGTGGGGCTTGCGTCGCGGGGCAAGCGCCCGCAATATAAACCCCGCGCCAACAAGCTCGGACTGTCCAGGTCCGTGTTGGCTCAGGCCGCCCTGGCGGGACGGTCATTTCCAGCAGCGCGGGGGAGGTCACGCCCCCGAATTGCTAGCCTACACTGCGCCCAACCCTCGCCGGGGGGAAGTATCTCGGCATTCTGTCCGGAGGGGCGACTCCCCCGGCGAGGGACCAACGCCCGCCTAGCTAATCGCGAATCCGGGTACAACGCAAACCGCTGGTTTGCGTCCAGACTGCTGGAGTGCCAACATACGGACGTACCACAACGTACCGTGACCCCCGATGCCCGTCGGCAGTCAGCCGCCTCCTATCCTCCCCACGCCGATTTTCGTCACTGTTGCGGAATGGCTCTGCCTTTCAGGCATGGGCAGGACCTACGCTATGAAGCTGATCCACGCCGGGGACCTTCCTGCGATCCTGCTCGGCCGGCGCATCCTGGTCGTCCTAGAGCCTGCGCTTGCCAAGATGCACGCGCTGCCATCGGCCAAGCGTAGTCCTCTGCCGCAGATGTATGTTGGTCCTGCACGCCCAATACCGTTGTTGCCTCGCGCGACGGCCATTTATTCTACCCAGTCAGAACCGAAAAAGACTTCAGCCCCAAACATTTTATTTTGTCGTAGCTTCATATGCGACGACAAGATCACCGATAAAATGATACAGCAAATGGGCGAAGTATCCGGCTATTATCATTGATAAGATCGTAAGGCCAAGAATACCAAATAGCCCGACAACCTCTCTATCCCCTTTATGTACCCTTACATGGCCAAATGCAAACCGGGCAACTTTCTCGCCAACTATTGCAATGAGAAGTCCAAAAAGGACCCCAGCGATGGCGGAAAGATTGCTGTTATGAAAACGACCAGCAGCGACCTTCAATGCGGCTGCAAATGCGCCCCATTGCATAACTTTGAATACGAACTCGACTGCGGGATAAAGATGAAAGGGTGGTAGTACGCTTTCATCACCTTGCCATGACCAATGGAAGAGTCTTTTATCTCTGTCGCTCATATTAGCCCTTTGTTACGTTAGACATGCAGTTGAGATTATAAGGTGTGAGCTAAGCTAGGCACATGACTGCACCTAGCTTCCTGCTCGCATACGCTTCCAGACCTGTGTTGCTTTCCGAACCCATGTGAACAACGCCCGCCGGGTCGCGTTCTCTACTTGGTCCGCAGCCGCATTAGGTTGGGCTGGGGTGGCAGCCGACCGTCCTGCCAGTACCTCGATCAGCGCCAGCAGACGGTTGCGCTCGGCCTTGGCTGCGGCCAGCAGCTCGGCTCGTTCTGCTTTGTGCGCGGATTCGGCCCGGTCCAAGCGCCCGATCAGGTCCGCCACCTGTCCGCGTAGGTCCGCCAGGGCGTCGCTAGGCACCTGCATAGGTGCATTAGGTGGCGCTATGCTGGCGGACGCTACGCTGCCTAGCGGTTCCTCTGGTGCGACTCCAGGTGCGGCATCGTCGGGCAATTCCAGCCACCATTGCCCCTTATTGTCACGCTGGGCTTGCAGCTCCCCCTTACGGATGCGGCGGCGGATGCTGTCCGGGGACAGGTTCAACCGGTTCGCTGTCTCTGTGATCGTTAGCCGTGGCACCTTGGCGCCTCCCTGGCGCTATGCTGGCGCCAGCGTAGCACTGCATATGCACGCCACTTTGGCGCATACGTGGCGCTATGCTGGTGCTAAGGTCATCTCGTAAGTTGCTGGCCGTCAAGGGTTCATAAGGCGAAAAGGTTTGCGCTAGGCACAGCATAGCGCCTGCATGTTCTTGACCTGTTCCGCCCGCAAATCCAGGGTCGGCGGATGCACCCGCCGGATTTCTGTCTTATCAATCATCGCTTATCGGACTGGCCGGCATGTTGGCTGGAGGTCCGCTGTCCATGCTCACCACGGGTGGCGATGCTATCGGTGCGGCTATTACTTGAGCGTGGGGATCGGCCGTTCTCTGCCGTACTGGCGGCGCTGCGGTGTTCGGGCTGCAAGGGACGGCCAGCGCCGGTTCACCTCATTGCCGGTCACAGTCGGACCTTTCAAGGAGGACCACCGCCGTCCTGGTCCGTCGAGTTGGTGCCCCCTACTCGTCAGACGCCAGCAACTCGTCAAGGCTGACGGGGCATGTCGGCGGTACGGGCAGGGGCGCCAGCCCGTCAACCGTATCGGGCAACCGGTGCATTGCCTGGCGATACAGCCGGGCCAGGTCAATCCGCTGCCGCATGGAAGGGGTGAAGCTGCGGGCCGCATCCATGCGGAAGCCGCGCGCCTCCGCCCGCCAATGGGGCACGTAGGACGCCAGCGGCCATGCCTCGCATTTCAGGTCATGGGCAAGGGCCTGGACTAGCAGAGATTGCACCGCGTTGAACTCGCTGCGTCCCACGCTCTCGATTTCCTCAATGATGTTGGCCCAATCGGGCGCCTCATTGCCCGCCCGGCCCGCCGCAAGCTGGCGCAGAATGCTTGCCTGATGCTCGGACCACTCCAGCACGTCCATGTCGTACAGGTCAGCCACCGCCTATTCCTCCAACTCCAGCGGGTCAAAACCCAGCATCGCCACCACGTCAGGCGGGGTGACGGCCAGCAGCTCGTCATCCGGGTCCTCATCGTCGTAAGGCACCCCGGAGAGTGGGGCGCCTACGTAGCCGAAATGTGCCTGAGGCAGCCAATGCGGCACGTCGGGGGGTGGGTCCTCTGTCATGCAGCACCAGCCTGCAACGCCCGCTGCACCACGTCAGGCTCACGCTCGATCACCATAAGGTAGGACCGCGCGGCCTGGTCAGGCTGATACCGGCCCTGCTCCCAATCCCGCACCGTCGCCAGGCCGAACCCGAACTGCCGGGCGAATTGGGGTTGCGTCATGCCCAGCTTCTTACGGATCACACGCACGTCCACCGTAGCCGGTGCTAAATGAAGTCTGGCTGGCTCCCGCTTGCCGGTCAGGATGTCGGCTGCTTCCTGCATGGCCTCTAAGAACTCGCCCATTTGCCCTCTACCACGCCAACCGCTCGGCGACCGAACATATGGCAAGATCATACGGGAAACCCGCACGGATGGCTAGCGTTATTGAGTGCGTACCCAGCCACAGCTAAATGCAAGCTGCCACACATAGGGGGCCGGAAGGTCCAGCCCTCCCAGGCGCGGGGGAGCTGGTGACGCGGGGGGTGACACAAGGTTTCCCTTGGCACTAGCGTTGTGTGCATAACGTCCGACGTGTGGGCGTAGGAGATGACATGAGTGAAGATCAAGGTCAGCCATCCATTCTTAGCCTAGACAAATCTTTGTTGTTGGCTGAACAGATTAGAGAGCTTATTGATTTTAATCGAAAGATTCTAGATAATTCTAGTGCCATGGAAAGAGTTAATGCTTCCATGGAAAGAGTAAATACGTCATTGATCGAGCAAAGGTCGAAGGAGCTTGCACTAACAGGAAGCATCATGAAAACTTTAGATGAGAAAGTAATGCCTTCCTTAAAGCAGCTTGCTGAAGAACAAAAAAAACTGTCATCAGGTCAAGATCAAACACGTGGAGCAATGTTTGGAAAGCTGGAAGTGCTGCAAGAGTCCATGAACATCATGAAACTTGATATCCGTAGCGTACGGAAAACGGCTGATTTTGCCGTGACTTATTCTGGCGACACGCGTGAAGAGACTGACCGTTACTATCGCAATACACGTGAAGAAACTAACCAGCTTTTAAGCCTCATCTTGACCATACAGGCACAATACCAGCTACTTGAGTCTCGATTTGAGTTGTTGAAAAGGACGATTGCTGAAAAGGATGATGAGGTGTAGACATTCATGAAGTCGGCCATGCGTCATCTAGCCTTTGCTGCAATCCTGTTCTCCTTACCGATGGTCGTGGCCGCGCAAACGGCTAAGGAAGCGTTCACGCAAAAAGCGCGTAGTATTGTTGGGCCAGAATATTCGGCACTTCTGGCAGTTAATTGCAAAGTGCGCGACGTCGCCTGGTATAGCGACATCAAAAAAGCTGTCGAGCGTGCATACTTCTATGCCGCGCAACAAGCCAATATTTCAAAGTTGGATGCTGCCGATGTACGGCTTTCCATCGACAAACAGCTTATGCCAGCTACAAACGCCAACGGTCAGACATGCCCTTTACTGTTTATGGATAGTACATTAAGTGATCTCGATCAACTCGTATTGTTGAACCGTCAGCGACCTTAAAGGCGGTCTCACCGCTGTCGGTGAAGATTAGGCCCACATTTCGGCTATACAAACGTAGCTGTTTCTTCCAGCACAGCCTAATCTTTAGGGGTCCTGACGTCGCCGGCACGTCCAGCGCGATCACCAGCACGTCAAGGACGCCCCGCAGCCACCTCTTGATCTAGAGCGTCGCCACCCTGGGAGGCAGGTGCGCCAGGTCGGCTGCGATCTTGTCCACTTTGGTGTCCAAACGATCAAAGCGGGCGTGCATCTCGGCCCGGAAGCTGTCTTGCCCCAAATCAAGGCCGTTCAGCCTCTCCAAGATGCCGGCCTGTCCGGCTTCCAGCCGGGCCAGCGCGTCTAGGATCGGATCGTCGTCGCTCATCATGCCCTCCCGGGGCTAGGCTGGTGCAGATGGCCCCGGAATGGCAACCCCGGGCTGCAACCTGGTCACGCGCCTGCCTGGTTGACCTGGCCTAGCCCGCCCGGGTCGCGGCATCACCGGCCGGGACATCCAGCGCGACCACCAAAATGTCCAGGGCGGATAAAAGCCTCCCCATGCAGCATTTGGGGCACGGCTTTTTTCCAGTTAAACCTTCCTGCAAAACTGCCCATGAGGCGACATCATGGTTTTCAATTACGATGAATCGAAGCATCGGGGCAGCCGCCGGCCCCACGGCTCGGAACGCGCGCGCCACCGTGCGCGCGTCATCCAACTGGCGCAGCGCCAGCACCTTCGGCCCTTGGGACGGCCCGGCGGCGATGTGGCCGGAACTCTCCCCCGTCATGGATCGTCCGCTGTAACCAATCGTCGCGCCATTCCACGCCAGCAACAGGCGGTGCGCGGCCTCGACATGTTCCCGCGTGATTTCGGGGGAGTTGCGCCTGTACAATCGGGCGATGCTGCCGACACCACGTTGCCGGCCCTTAACCACCTTGGGCGTGCGGGTGTTGGCCTTATCATCGGGGTCCGGCCAGGTCGCCGTTTCGGATCGCCGCGGCGGTGCGGCCTCGGCCGTCAAGCGCCGGTCCCGCGCCGCCTTGGCGTGATCTGCGCTTGTCGGCGGCTGCGGCACTGCCGGGAACCCTGCCACCGTGCGCCGCGCCGGGGCTGGGATGGCCTCCGCCGCCTTGCTGCCCTGGGAGGTCCCCCCCCCGCCGCGCGCCCTGGCGGCCCGCCTCGCGGCTTCCTGGCCCGCATCTGCCGGCCGCGGATGCTCACCCGTCACCCCTCGAACGTGGCGGAAGCGTCCGCCATCAACCGATCCCGAAACCCGGACCATGCCGCCGTCGCCTGCCGCCAGGCTGGACCGGCCGCATCCACCAGATGCGGATGCTGCGGGTCATAGCTGATTTGCTGGATACCCCAGGCCAGCGCCGGTTGCGTGCTGGACCTGGACGCCGACAACCCGGCGACCAAGCCGCGCAGCACGCCAGCGCGGGCCTCCGTAGAACGCATCTCGGATACCAACTCCAAGCAACGAAGCTGTAGTATCGCGTCCACCGCAACCGCCAGGACCGCGCCGGCCGCGACCACCGCGGCGGCGGCCTCCCGGCTCTCGCGTTCAAGCAGCTCATGGGCGGCGTCGGCGTCGGCCAACTCGACTTCGGCCTCGAACTTCGCCCGGCGGGCGTCGGCCAGCTCCGCCGGCAGCGGCACCCGCACCGCTGACCCTGCCCGCAGCAACCCCGCCTGATGGTCGGCAACGCGACTGTCCAAGTCGGCATACGCCAGCACCCCGCGCCGGGCCTCGGCCACCGCCGCCAACGCACGCGCCGCCGCCTCGGCTGCCCGTTCCCCCGCCCATGCCGCAGCCGCCGCGGCGTCCTGCGCTGCCCGCAGCCGCGCCTTGGCAGCGTGCGCCAGGTCGGCCGCGTCCAAGGCAGGCGCCGAGCCAGGCGGGGCTGCCTTCACCACCGCAGCAGGGGCAGGGGTTGGCGGGTCCGCAGCCTTCACCCGCTCCGCCGCAATCTCCTGCAACTGCCCCAGCCGCGGGACAAGATCGGGGCGGCGGCTGGGACTGCGGAAAAAGCTCATGCCTTCCGGCCCGCCTGCTTATTCCAAAACTCCTTATTCCGCCGGTTAATCTCCCGGTTTCTATCGTGTTCGGCTGCAATCGCGTCTTTCGTCTGCGAACCGTTCGGATTGATTGCCGTTGCTCCGCTGCGAACGGAGAAAAGATGCAGGTTCGTTCCGCCCAACCCGTTCGGCTTTTCGTGCATCTCGTATTCGTAACCGGGTGTTTTTGGGTGCGAGAAAATCAGGGTTGACCCATCCCCACCGCCGCCCGCCAGCTTTGCCACGTCTTTCAGCGTCGGCGGCTCCGTTGGTGCCCAAATGCCATCGCTGAACCGTGCCCGGCCTGTCTGCCCAACGCCAATAAACTGCCTCATGATGTTTCGCCCTTTCGTGGCTTTTTGTTCGCCGGTTCTTCTTCCTGGAAAATCAGGACCCATCCAGCGTCGGTTGGGCACGTTTTCTCACGGTTCTCCGTCACAAGAACCTTCATCCCGCCCATGTTCCCCGCGAAGTAAAAGCCGCCGTCCAGCCTGCCCCGCTGCCACATCTTTGCTGCAACGATCTTGGGCGGCTTCGGCCGGGCTTTGATCGGCGGGACAGCATCGCTCATGGCCCGCGCTCCCGGGCAAAGACCGGGCCGGGGTTCCGGCTCGCGTAGGTGGTATGCCACCATCCGCATTCGCCACACTGGAACGGCGAACCGCTGCCGCGCCGCGCAACTGCTGCCATGGCCTCCCGAAAGGTTTGCTGCAACAGCCCAGTGCAGCCTTGCGTGAACTCGACGGGCGCCGTCGCCGCGCCCGCCCAGGCCGGCAGCTCGCACGAGCATTGCAAGTGCGCCGCGGCCATCACGCCTGCGCCTGCATGGCCCAAATGCTTGCCAAATTGGGCTTGGACGCAACGGCCAAAAGCGCGCCGCACGCCGCATTACAGAGATCGTCATGGCTGCCCGGCCCTTTATCAATCGAATCGCGTCCGCCGCGGGCCGTCCGCCTTTCCAGGCCGCAAAGCTGCGCGGTCAATACCCGGTTGTCCAGCAGCTCCAGCTTGCCCGAATTGAACAACGGAAGCGTGTCCCGGTATATGTCGGACTTCGGGCGGTCGCTCAATTCATACGTGATCCCCTGCTTCGCAAATAGCTCCCGCGGAAACTCCCCGGCATAGCGGTCGCCAGTTACCTTGCGGATGCCGTAGCCCTTCAAAAGCTCCGCATATTCGATTGTGACAGCCTCGGGTGAAAACGGCGGGCGCCGCTCCCGTACAACGTCCAGCACGCCCAGGCTGCGTTCCTGATGGCTGATCGCCAGGGTATAGCTGTCCGACGATCCCCCGGACGGGTCGCAGAATGCCGAGTAGGTCACACCCGATATGCACGGCAACTCGAAACGGTCCGGCACCGTAGCCGCCTCGACCACAACCCGATCCACAAAGGCCGCGATGTCGGTTCTAAATTCGCCGCCAAACTCCGCCGCAGCCGATGCAGGATCGTCCGCATAAGCCGCCTCGACCACTGACACCGGCAGCGCCGGGTTCATTTCCAGGGTTGATGCCTTCCAGCACAACACCCGCGCCCCGGCCTGCCCGTAATGCTGCCGATATGACAGCCATAGCGCCCCCTTTCGGGAATACGGGGATGACGCCAGCAACAGCAGCCCTCCCAGGTTCGCAAGGCCAGGCCGCAGCGCCGCCACGATTTCAACATCCGGGTTTGCTGCCGTTTCGTCGCTGCGCCAGAACGCCAATTCGTCGCACAATGCCGCAACCAACGATGTCCCGCGTGTCAGGCGAAAGCTGGCGCTGTAAACCTCAATCGTGATGCCGTTCCGCAACGTCACGCTGTCCTGCGTTTCGCCGGCAATCATATCCGCCAGCGCCGGAACGCTCCGCAGCAGCCCCATCGTAAAGGCCAGGATGTTCCGCGCCTGCCGACGATCAGCGGCCACGATGGCGACAACGCCGCGCTCACCCGGCGCCAGCTTGTCGCTATGGTCAATGAAGCAGGCCAGGTACAGCCCGATCAACGATAAGATGCGGGACTTTCCACCGCGGCGTCCGATGACAAGGCTGGCCTCGGTGAACGGTGCGGCGGGGAGGTCACTGCGGCCGGTATGCTGCTGCACAAGCGCAACCTGGTCGGCCGGGATCGGCAGCCCGAATAGACACGCCAGAAACGCCTTCCACGCCTTCCAGGTGTCCACTCCGCCAGGCCGCGGCGCGAACGCGGGTCCGAACAGGTCGCCGTCAGTCATGGCTTGCAGGATGTTCATGCGGCGTCGTGCCGGGCGATGATGTCCGCCAGGCTACTATGCCGGGCCTTGGTCGAGGGCGCCGGCTTGGCAGCGTCGGCCAGGCGGGACAGGGCGCGAAGGCGGATGTTGGACAGCCCGGTGTGCGTCCTGATCCCGACCTTGGTTAGCGGCTTGCCGGCCTCCGCCGTCGCATGGAGCTGCGCCAGGCGAACGGTTGCCCATGCCGCTTCCTCGACCAATGCGAGTTGAACCACGGTCGGTTCCGCCGGCAGCGTGGCAAGCAACTCCGCCCGGGTGCGGACCAACAGGCGGTACTCACGGGACCGTCCATCGAGCATCGTCCCACGGGGGCGGCGCTGCGGCTTGGTGGGCACAACCGGGGGTACTTGTAGTGCGTTCATAGTGGCGCGTCACCGCGTTACCTTTTTGAGACATGGTAACGCACTGCACCGAACATAAGGGGGTCCGGTATCAGTCTCGAACGCCAGGCGTCGAGGTCGAGGTCGAGGTTGCTACTCCCCCTGATCCTCGGCAGCCTGCAAGGCGGCCTCCCTCTCCATGACAAGCTCCGTCATTCTCAGGAT
>CAXTFY010000127.1:0-12741 GCA_964243265.1 uncultured Acetobacteraceae bacterium | reverse complement strand
GAACCCCGCCGCGGCCAGCCGCGGGGAGCGTAGCCGGCTTGTGCTGGATGTGCTACGGCGGGTGGGAGGATCAGTCACGGTATCTGAGTTGGTGCGTCGGATGATGAATGAACAAGGGCAGGATGTAGAAGACAAGAACGCCCGTCACCACGTCACTCAGCGAACCGAGGCTGTGTTGACGCGCCAGGAGCGTCGTGGGGTTGTCAAGGCGGAGCGGATGCCGGGGCAGGTTGTGAAATGGGATATTTTGCGGAACTAGGCGGACTCACCATGGCGCAGGTGCGGGCGTGATGTCCTAGCTTGGCACAGAGGTAAGAATGGATTTACAGGCTGACAACGTTCAAGGGGTGCTATTCTTAACGCCCGGCCAAGCACAGGATGATGCGATCAAACTTTGGGAAAGCCTATTTCCTGGAGATAGTCCAGATGCGTTTCAAAGGGCAAATACATCTCCGTCCTCAATCTTGGTATCAACCGCTTCAGGCGAGCGATCTGGTCATCAAGTAGTGGTAACCGCGAATGTGGGACGTATTGATATCACACTCTACCCACCCCAAGCTACTATCGGTTCTCCTGTCCCGGCTCGGATCGCAGATGTGGCAGGGGCAGCGAAACACTTAGCGAGTATGTTGAAACTATTTACTGAACGGCTGGAAGTGCTTCGTATTGCATTGGTATTGGATTTATCTAAAACGGTGTCCCCCGGGGGAGAAAGCGCTGCGCTTTTGGAGTTGCTGCCAGAGTTTCCATTCCCGAAGAATGTGCTAGATGTGGCATTGCAATTCAATTCCCGCCGACCTCTTACAACCGTTCCAGATTTAGAGATAAATAGGCTATGTATATGGACTACTGGGCATATAGGAGTCACTCAGATTGTTCCCGGGCGCGGACATGTCATGATGCGGACATCTCCGTTTGTTGGAATCAAGGTGGATATAAACACGGCACCGGAAGCACCGCCAACTTCTGGCGCTTCTGCTTTGATTATAGATGAGATGTTGGCGGAGAGCCTCATTATTTATCACGATGGCCTAAAGCGGTTTGAGCGATGACCCAGGCACTTTTCACTAATGATATTAATGGCCTAATTATGTCTAATAGTTCAGCCCTGCCCGCTATAGCACAAGTCCTTGAAAACGATGCCTACCCACCCGTCCGTCATGAGCAGTTTGATGCCGAGCCTTTTGCAAAGATATATGGTATTCATAGTGAAATGGCAGGTCAAACTACAAGTAATAGATTGGCGTTGCAACCTCTATGTTATGTTCGTTTCAGCAGGTCTTATCTGAAACCGACGGAAAATTCATCGGACAATCTTCTATCTTCAGTTGGCAAATATTACGACAGAGTTGAACAACAACTGAACCGGCTTTCAGAGAGTGTAGATCAGAGCCCTACCGTTGAGAAGGGAGCGGTCGACTCTGCCCTTTCTGTTGTCGAACAACTCAAAAAGTATCAGATCGCACCTCCGGAGCTGAGCTGGCACGGTGGTGATGCTATCGTAATGTTGTGGTCGTTGGGCGATACAACTTTCGCTATAACAGTGACAGACGGTGAGTTGGGGTATGTCGTTCGCCGAAACCGCAAAGCAGTTAAGATGGTAGACTCGATTGCCCTGGACACCTTCAGGTTGGTCAACAAGAGCTAGGAATGTCTGATGACCTGCTTGACGATGACGAAACAGCTCGTTGCATCATACATGATCGAGCCTTCGATCAGAACATTCACGTCGATGCTCTGCTATGGCGCTTTGAGAGTACGAAGGCGGATGGAGCCTCGCATGAATCAGCCGTTCTCAGGCGACTTGCACCAACAGATGAGGAGGTTCACCATATAGGTTGCGGCATAGCCGCATCGCAGAATCAGAGAAAGGGCAATCCGCCACCCGGCAAAAACCGACGTTACTATTGCGGTTTTCGCACGGCCAAATACATCGCACTACCAAAAGAAGGCAATGGTTATAAGGTGTCCATAACTAACGTTCCCGAAGATGGTGAAAATGCTCACGTCGATGTCGCTTTAACAGTTCTCGTTGAGGGTAAAAGCGCGAGGGCTACCCGTCGAACCGACGCTGGCTTGGCGTTGGCCGAACACTTTGGACCACCAACGCCATACCGATGCCAAGCCGATCTAGATGATAATCAGCATCCCTTTGCGATTTGGGGAGTTACGTGCCTCACGGCAGGTCTCACAGACCGCTGGCCGGATCGTGTCCTTGATGCTCTAGATGACGTATCTTCCATCACGGGGAAGCCGATTCAAGACGACAGCGGGTAATGCATTTGCCTGCTATGACAATGTAATCGTGAGATTCGCTTAGCAAGCACGCTGACGTTGCCAATACCCCGCCCACACTCGGCTCACCGGATGCCCTAGCGCTGCACCCGTAACGGCCTGATGCTGCATCCCGTTCGACACTCGGCGGTTGTCCTCGCGCCACGCCATCTCGGCGGCGTAAGCGGCGAGATACTTGCCGCCGACGTGGTGGTGCTGGCCGATCTCGGCGCGGCGCAGGCGGGAGAAGTAGCTCTCGGCTTGGTTGGTGCAAGCGCCGTCCAGGGAGTAGGCAACTGAGTGGTTGATACGGCGCATCTCTTAGTGGGGACCGATCAGCATCGGACCTGTGGCTGATATTATGGCAGGACTGTAAGCGGCTTGCTGCCAGAGAACGCTCGGCGCACTGCAAGCGTCATGGGAACCTCGATCAGCCGATGGAACATCATTCCCGCGATGACAGCCACAGCAAAGCACACCATCATCGTCAGCCAGCCAGGCATGAAGCGCAGCAAGCCCACGCTGGCGGCAAAGCGGGCGGGCAGCGCCAAAACCAGCGTATGCACAAGGTAGATCGAATACGATGCTGCCCCTAGCCGTCGCCATGCAAGCCCAACGATGAGCGTCCCTGTGCGCTCCGCTGCGACCAAGCCCACGATCAGAGCGACTGATGCGCCACCATAAGCCATTCGCGGCAGCCATCCGGCCGGAAGCAGAATGCCGGCGTCCTCTGCGATGCCTGATCCCAGGAACGCCAAGCCGCCGAGCACAGCAAGCGCAAGTGGATAACGAACCCACATCCCAGGAAACGCCGCTGCCGCAATGCCAAACGCGAACAAGAAGCTGTATTCATCGAAGCCCCATGGCCCAAGGCTTACCCCGGCTAGGCTCAAGCCAACCCAGAGAGCGGCCAGGGTCAGTCCTACGCGGCGGTCCAGGATAGCGACGGCGAACAGCACGTAGAACAGCGCCTCGCGTTCCAGGGTCCAGGCCACGTCCAGGATCGGCGCTTGCCCATGCGGCACCAGCAACAGCGATCCGGCAACGGACGCGGGTGATGGCAACCCATGGCCTGGGAACGCCAGCAAGATGGCCAAAGCGGTGGCTGCCCAATAAGGCGGCAGAATGCGGGTGATGCGTCGCTGGGCATAGCGGGCCAAGGCGCGCGGCTGGCCGATGTCGCCGCGATGGACGGCGAAGATAATGTAGCCGGACAGCACGAAGAAGAAATCGACGCCCGCGTGCATGAAGGCCGTCACGCCGCCGAGCGGCATGTGGCCGACATACTGCGGCAGGGACACGGCACGTTCACCGTGGAACGCCACTACCATGAGGGCAGCGACGCCCCGGGCAGCCTCAATGGACTGTAGCTTCATCCTACCACGCCTGATCTAGCATGGCCTCATGTGCCGCCCCGCCGGCATACCACCGCTTCACGTCCTCGGGATCGCGGTATGGGCATAGCCGGCCTGGCCCAGCAGTAAAACCGGCTTCGTAAGCCGGATGCGAAGATGGGCCAGGGCGGAGCAGGCGGCGCAGCCAGGCAATGATCGCTTCCATATCCGCACCGTCCCGCGCCCACCGCGCGCCGTCAATTCAGGAGATGTCATGCCACTGCCTCCCCTCCGCCGGTATGGACTTACGCACTGCGTAGCGCCGGACGTGGTAGGGATGTGCCGTGAGCCGGACGGAGCGCGGCTGGTGTGCCGCCGATGAGCAGGGCCGCCGCTGGCCGGGATGGCCCCAGCGTGGGCGCTGTAGGTTGGAGGACCTGACGCCGCTCATGGGTCCACCTGGGGCCGAAGAATCTCCCTATTTTGGCTCTGCATAATCGGGGCGCCTGCCGGGGTGACGGGATACAATCTGTGCAGCAACAGGCTTGTAAGAGAGAGGATGCGATGACGAGGAAGCCTGATACCAAAGCATCAAAGCGCCAGGACAGCGCGCCACCGGCGAAGCCCGGCCCGGTGGTGAACGTAGGCGCCGAAAGTGACCAGGAAAAAGGTCCGGGCAGCCTCCGCCCGATTGGCGGCAGCGGGTCCAAGGCCCTCAATAATGTGCTGGTAAATCAGGCTGCCGCAGCCCTGTGGTTGCCCACCGACCTTGCGGAAGGTGAACGGGACCGGCGGTATCACGCGGCGATCATCGCCATGATGGAATTCAAGCCGGCGGATGGCATCGAGGGCATGATGGCGGCGCAAGCGGTGGGACTGCATACCGCTTCGATGGAGTGCCTGCGCCGGGCCATGATTCCGGAGCAGCCCGGGCAGGCATCGGACCAACTGCGCCGGCAAGGTGCCAACCTGTCCCGTGCCTTTCTGGACGTGCTGGCGGCGCTGGACCGCAAGCGGGGCAAGGGTGTGCGCCAGGTGGTGCGGGTCGAGCGCGTGATGGTAGCCCCGGGGGGGCAGGCGATTGTCGGCAATGTCCAAGCTGGCGCGACCGGCGGCGGACAGCACGGGAAGGGGGTGGGCCATGACGAAGGAACTGGGGAAGAACCCCATGCACCGCCTAGCGGGCGCACAACTGCCGGAACACCGCCTGCCCGACTGGCGCACGACACTGCCCCTGGCGCAGTCCTGTCCCCGCTGCGGGGCGCGGACACGGGCCGGGACGCCGTGCCAGTCGCCCGCGATGGGGAATGGACGGTGCCGGATGCACGGGGGCACCAGCACGGGTCCTAAGACAGCGGCCGGGCTGGGGCGCATCCGCAAGGCTCGCATGATACATGGGCTATACGGGGCGGAGATGACGGAGTTACGCGAGCATTGTGCAGCGCTGCGGGCGGAGGCGCGACAGTGGGAGGGGGAGTTCTAGCCCTTGCTGGATGGTGTGGCTTGGGCGAACGACGCGATACCAGCACTCTTCTAGACGCGCCCATCCAGCATCGCCTGAACGCAGGCGAGACTCTCCGACAGCTTGCGTCGGACACCGGCACGATCAGGCCGGTCTTCTCGCACAGAGGGACGAACTCGGAAGGCGGGGTCATGCCCTGGTCCGGATGGCGCCAGCGCAGTAGCGTCTCCGCTTCTGTCATCTGGCCTGTGCGGAGGTCGAACTGCGGCTGGTAGTGTGACAGGAACTAGCCCTTTGCCAGTGCCCGCCGCAGGTCCTGCTCCATCGAATGCCGGCGGTGCAGCCGCGTGTTATGCCGGGCTGGAAGAAGCGGCACCCGTTCCGCCCCTCCGCCTTCGCAATACAACGCCATGTTCGTGCAGCACCGCACCTGGCCGAAACTAACGAAATAGCTTTCTGAGACGCACAAGGAAATTCCTTTTGCGGGCCAGTGGGATAACGTAAGTCAGATGATTTCCAACATATATCGATGATCATCCGGAAGGGGCATGAACAGGCCAATTTCTCGCGCAACAATCCCTGTCGGAATGAGAACGTTCGCGGAAACCATGACGCGAGGGCTTTCCATCAGCCTGCCCGTTCTTCTTTTGTTTGACCATGCGCACCAAGAAGACATTTCGTTAGTTCTGGCTAACTTGAACCTGGTATCAATCAGACGGCTTCGCAGGTATCCTGCTCGGGCGAACGCCACCCAAAAAGCCAGTTCGGGGTTTTTGTCATGCTGAATGCCAGCCCGCCCTCCATACCGCGGACCGCGCCGCACCCGGCCTGCCCGCTCTGCGGCAAAAGCGGCCGCACCGTTCATGCCGAAATCAGGGATCGGGCGCACAACGTTCCTAGCATGTGGTCGATCCGCGCCTGCGCGGACTGCGGGATCGGCTGGCTGGACCCGCAGCCGATCGATGCCGACATCCATCTCTGCTATCCCGGCATCTACTACACTCACATGTCCAAACCGCACGTCCAGCGCTCGGCCTTCGGCACGAGCGGACTGCAGGGAAAGCTGCGCGACGCCATCCTGGCAGGACGCTACCAATACGACGTGCCTGGGGTGAGCGGGCCGGCGCGCCTGCTTGGTCGCTTGCTCGGGCGGATCGAACCCATTCGCCGCAGGGTCGCCTATAGTCGCGATCACTCGCTACCGATGTGGCGCGCCGGGGGCAAGCTGCTCGATATCGGCTGTGGCTCGGGCAGCTATCTGAACCTTGCCCGCAGCTTGGGATGGCAGACCTACGGGCTTGATCCCGATCCGGTGGCAGCGGCGGTCGCGCGGGGCTCAGGGGCAATTGTCGCCGACGGCACACTGGACACTGTAGCGCTGCCCGACGCGCCGTTCGACGCGGTCGCCTCGATGCACTCGATCGAACATGCCCGTGACCCGCGACTTTTCCTTCGCCGGGCACTGGCATTGCTGCGGCCAGGCGGATTTTTCTACTTGCAGACACCGAACTTCGGCAGCCTTATGCATCGCCGTTATGGTGCTGACTGGTACGCGCTGGAGCTGTCACGCCATCTCTGCCTGCTGAGCGTTCCCGCCATGCGGCGGCTACTTGAGGAGGTCAGCCCGTGGAAATCGCTCATCGTGCGATCTAATCCGCGCCGCGCCATGCGCGAACAGGAGCAGACGATCGCCATGCGTCGTGAAGGCAGCTTCGAGGCAACGACGCCGTTCTCCCGCCGCGACCGCATCGAGATGGAGGGCTGGTCGCTAGTCGAGGCGATCGGCAATCGCGCCATGCGCTGGGGCGAGGAGATCGAGGTCATCGGCATCAAGGGTTGAGCGAGGCTCAGCCCATGCGCAGCAGTCGTTTTACCGGCGACAGCCGGGTGAGCAGATGGCCGCTTATCCGGCCGAACACCTGCAGCAGATCGCGCTCCGGCCCTTCCGGCCGGCCGGCAGCGTGCCAGGCGGCGGCCAGCACCATGGCGTAAATCGCACTCCCCACGCCGGCGTCCAGCAGTAGATGCATCGCGAACCCGTCGGCGACCGGGGTGAACCCGAGACCGAGCCATACCAGGCAGCCGGCCATCACCAGAGCCGCCGTCAGGCTGCGATAGACGGCACGCAGCAGATCGCCCATCCGTACCGAGAACCGCCGCATGGTCAGAACAATGTATGTAGTCTGCTCGATCGAGACTACCACCGCGATCACGTAGGCGGCCGTCACCAGCGTACCGCCCGGCAGGAAGGCCAGCAGCAATCCAACCCGCAACGCCGTCGTCACGGTGGTAATGGCGAAGGTGGTGCGCAGCATGCCGTAGGCGCTGAACAGCGTGCCGCTGAGACTGCCGATCACGCCCAGCGTCGCGGTCACGCCGAGTATCTGGATCATTGGGATCGCCTCCAGCCAGCGCACACCGAAGGCCAACCGCACCAGCGGATCGGCGACCGCGGCAATGCCCACGCCCGCCGGCAACACGATCATTGCCGCGGCGCCGAGCAGGCGCACATAGGTCTGACCCACGCTTAGCCCCTCGTTGCGCAACTGCGAGAAGCTGGGGAAGCAAGCGCGACAGAGCGGATCGACCAACTCCGTCGTCGGCAAGGTGGCGATTTCGCCGCCCAGCGCGTAGATGCCGACCTGTCCCGGCGAGAACAGCCGGCCGATCAGCATGGTGTCGATGCGGTCGCGCAGGATGACGATCATGTAGGTCGCCCAGGACCAGGTGGTAAACCCGGTGATGCGCCGCCACGCCGACAGGGTGATCCGCGGCATATACGGTACCATGGCATAGCTCAGCCCGGTGCGGATCAGTCGGCCAACGACAATGCCGAACACCAGCGCCCAATAGGTCGGCCAGATCAGCGCGAAGGTAATAGTGCCGACCACCTGCAGTACGCGCGGGATGGTCCAGAGCTGGAACTCGCGTCGGAAGGCGAAATTGCGCATGAAGTCGGCGGTGGCGATGTTCTCGACAGCACCGATCAGGTTCGACAGGCCGAGCGCCAGCAGCACGGCGACCAGCCGCGGCTCGTGGAAGAAGTCGGCGGCCGGCAAGGCGAGGCCTGCGACGACGAAGCTGGTCAGCAGGCCGCGGATCAGGCTCATGGTGAAGGCGGTGTCGTACATAGCGCGCGGCGGTGCCCGCTCGCGGATGATGGCTTCGTGCACGCTGAGATTGGTCATTGCGTCGACGGTCTGAGCAAAGCCGCTGGCCAGCGCCACCAGACCGAAATCGCCGGGTCCGAGTAGGCGGGCCAGCGTCAGCGTGCTGACGATGCCGAGCAGCCGGGTGACCATGCGAAAGCCGACCACCCAGCCGGCACCGCCGGCGGTCTTGGCCAGCAGCGACGGGTCCGGCGTTCCCGCCTCGCTCACGCTGCCACGTGGATGGCAGGACGGCGGCCGAAGCGGCGGCGGATATAGTCGCGCACGCCCTGGCGCGCGGCCCGCGCCAGCGGATGCGCGGAGAGCAACCAGCCGAGGAAGCGCAGCCAGCCGCCCTTCCTCTCGCCGTCAGCCTCTCCGCCTCCTTCGTTACTCCCTTCGTCGGCCTGGGCCTGCCGGTGTAGAGTCCACGCCAATCCGCGCGCGGCACCGAGGAAGCCGCGCAGAGTCGGGGTGTGCTTCTCGGTCAGCAGCAAAGTGTTGCGCACCTGATAGTAGGTCTTGGTATCGGTGATGCGGCCACCGAAACTTGCCGACTCCTTGTGCAGGATGCGGGCACGGCGGGCGCAAAAGCTGTGGATTCCCAGGGCCTGGGCACGGCGGAAATAATCCGTCTCCTCCAGTTGCAGAAAGAACCGCTCATCCAACAGGCCGACGCGGCGCACGATGCTGGCCGGCAGCATCAGACAAGCACCGTAGGCGAGGTCCATTTCGACCATATCCGGACCGAGATCTGATGTCGATAACGGCTGCGGGTTGAGCTGCCATTGCGTCGGATCATCGAAATAGGCGATCGTCGGATGTAGCAGGCATGGCTCGGGGAACCGCGTGGCGGCGGCCAGCATCTCGGCGATCGCGGTCGGATCGAGCACGGTGTCGTTGTTGAGCAGACAGGCGTGCTCGAAGCCACGTTCGAGGGCAAGCTGCAACCCAACATTGTTGCCGCCGGCCCAGCCAAGATTTTCCGGCAGCGCCATCGTCTCTATTTCGGGATAGCGTGCGACGATGTCGCAGAGTTCGTCGTCGCGCGAACCGTTGTCGATAACCAGAACATGCGGCCGACTGGTCTGGCCCCGCAGGCTCTCCAGGCAGACCAGTGTATCGGCGAGTCCGTTGAAGTTAAGGATGATCACAAGCACGGCAGCCGCAGGCCGTGCTTCACCAGCGTGCTGCGTGAGCCACGCTGGCAATGGCGTCCCTGCAATCTTCACCTCGGACATTTGTCACTCCTGCGAAACATGAGCACCTTAAGTGCAAAGAGCAGAACCGGACTGTTAAGAATGGTCGTTTTTTGCAGGAGTGCAGGCCGTGACGGCTGTCATAAGACGTAGCGCCTGGATCATAGTGGCAGACGCTGGCCTATCGTTAAGGTGTAAGTTACTTGCTTGAAAAATTTAACCAAAAATCTTTGGATAATTTATCGTAACGATAATGGAAAGACTAGCCTAAAGCAGTGCCGCGTCTGCCGGAATACTAAATAGCGTGACTTCACTGCACAAGAAATGATGTACGGCTTGCATGAAAAATTCGACTATGACGAATACCTTAAAGGCGGACGCGTTCAGATCGCAAACTTTGACGAAGATATTCCAAGACCCTATCCAAGTAATTACCAACCAAGAGTATCATATGATATGCCGAGTGAGGGAAGCACCATCAAGCAGTTTAAAGATTGGGCTAAATATGCAGCATTGGGCATACTGGCTATCTGGGTGCGTTGGCACAGTTTCCGTCAATGCTCGCCTGGGTGGCCAGTCATCCATAGGTTCGACCATATCTTGATCTTCTGCATAATCTCAAAGCAAGAATACTGGATGTTGGCAACGGCCAGCAGCAGCAGCGCGGGGATGCTTTGTAATCGGCACTGCGGCAGAGGAACAATGCCGCAACAGCGGCCAGCAGCGCTGCAGGACAGACTAGCGGTCGGACTGGTCCGGCCGATCTAGCCCGGCAGTTCCGCGGAACCTGCCCGGCCAGGCTGGCGACGATCCTGGTACCGCAGGCGGTGCTGGAGCAGGTGTGGGAGGCTGGGCTAGGATGGTGCGTGGCGTAGGCTGGCGCACCTCTTGCGCTGCCCGGCAAGGAAATCGCCGCTGGCCGGATGGCGTCCAGCATCTCGCAACGCAAGCTACATTTTAATGCCATGGAGTCCCGGGTGGACGCCTTCCCCACATGGGACCTGATCGTGCGATGCGGGGGCGGATGCGTGCAGTCCTGATGTCCGCACTGCCTGTGAGGATCACGATTGCGCGGCCTCTAATCGGATGCGCTGCCGAACGTGCGCCAGCCTGGTGGAGCGGGCCATCGCGGACAACTGCGTGCCGGGGTGGCAACGGCGGATATTGCGGATTCGAGGTCCGGGGTCTTACGCCTAATTGCTCGTGCAGCAACTGGTTTGGGGCTGTTCTTGGTAGCTATATGGTAGCTAGGCACAAATTGCCTCGCCGACTTATTCTGCTAACTTATTGAAAAGATTGGCGGACCCGAAACGATTCGAACGTTCGGCCTCTGCCTTCGGAGGGCAGCGCTCTATCCAGCTGAGCTACGGGTCCCGCCCACGCTGAATAACCCAACCCAACCGCCGCGCCAAGCCCATTCAGTGATGCCCGGCCCGCCAGGCCGCCGCCGCCACGTCCGCGCCGGAGGGCAACCACCCGCCGCGGTCGCCCATCCAGGCGATCACGTCACCGATCACCGCGTCACGGGCCTTGTCACGCATCAGCAGGTGATAGCCGTTCGGGTAATATCCCCGCCGCACGTCCGGCGCCATGGCCGCCCAAGCGCGGGCCGTCGCCTCGGGCGGCACCAGCGCATCATGCGCGCCGTACAGCGCCAGGGTATTCGCCGGCAGCCTTGGCGCAGCAGCCTGGGCGGCATCCATCAGGTCCGTCAGGCCGCGCAGGGTGTCAAACCGGGTGCGGCGGATCGTAAGCGGGTCCTGTGCCAAGCGGATCAACGCCTCGCGGTTGTCGCTGGCCACGACCCGCAACGGCACCTCGCCCCCGGTCACCTGCAAGCCCGGCGCAATCCCCGAAACCAGCCACAGCCCGCTGCTCAGCGCGATCCCCTGCTGCTCCCGCCCCCAAACGGCCGGCGCCAGCAGCACCCAGCCGTCCACCGGCGGCGCCTGCCCCGAGGCAGCCAAGGTCATCGTCAGCGCCCCCCCCATGCTCTCGCCCATTACGAACAGCGGCACGCCGGGGTAGCGTGCGCGCAACTGCCGGATGCCGGCGAACGCATCGGATTGCATCGCTGGCAGTCCCGCCCAGCGCCCCCGCTCCGGCGCCGCGCCGAAGCCGCGCTGGTCCGGGGCGAAGATCGCGATGCCCGCCGCGGTGAAGGCTGGCGCCGGATACTCCCAAGCGTCGCGGCTGTCGTCGAAGCCATGCAGCGCCAGCACGACCGCCCGCGGCGCCCCGTCCGGCAGCCAGGTCCGCACCGGCAGCCGCACCCCGTCCGGCATGATGAAAACCGTGTCCGCCTGCAACGCTGCAGCAGGCAACGGCGCCAAGGGCATGTTATAGGTCGGCAGCCCCGTGCAGCCCGCCAGGGCAACGGCCAGCACCAGGCCGCGCAGCCAGGCAGAATGGATTGCAACCACGGTCGCCATGCCTATCATCCCGGCGCACCCCCGACCAGAGAGCACCCCCCATGCCCGACGCCCCCTTCGGCAGCGACACCCCGCACCCCGAGCTTGCCATCCCCGAGGTGCTGCACGTGGACGAGCGCGTGGTCGCCTGCGATGGCGGGGATGGGCCGTTGGGCCATCCCCGGGTTTGGCTGCGCATCGACCATGACCAGACCTTCTGCCCCTGGTGCTCCCGCATTTTCGTGCTGAACCCCGGCGCCGGGAACGTGGACCATTAGCGTGCCGCAGGCCGACGTGATGGACACCGCCGCGCCGGACCAGGCCGCGCTGCCGGACCAGGCCGCCAGCCCGCCGATGCACCTGATCCTGATCGACGGGTCCGGCTTCATCTTCCGCGCCTTCCACGCCCTGCCCCCCATGACCCGGGCGGACGGCACGCCGGTCAACGCGGTGTTCGGCTTCTCCAACATGCTCGGCCGTCTGCTGGAGCACCACGAGGGCACCCACATCGCCGTCGTGTTCGACGCCGGGCGCACCACCTTCCGCAACGAGCTGTACGACAAGTACAAGGCTCAGCGCCCCGAACCGGCCCCCGAGCTGGTGCCGCAGTTCGCCCTGGTGCGAGAGGCGACGCGGGCTTACGGCGTCGCCGGGGTGGAGCTGGAAACCTGGGAGGCCGACGACCTGATCGCCTCCTACGCCCGCGCCGCCACCGAGGCCGGCGGGCGCGTCACCATCGTGTCGTCCGACAAGGACCTGATGCAACTGGTGGACGATCAGGTGACGATGCAGGACCCGATCAAGCAGAGGCCGATCGGCCCCGCCGAGGTCATGGAGAAGTTCGGCGTCATGCCGGACAAGGTCGTGGACGTGCAGGCCCTGATGGGCGACAGCGTGGACAACGTCCCCGGC
>CAXTFY010000126.1:8695-12860 GCA_964243265.1 uncultured Acetobacteraceae bacterium | reverse complement strand
AGATCATGGCGTGCATGCCGTTGTCGCGGAAGAACTCGCCCATGGTGCAGCCGGTATAGGGTGCGAGGAACTGCATGGGCGCCGGGTCGGACGCGGTGGCGGCAACGACGATGGAGTACTCCATCGCGCCGTTCTCCTCCAGAGTGCGGACGATCTGCGCGACCGTGGACCGCTTCTGGCCGATGGCGACGTAGATGCAGTACAGCTTGACCTTCTCGTCGGTCCCGGCGTTGGCGCCGCGCTGGTTGATGATGGCGTCGATGATGACGGCGGTCTTGCCGGTCTGCCGGTCGCCGATCACCAGCTCGCGCTGGCCGCGGCCGACGGGGATCAGGGCATCAATGGCCTTGAGGCCGGTCTGCATCGGCTCGTTCACCGACTTGCGCGGGATGATGCCGGGCGCCTTCACCTCGACGCGGCTGCGCTTCACGTCGGTCAGCGGCCCTTTGCCGTCGATCGGGTTGCCCAGGCCGTCCACGACGCGGCCCAGCAGGCCCTTTCCCACCGGCACGTCCACAATGTCGCGGGTGCGGGTGACGGTGTCGCCCTCGCGGATGCGGGTGTCGTCGCCGAACACCACGATGCCCACGTTGTCGGTTTCCAGGTTCAGGGCCATGCCCTTGATCCCGGCGGAGGGGAACTCGACGAGCTCGCCGGCCATCACGTTCTGCAGGCCAAACACCCGGGCGATGCCGTCGCCGACCGACAGCACCTGTCCGGTCTCGGCGACGTTCTGCTCGGTGTCGAACGCGGCAATCTGCTTTTTAAGGATGTCCGAGATTTCGGCGGGACGGATTTCCATCAGGCGGCGCCCTTCATGGCATACTGCAAACGCTGCAGGCGGGATTTGAGACTGGTGTCGTAGAGACGCGCGCCGATGCGGACCACCAAGCCCCCCAGCAGGCTGGGATCGACGCTATCCTGGATGTTCACGCTGCCATACCCGGCCTCGATCATGCGGGCGCGCAACTGCTCGCGCTGCACGGTGGTCAGGGGGTGGGCGCTGACGACGGTTGCGACCACGACGCCGCGCTTCTGCGCCACCAGGGCGGCAAAGCCGGCGACGATGCCGCGCAGGGCGCCGAGGCGGCGGTTATTGGCGATGACGCCGACGAAGTCCTGCACCAGCTTGCCGAAGCCCTCCTGGGACAGCACGGCGGAGGCTGCGGCGCGCGCCTGCGTCACATCGATGAGGGGACTATCGAGCAGGCGCCGGAACTCGGGCGACTGGTCGATCAGCCGGCCCAGGCTGTCCATTTCGGACACCGTCTGGTCCAGGGCGGCGGTGTCTTCAGCCTGCGAGTATAGGGCGTTAGCGTAGCGTTCGGCGAGCTGGCCGCCGGATTGGTTCGTGGAGCCAGAGGCCACAGGCGACGCTTCCATGTTGTCTGGACCGGTCGGATCGCCGGCAGGCGGCGCATAGCATGGGGGGTGCAGTGCTGCAACACGATGCGCCAAAACTGGGTGACAGGACTGGGCGCTGGTCTGGCGCGGCATCGCTGCCACCCGATCCGCCGCAACAGGGCGTTAACGAAACTCCAACTTAATGACGCTATTGTCGCTTTTTTCTAACTGGCGTCCCGATGCAGATAAGCCTTGTCTGCTCACGGACAGTTGAAGAGTGAAGCCAACCCGATGCAAGCGTTTCGAATTGACATCATTGCCCAGATTGGGACCGTCCCTCGTGAGGGCACGCTGCCACTTGCTGCGGATGCCTTCGACAAGATTTGCCTGCTCTGGCACGGTGCGCGCAACGGCTACCCGCCGTTTGGCGGCATCGGCCCGTTGCAGGCGCTGAACACCAACGGCCAGCAGCGCCATGACTGCCGAGAACCAGCCTAGCTGCCGTTCTACAGAAACGACACCGGGTCCACGTCCACGTCCACGCGGGCGGTGCCGCCCACCCTCACCTGATCCAGCCAATCCCGCAGCAGCGGCTGCACGGCAATGTCGCGCCGGGTCTTTAGCAGCAGCCGCCTCCGGTGCCGCCCGCGCAGGATGGCCAGCGGCGCCGGCGCAGGCCCGAGCACCATCACGCCCTCCGCCCGCGGAGCGCTCTGGCCCAGGTCGCGCGCCAGCTCGTCGGCGGCCTGTGCGGTGTCGGCGCTGACGATCAGGGCGGCCAGGCGGCCGAACGGCGGCCAGTGGCCGGGGCGGCGACCGTCCGCCTCCGCGGTCATAAAGGCGCCCAGGTCGCCGCCGATCAGCGCCTGCATCACGGGATGCTCGGGGCTGAACGTTTGCAGCAGCACCTGGCCCGGCGCCTCCGCCCGGCCGGCGCGGCCCGCCACCTGGTGTAGCAACTGCACCGTGCGCTCCGCTGCACGCAGGTCACCGCCCGCCAGGCCGAGGTCGGCGTCCACCACGCCCACCAGGGTCAGATGCGGGAAATGCCAGCCCTTGGCGACGATCTGCGTGCCGATGATGAGATCGACCTCCCGCCGCTCGATCCGGTGCGCGGCCTCGGCGGCGGCGTGCGGGCCGGGCATGGTGTCGCTGGCCATCACCAGGCGGCGGGCCTCGGGGAACACCGCGGCGGCCTCCTCGGTGATGCGCTCCACGCCGGGGCCGATGGGGACCAGGCTGTTCTCGGCGGAGCAGTGGGGGCAGACCGCCGGGATGTCGTCGGTGTGGGCGCAGTGATGGCAGGTCAGCACGCGGCGGGCGCGGTGCTCCACCAGCCAGGCGGTGCAGTTCGGGCACTGCATGCGGTGGCCGCACACCCGGCACAGCGTCAAGGGAGCGTAGCCGCGGCGGTTCAGGAACAGCATCGCCTGCTCGCCGCGGGCCAGGGTCGCCTGCACGGCCTCCACCAACGGCGGGGACAGGAAGCGGCCGCGCTCCGGGGGGGCCAGGCGGAGGTCGATGGCGGCGACCTTGGGCAGGGTGGCGCCGCCGTGGCGCACCTCCAGCGTCATGCGGCGGTAACGGCCGGTTTCCACGTTGGCGAGGGTTTCCAGGCTGGGCGTGGCGGACACCAGCACGGCCGGGGCGTTGGACAGGCGGGCGCGGACCACGGCCATGTCGCGGGCGTGATAGACGACGCCGTCCTCCTGCTTGAACGCGGTCTCGTGTTCCTCATCCACCACGAGCAGGCCGAGGTCGGGGAACGGCAGGAACAGGGCGGAGCGTGCGCCCACCACGACCGGCGCCGCGCCGTCCGCCACCGCGCGCCAGGTAATGCGCCGGGTGCGGGAGGACAGGTCCGAGTGCCACACCGCGGGCGCCACACCGAAGCGTTGGGTGAACCGCTCCAGCCACTGCGAGGACAGCGCGATCTCCGGCAGCAGCACCAGCGCCTGGCGGCCGGCGGCGATGCACTCCGCCACCGCCTCCAAGTACACCTCGGTCTTGCCGGAGCCGGTGACGCCGTCCAGCAGGGTCACGCTGAACTGCCGGGCCGCGACGGCGCCGCGCAGGCTCTCGCTGGCGGACGCCTGGGCTGCGGACAGCACCGGGCCGGGATGGCCGCTGTCCGGCAACGCGAAAGGCGCCCGGGCGGGCAGCGCCACCGGCAGCAGCAGCCCGGCGTTGGCCATGGCGCGAACCACGCCGCTGCTGACCCCGGCACCGCGCACCAGGTCGGCCGTGGATTGCGGGGCGCCGCCGCCCAGCGCCGCGGCGATGCGGCTGCGCGCATCGGTCAGCCGCACGTCTGCCGGGATGTCGCCCAGGCGCCAGCCCGCCTGCGGGGTGTCGGGCCGCAGGGCGTTGACCCGCAGCGCCATCGACAGCACCTCGCCCGGCGTGGACAGGGTATAGGCCGCAACCCAGTCGATGAACCGGCGCAGCGGCGGAGGCAGCGGCGCGGTTTCCAGCACGGCCGTTATGGGCTTCAGCTTGCCGTCCGCGACCGAGGGACCGGCCGGCAGGTCCCAGACGACGCCCACCTCCTCCCGCCGGTTCAGCGGGACCAGCACGACGTCGCCGGGCTGCGGGCTCATGCCGTCCGGCACGGCGTAGTCGAAGGTACCTTGAAATGGGCGTGGCAGGAGCACGGGAACCCGCTTCCGAACCGCGGCCGGCGCGGCTAAGCTGCCGGGGAAGCCGTCGATCGGCAGACCGTTGATCGGCAGACTGGTAATTGGCAGACCGGCCTGACCCGGCGCATGTGTCTTACGCTTGCTCACTGCCCTCGACCCCGCAACCGACCCCGCAACCGACC
>CAXTFY010000126.1:0-8595 GCA_964243265.1 uncultured Acetobacteraceae bacterium | reverse complement strand
CGACCCCGCAACCGACCCCGCAACCGACCTTGCGATCCCCCAGGGCTACACCATCAAGGACTACACCACCGAGGGCTACACCATACCACGCTGCAAACGAAATGCGAACGGAGAGTGAACATCGCAGATGAGGCCGCCCGCCCCGCCCTACAACCGCCGCTGACCAGCGAGGAAGCAGCAGCGGCGGCGTTCCTGCGCAGCAACCCCGGCTGGCTGGCGGCGCAGGACGAGCTGTATGCCCTGATGGACCCGCCCTGCCGCGTGCACGGCGAGCGCATGGCGGACCATATGGCTGCCTTGCTGATGGCGGCTCGCCGGCAGGCGGGCCACATGGCCGCCGCAGCCGCCCTGGTCACCGACGACCGCCGGGCCAGCGAGGGCTTTGCCCAGCGCGTGCAGGAGGCGGTGCTGGCGCTGATGCGGGCGGCTGACCCGGCCTGGTGCCTGCAGCACGACCTGCCTGCCCTACTGCGGCTGGACAGCGTTCGGCTCTGCGTCGAGAGCGTGTCGGCCGAGGCCGGCCATGCCGCCGTCGCCCCGGGAACGGTCGCCGCCACATTGGGCCAGCGCCAGGCCGTGGTACGGGCGGATGCGGGCCTGCCGTCGCTGCATGGGGAGGCTGCGGCGCTGGCGGGTTGGGAGGCGCTGGTGCGCGTGCCGTTGCGCCAAGCTCCGGCGTTGCTGGCCCTTGCCTGCCGGGACGGGCGCGCCCTGGCCGGCGCTGCGACGCCGACGCTGGCCTTCCTCGGCCAAGCGGTTGCGGCGGCCTTGGACCCCGGTCCGCAAGACCTTGCAGCCCGCTGAGCCCCTGCGCACCGCCGCCGAGGCCACGGCCCGGTTCCTGGACTGGATGGCCCGGGAACGCCAGGCCTCCCCGCTGACTGTCGAGGCGTATGCCACCAGCCTGCGCCGCTTCGATGCGTTCCTGACCAGACATCTGGGGCATGAGCCGGCCCTGGCAGACCTCGGCGCGCTCGGCCTGGCGGACCTGCGCGCATGGTTGGCGCAGGAGGCTGGGACCGGCAGCGTCAATGCCACCCGCGCCCGCCACCTGTCTGCCGTCCGGAGCATGTTCCGCTATTTGGCCCGGCACCATGGCGTCACCAATCCCGCACCGGGCCTGCTCGGCACGCCGCGCACCCGGGCGCCGGTGCCGCGCGCCCTGTCCGCCCCGCAGGCGCTGGCCGTCGCCGCCGACATCGGCGAGGCGTCGCCCGGCCCGTCCGGGTGTACGGCGGCGGTGCAGGCCCGCGATACCGCGCTGTTCACCCTGCTGTATGGATGCGGCCTGCGCATTAGCGAGGCGCTTGGCCTGGATGTGCGGGACGTGCCGGCTGGTGGCAGCACCCTGCGCGTGCTCGGCAAGGGCCGCAAGGAACGCCTGGTGCCGCTGCTGCCCGCGGTGCAGCAGGCCCTGGATGCCCTGGTGCAGCTGCATCCGGACCCGCGGCCCGGAGCGCCGCTGTTCCTGGGCGTGAAGGGCGGACGGCTGAAGGCACGCATCGCGCAGTTAACGTTGGAACGCTACCGCGCCCTGGCTGGCCTGCCCGCGCATGCCACACCGCACGCCCTGCGCCACAGCTTCGCCACCCACCTGTTGGCGGGAGGGGCCGACCTGCGGTCGATCCAGGAACTGCTGGGCCATGCCAGCCTGTCCACGACGCAACGCTACACCAGCGTCGATCCGACGGCGCTGCTGGCGGTGTGGCGGCGCACGCACCCGCAGGGGTCCGGCCCCTAGCAGGGCGCTGCCGGGCCGCCGGCCTTATTTGCCCGTGCGCTTGGCGGCGTCGGGGTCGGACCCGGCGTCCTCATCCAGGTCCTGGATCACCTCGACCACAGCGGATTTGTCCAGGTTCTTGGCTTCGGCGATCAGCCGGTCGGCCCTGGCCTCATCGCCCTCATCAAGTGCCGCGAGCGCCTCCTCGGCTAGGTCGCGGGCCTGTTCGTGCTTGTCGTCGGACATTGCAGCCTCCTTGGTTCCTGCGGGAAAGCGCGGTGGCCGAAGGATGGTTGCCCAAATGACCAGCGCCGTGACGCCCGGTGCGGCGGCGGCCTAATACAGCGTCGCGCGCACCCGCTCGGCCAGGGCCTGGTCGTATTCCGGCCCGCCGACCCGGTCGGCGCTCAGCGCGGCCAGCATCGCGCCGGCGGTGGGAAGCTGGCCGCGTTGGACGTGCCGGGCCGAGTTCCAGAGGTCGGCCCGCACCACCGCGCGGGAGCACTGGAAATAAACCTCCTGGACATGCACGACCAGCACGGTGCGCGGCGCCTTGCCGGCCATGGCGAAACGCTGCAACAGGCCCGGGGCGACCGAGATCGCCGCCGTGCCGTTCACCCGCAGCGTCTCCCCCAGGCCGGGAACCAGGAACAGGAGGCCCACCCGCGGATCATCGATGATGTTGCGCAGGCTGTCGGCCCGGTTGTTGCCGCGCCGGTCCGGCAGCAGCAGCGTGTGTGGGTCGGCGACTTCGACGAAGCCGGGTCCGTCGCCGCGCGGCGATGCATCGACGCCGCCGGGTCCGCTGGTGGACAGGATGGCGAATGGCGAGGCCTCGATCCATGGCCGGTACACCGGATGCACGTGGTCGGTGACTTTGAGGATCGATCGTTCATCCACGTCGCCATACAGCGCGTCCAGGGTGGTCAGGTCGGTTACGAGGTCGCTCACATCCCCTCCATCACCCGTCATCTGCCCGTCGTCCGCTTGAGCCCCGCCTCACAGCATTGCGTGGTCAAGACCCACGTCATCGTCAAGCACGGGCTGCCGCCATCAGCGCCCGCATGGTAGCCACGACGTTGGCCAGGCCGTCGGTGATCGCCTGGCCGATCAGGAAGTGGCCGATGTTCAACTCCACCACCTCCGGCAGGGCGGCGACGGCGGCGACGTTGCCGTAGGTCAGGCCATGGCCGGCGTGGCACTCCAAGCCAACCAGCGTGGTGAGCCGGGCGGCGTCGCGCAGGCGCTCCAGTTCGCCGGGGTGGCCCTCGGCGTAGGCGCCGGTGTGCAGTTCCACCACCTCCGCACCGAGGTCGCGGGCGGCATGCAGCTGGTTGGCCGAGGGATCGACGAACAGCGACACCCGGATGCCGGCCTCGCGCAGCGCCTGCACCTTCGGGCGCAGGGCGTCCATCCCCTCGGCGGCGTCCAGCCCGCCCTCGGTCGTCACCTCCTCCCGCCGCTCCGGCACCAGGCAGCAGCCGTGTGGGCGCAGGCGGCAGGCAATGCCGACCATCTCGTCCGTCGCCGCCATCTCGAAGTTCAGCACGATCTCGCGGAACCCGGCGATGCGCTCCAGGTCGGCGTCGCGGATGTGCCGCCGGTCCTCGCGCAAGTGTACGGTGATGCCGTCCGCCCCGGCGCCGACCGCGACCAGGGCGGCGGCGAACGGGTCCGGGTGGTCGCCGCCGCGGGCGTTGCGGATGGTGGCGACGTGATCGACGTTCACGCCCAGGCGGATCGGGGGGTTCATGCGGCGCGGCCTTCTGCGAGGGTGGCGGCCAGGCGCAGGGCCGCGATTAGGCTGGACGGGTCGGCCCGGCCGGCGCCCGCGATGTCGAACGCCGTGCCGTGGTCGGGCGAGGTGCGAATGATCGGCAGGCCCAGGGTGATGTTGACGCCGCTGGCCATGTCCAGCGTCTTCAAGGGGATCAGCGCCTGGTCGTGGTACATGCACAGCGCCGCGTCGTAGCCGGCGCGGGCGGCGGGGGTGAACAGGGTGTCCGGCGGGTGCGGGCCGGTAACGTGGACGCCCTCCGCCCGCAGCGCGTCGATGGCGGGCTGGATCAGGGTCGCCTCCTCGGTGCCCATGGCGCCGCCCTCCCCGGCATGCGGGTTCAGCCCGGCGACGGCCAGGCGGGGCTGCGCGATGCCGAACTGGCGGTGCAGCGCCTGGGCGGTGATGCGGCCGGTGGCGATGATGCCCGTCGTGGTCAGCAGGTCCAGTGCGGCGCGCAGCGCGACGTGGATGGTCACAGGCACCACACGCAGGAAGTCGTTGGCCAGCATCATCACCGGCAACGGCGCGCCGGTCAGGGCGGCCAGGAACTCGGTGTGCCCGGGGTGGGCGAAGCCGGCGCCATACAGCACGGCCTTGCTGATGGGGTTGGTGACGACGGCGGTGACAGCGCCGGCTTGGGCCAGGTGTACGGCCTGCTCGATGCTGGCGATCACGGCCGGGGCGTTCGCGGGGCTGGGATGGCCGGGGATGGGCGGGGTCGCCAGCCGCACGGGGAGGATGGGCAGCGCATCCGGGAAGGCGGTTGCCGCCTCGGCAGGGTCGGTGACGATGCGGACCGGAGCCGTGGGGTCCAGCCCGGCCATCTGCGCGGGATCGCCCAAGAGGACGAAAGCGGGTCCGGTCGTCCGTAGGGCGTGCCAGGCTAGCAGGGATAGTTCCGGCCCGATGCCGGCGGGGTCGCCCAGGGTGAGGGCGAGGGTCAACCCCGGCTGCCTGCTCCCTCTCCCTCCGGGAGAGGGTCGGGGTGAGGGAGGCCGCGAGACCGAACCTGGCTGGAACGGGAGCGGAACGCGCTTTGCTCAGGTCGAGATGCAGCCCTTTTGGCCTCCCTCACCCCGGCCTTGGTCCGTTTCACGGCCCAAGGCCGGAGGGAGAGGGGGAAGACAGGAAGACTGGTTCGTGGCGGATCGGGAAGTTAATGCTGTTGGCAATGAAGCACTTCGCGTGCGCGTCCGCGTGCAACGCTCGGGCGCGGGCGAGGTCGGCGCCGGGAGCAAGGGTGATCTCCGGTTGCAGCACGACCTCGGTGAACGCGCCGCCACCGTCGCGCTGTTCGATCATCACCCCCTCGGCGATGTCTTCGTAGGCCTGCACCACCACGCCCTCAGTGGCGCAGAGGTGGAGGTACCAAAGCATGTGGCAGGAGGAGATCGACGCGACCAGCATCTCCTCAGGGTTGTAGCGCGCCCGGTCGCCGCGGAATGCCGGGTCGCTTGAGCCTGGGATCGCCGGCTTGCCCGGCACGGTCACGTCATGTGCCCGCTCATACGCGCGGTAGCCCGACGTGCCCGATCCGGTGTTGCCCCGCCATGTGACGGTGACGGTGTACGTGTGGTCCCGCGGCGTTTCCATGGTCATGGCGCGACCTTAGATGTGCAGGGCGCGTCCCTCAACTGCCAGGGCGGCCTCCTTGACGGCTTCGCTCAGGCTGGGGTGGGCGTGGCAGGTGCGGGCCACGTCCTCGCTGCTGGCGCCGAACTCCATCGCCGTCGCCAGCTCGGCGATCAGCCCGCCGGCGTCGGGGCCGATGATGTGGGCGCCGAGGATCTGGTCAGTCGCCTTGTCCGCCAGGATCTTCACGAAGCCATCGGTGTTGCCCATCGCGCGGGCGCGGCCATTGGCGGTGAACGGGAACTTGCCGACCTTGTACTCGACGCCTTGGCGCTTCAGGTCGTCCTCGGTGCGGCCGATGCTGGCGACCTCGGGCCAGGTGTACACGACGCCGGGGATCACGTCGTAGTTGACGTGCCCAGCCTGCCCGGCCATGCGCTCAGCGAGGGCCACGCCCTCCTCCTCCGCCTTGTGGGCCAGCATGGGGCCGGCGATCACGTCGCCGATGGCGTAGATGCCGGGCACGTTGGTCGCATAATGCGTGTCCACCTTGACCCGGCCGCGGTCGTCCAGCTCCACCCCAGCCTCCGCCAGGCCCAACCCGTCCGTGTAGGCACGGCGGCCGATGCTCACGAGCACGACGTCGGCATGGATTTCCTCCGCCGGGCCGCCCTTGGCCGGCTCGACCGTCAGGGTCACGCCGTCATTGCCCCTACGCGCCGCCGTCACCTTGGTGCCCAGGCGGAACTTGATGCCCTGCTTGCCCAGCACGCGCTCGAACGTCTTGGCGATCTCGGCGTCCATGCCCGGCACCAGGCGGTCCAGATACTCGATGACCGTCACATCGGCGCCCAGGCGCTTCCAGACGCTACCCAGCTCCAGCCCGATGTAGCCGCCGCCGATCACCGCCAGGTGGTCCGGCACCTGGTCCAGCTCCAGCGCACCGGTGCTGGTGACGATGGACTGCTCGTCCACCTCGACGCCGGGCAGGGTCAGGCTCTCGCTGCCGGTGGCAATGACGATGTGCTTGGCGTCGTACTGCGTGCCGTCCACGTCCACGCGGCCCGGCGCCGTCACGCGGCCGCTGCCCTTGAGCCAATCCACCTTGTTCTTCTTGAACAGGAACTCGACGCCCTTGACGTTGGCGCTGACCACGCTGTCCTTGCGCGCCATCATGCGGGCCAAGTCGAGCTTCACGCTCTCGATCATCACGCCATGCTCGGAGAAGGCGTGCGATGCCTCCTCGAAGTTCTCGCTGCTCTGCAGCAGCGCCTTACTGGGGATGCAGCCGATGTTCAGGCAGGTGCCGCCCAGGGTGGCCCGGCGCTCGACGCAGGCGGTCTTCAGCCCAAGCTGCGCCGCGCGGATGGCGCAGACGTAGCCGCCGGGACCGCCGCCGATGACGATCACATCATAGGAGTCAGACATCTTTGAGGTCCTTGAATACGCTTAGGATGTGGTGCCGGACGGGCTACAAGTCCAGCAGCAGCCGGCGCGGGTCCTCCACGCCCTCCTTGACGCGCACCAGGAACGACACGGCCTCCTTGCCGTCCACGATACGGTGGTCGTAGCTGAGGGCCAGGTACATCATCGGCCGGATTTCCACCTTGCCACCGATTGCCATGGGGCGGTCCTGGATCTTGTGCATGCCCAGGATGCCGGACTGCGGCGCGTTCAGGATCGGCGTGCTCATCAGGCTGCCATAGACGCCGCCGTTGGTGATGGTGAAGGTGCCGCCGGACAGCTCGTCCACCTTCAATGCGCCGTCGCGGGCGCGGCGGCCGAAGTCGCCGATGGCCCGCTCGATGCCGGCGAAGCCCAACTGGTCGGCGTCGCGCACCACGGGGACGACCAGGCCGTTCGGCCCGCCGACGGCGATGCCCATGTGGACGAAGCTTCGGTAGACGATCTCGTCGCCGTCGATCTCGGCGTTGACGGCCGGGAACTCCTGCAACGCGGCGATGCAGGCGCGGACGAAGAACGACATGAAGCCGAGGCGCACGCCCTTGTGCCGCTTCTCGAAGGCGTCCTTGTACTCGGCGCGCATCGCCATCGCCGCCGTCATGTCCACCTCGTTAAAGGTGGTCAGCATGGCGGCGTTGTTCTGCGCTTCCTTCAGCCGCTGGGCGATGGTGCGGCGCAGGCGGGTCATCTTCACCCGTTCCTCCCGCTCGTCATCGTTGCGGGTGGCCTTGGGGGCAGGCGCGGGTGCGGCGGGCGGCGGGACCGGCCGCGCCAGGAACTGCAGCACGTCGCCCTTGGTGATGCGCCCGTCCTTGCCGGTGCCCGGGTCTATCGCGGCCGGGGCCAGGCCCTTCTCCTCCATCATCTTGGCGGCGGCGGGCATCGGAGCATGGGTGGCGGCGGCCGGCTGGGGGGCGTGCTGCACGGCCGGCGCTGCCGCGGGCCGGGCGACGGGGCCAACGGGATGCGGCTGCGGGTTGACGCCCGGGCTGGGATTGGCCGCGGTGGAGGATGCCGTCGCCGTCGCCGCGCCCGCCGTGGCGGTGGGGGAACCGACCGCCGCGACCGGCGACGCGTTGGACGGCGTGGCGGAGGCCCCGCCGGCCTCAAGCAGCGCCAGCACCGCGCCGACCTCGACCTCCGCCCCCTCCGCCGCGACGATCTGCCCCAGCGTGCCGGCGCCGGGCGCGTTGACCTCCACCGTGACCTTGTCGGTTTCCAGCTCGACCAGCGGCTCGTCCGCGGCCACACTTTCCCCGGCCTTCTTAATCCAGCGCGCCACCGTGGCGGTGGTGACGCTCTCGCCCAGGGTGGGAACCTTGATCTCGGTGGACATTCTGCTTCCTTATGAGTTCAGGCCAAGGGCGTCCTGCACCAGGGCCGCCTGCTGCGCCGCGTGCACCCTGGCGAGGCCAGTGGCCGGGCTGGCCGCGTCCTCCCGCCCAGCATAGGCCGGCCGCTGCGCCGCCATGCCCTGGGCCACCATGACGCGCTCGATCCGGCGGTCCACGAAGGTCCAGGCGCCCATGTTCGCCGGTTCCTCCTGGCACCACACTACCTCGGCCTTGGAGTAGGACTTCAGCGCCGCGCCGAGCGTGCGCTCCGGGAACGGGTAGATCTGCTCCAGCCGGATGATCGCCACATCGTTGACGCCCTTGTCCCGCCGCTCCTGCAGCAGGTCGTAGTAGACCTTGCCGCTGCAGATCACGACGCGCTTCACTTGCTCGGGCGGCACCAGGTTGTCGGTCTCGGGGATCACGAAGCGGAAGTGGCTGCCCTCCGCCATGTCGGCCAGCGGACTTACGGCCAGCTTGTGCCGCAGCAGCGACTTCGGCGTCATGATGACCAGCGGCTTGCGGAAGTTGCGCTTCAACTGGCGGCGCAGCGCGTGGAAGTAGTTGGCCGGGGTCGTGAGGTTGCAGACCGCCATGTTCTTCTCGGCGCAAAGCTGCAGGTAACGCTCCAGTCGGGCGCTGCTGTGCTCCGGCCCCTGACCCTCGTAGCCGTGCGGCAGCAGCAGGGTCAGGCCGCTCATGCGCAGCCACTTGGTCTCGCCGCT
>CAXTFY010000125.1:0-12941 GCA_964243265.1 uncultured Acetobacteraceae bacterium | reverse complement strand
CGATGCGGCGGAACAGCTCCATGCTCATGTCGGCCGGCGGCTCCAGCGCCTCGAACGTGCGCGGGCAGGTCTCGCACAGCAGGTTGCAGCGGTTGGTGACCTCCAGGTACAGGCACACCGGCGGCGCCTCGGCGACGCTGTCGCGGGCGGCGACGGACTCGAAGTAGCGCCGGGGATCGAGCGCTGCTTGGGACGGCAAGGTCGTTGTCGAGGACATCATGGGACTCCGGTGGCAGCAGGCTGCAGGACGGACCCGGCCCGGCGGCGGAACAGGTCGAAGGCAAGCAGGCAAACGAACGGGATGAACAGCGCGGCCGGCGGGCCGACCTGCCCCAGGGCCTGGTCGAGATATAGGACCGGCGCCGCCAACGTCAGCCAGACCGCGGACGGCGCCGGGGCGAGCACCATCGGCAACGCGAACGCGGTAAAATACCATGGGTAATGCGGCGATAATGCGAACATCAGCGCGACGGTCAGCCAAACCGCATCGCGGCAGATCACGACGGCGCGAGGACCGGCCAGCACCGGCAGCGGCGCCCGCAGCGCGATCCACCCGGCCAAGCCGAGCAGCCCCAGTGCCGCCACCGCGGCGTAGGCGGTCCCAGCCCACGACGGCAGCGGCCCGAGCAGCGCCAGCAGCCGCAACACGAGGAAGCCGCCGCCGTCGCCAAGCCCCTCCTCCGACGCATATCCCGGCAGGTAGCCCAGCACCCGCCACCCGGCCCCGGCGTAGCACGCATAGCCCACCACGATCAGCGCGCCGCATGCCAGGGGGGTTCGCAGGTCCCAACGGCGCCAGATGGCCGGGAACAGCGCCACCGGCAGCAGCTTGCACAGCACGGCCGCCCCGAGCGCCAGGCCGGCGGCGGCCGGGAAGCGCCGGGCCGCCAGCAGCAGGGCCATGCCGGAGAAGGCCAGCGCCGCGGCATCGATGTGCCCGCCGCCGGCGAACTCCCATACCACCAGGGGGTTCCAGGCGAGGATCAGCACCCGCTCGGCTGGCAGGCCCGCCGTCCGCAGCAGCAGCAGCGCGGCGGCGACGCCCAGGGCGTCGAAGGCCAGCATCGCCGCCTTGATGCCCCAGATCGTCGGCCATACCCTGGCGACCACGGCAAAGATCGCCTGCGCCACCGGGGGATAGATGGTCGGCGCGTAGTCGGCCCGGTTGATGTTCGGGTAGATCGGCTCGACCCCAGTGCCATCGTCCCGCAGATGCTGCAGCTCAGGCGCCACGGGCAGGTAGAGGTAGGGGTTCAGCCCGGCAACCTGCACCTTGCCGTCCCAAACGTAGCGATACAGGTCGGTGGACAGCAGCTGCGGGCTGCTCACCGTCAGGGCACGCATAACGCCGGCGAGGGCCAGCACGATCCAGACCATGCGATTATCGGGGTGCCTGCCGGGGTGCCCGCGCTGCACCAGCCAGACTGCGACGGCATACAGGACGCCGGCCCCGGCGGCATAGCCGATGTAGTTGACCACCCGGTACCGGTCCATGCCGCCCATGTCGGATGGGATGCGCTGCGCCAGGCCGCCCAGGATCATCAGCACGATGCCCAGGCCCAGCCCGCATAGCATGAGATCCCGCCGTGTCATGCGGCAGGCGGGCGTCGCAGCCGCTCATGCAACTGCATGGCCCCGATGCAGGCTGCCGTGGCCGGGGCGGCGTAGGGCTGCAAAGGGCCGCGGGCATCGCCGCCAAGCTCGGACAGCAGCCGTTGCAGCGCCGCGCGGTCGTCCACGTCATACCAGGTCGCCAGCAGCTCCAGTTCCAGCCCGGCCTCCACCGCCCGCTGCTGCGTGGCGGCTGCGACGGCATCGGTGCTCCAGGCGATGCGGGACAGCAGCACAGGTTCGACCGATTGCACGCCCAGCAGCCAATACCCGCCGTCATCGGCCGGGCCGAGCACGGCTCGCCGCCCGGGCGCCAGCAGCCGGATGGCGGCCTGGACCAGCAGCTCGGTCGGCAGCGTCGGGCCGTCCGCATTCAGCACGCAGGCCGCGCCGTAGCCGCGGGCCAGCAAGCCCCGCAGGGCGTCCAGCAGGCAGCGGCCAAAGCCCTGCACCCCTTCGCCGTCACCGTGCGTGCCGTCGGCCAGCACCAGCCGGGTGCCCTCGGCGAGCAGCCCGTCGAAGCGCGCCTCCTGCCCGGCCGGGGCAAAGGCGACGTAGGCGTGGATCGGCGCCAGCCGGGCGGCGGCGGCCAGGTTGCCCGTCACGTCGCGCAGGAAGGCGGCGCCAAGCTGCGCAGCCTCGGCAGGGTCCAGGACGCTCTGCAGCCGCGTCTTGACGTGGCCGGGCCGGGGCGCCTTGGCCATGACCGCGATGGCGCACAGGCCGGCCAACCCTGCATCAGGCCCGGCTTCGGGCAGGTCAGGTCCGGGCAGGGTTGGGTCGGGCATGGAGCTGTTTACGCCTGCGACGGCCGACAGGTTACGCCACCTGCGCCAGGGCGCCTTCCACCGCGCGCCGCAGCCGGCCCGCGCCGGGCGGGGTGACGCTGCTGAACCAGGCGGCCAGGCGACCATCGGCGTCGATCACGTACTTGTAGAAGTTCCACCGCGGCCGGGACAGCACCCCGCCCTGGTCCGCCAGCCAGCGGAACAACGGATGCGCCGCCGGTCCCTTCACCACGGCCTTGTCCGCCATCGGGAAACCGACCCCATAGTTCCGCGTGCAGAACCCGGCGATCTCGTCCCGCGTGCCCGGCTCCTGGTTGCCGAAGTCGTTGCTGGGCACGCCGATGACGATCAGTCCTTGGCCATGATACTCCGCGTGCAACGCCTGCAGCCCGGCATACTGCGGCGTGAAGCCGCAACGCGACGCCGTGTTGACGATCAGCAGCGGCCGGCCGGCATAATCGCGCAGCGGCATCGGCGCACCGGCCAGGCTGGTCAGGGTGAAGTCGAACGCCGTCTCGATCATGGACGGCGCTATATCATGCCCAAATGCGCCACGCATCCCGCCGCAAAGCTGTCATCACCGTCGCCCCGCTTGCAACCCTTGCGCCGCACCCTTCTTTAAGCCGCTGACAGCGAGGATGTGAGTGGAATGCCGCAGCGGTGGCCGGACCGGCTTTGGATCGTGCGTCACGGTGAGAGCGCCGGCAACGTCGCGCGTGACGCGGCGCAAGCGGCGCGGCTGCCGCGCATCGACATCCCCGGACGCGACGTGGACGTGCCGCTGAGCCCGCTCGGCATGCGGCAGGCGGACGGGCTGGGACGCTGGTTCGCCGCAATGCCGGCCGACGCCCGCCCGGACGTGCTGCTCGCGTCGCCCTATGTGCGGGCGCGGCAGACCGCCGAGCGCATCGCGGGCGCCGGCGGCCTGGCGGACGCCCACCGCCCGGTCGTGGACGAGCGGCTGCGGGAGAAGGAGTTCGGCGTCCTCGACCGCCTGACCCGGTGGGGGATCGAGCAGGACTACCCCGAGCAGGCGGAGCTGCGCCGCATCATGGGCAAGTTCTACCACCGGCCGCCGGGCGGGGAGAGCTGGTGCGACGTCATCCTGCGGCTGCGCAGCGCGCTGGACACCATGCACCTCCACCATAGCGGGCGGCGCGTGCTGATCGTCGGCCACCAGGTCGTCGTGCTGTGCCTGCGCTATTTGCTGGAGGACATGGACGAGGCCGGCATCCTGGCGGTGGACCGCGCCGCCGATGTGGCCAACTGCAGCGTCACCGAGTACGCCGCCGATCCGGACCGCGACGGCATGGTGCTGCGGCGGTTCAACTTCACGGCGCCGATGGAGCGCGAGGGCACCCAGGTCACGGCCGAACCCGATACCCAGGCGGCCGCACGGTGACCCCGCCATGACCCCCGTCACTGAGGAGCTGCTGCGCGCCAACCCGCTGCCCCTGCATGGCGGCCTGCAAGACAAGGACTCCCGTGGCCGCGTGCTGGTGGTTGCCGGCAGCCTGGAGGTGCCGGGCGGCGCACTGCTCGCCGCGGTCGGCGCATTGCGGGCCGGCGCGGGCAAGCTGCAGATCGCCACCTGCCGCAGCATCGCCGCGCACATGGGCCTGGCGGTGCCGGAGGCGCTGGTGCTCGGCCTGCCGGAGACCGAGCTGGGCGGCATCGCCGCCGATTGCGCCGAACGGGTCGCCGGGCACTGCAAGCGCATTGACGCCGTGCTGATCGGACCCGGCATGATGGACCCGGATGCGACGCAGGCCCTGACCGCGGCGTTGCTGGCGTCCATCGATGGGCCTGCCATCGTGCTCGACGCCGGTGCGCTGCATGGGCTGGAGACGCAGGCGGAGGTGCTGCGCCGCCACTCCGGCCGCGTGGTGATCACCCCGCACGCCGGGGAGATGGCGCACCTGCTGGGCATCCCGCGCGAGCAGGTAGAGGCGGAGCCGTTGGCCGCCGCGCGCCAGGCTGCCGCCCTGCTGCACTGCGTTGTGGTGATGAAGGGTGGGGAGACCACGGTCGTCACGCCGCAGGGCGAGGCGTGGCACTTCACCGGCGGCACGGTCGGCCTGGCGACATCGGGCAGCGGCGACACCCTGGCCGGCGTGGTCACGGGGTTGCTGGCCCGCGGCGTGGCTCCGCTATGGGCCGCCGTCTGGGGCGTCCACCTGCACGGGACCGCGGGCAACCGCCTCATGCAGCGCCATGGCGGTGTCGGCTTCCTCGCGCGTGAGCTGCTCGCCGAAATCCCCGCCATCATGGCCGGGCTGCAATCCGCCACCTAGGCATTCCCACTCCAGCGGGTCCGGCCCGGCCGCCAGGCATAGCGCCCCCACCGGCTTGGGCCGGCCGAACAGGAAGCCCTGTACATCGGTGCAGCCGGCGTCACGGACCATTTGCAACTGCTCCGTGGTCTCCACGCCCTCGGCCGTCGTGGTCATGCCCAGGCTGATGGCGAGTTGCGCGATTGAGGTCACGATGGCGACGCAGTCCGCCGACCGTGTCATCTCCCGGATGAAGGACTGGTCGATCTTGATCGTGTTGAACGGGAACTGCCGCAAGTAGCTCAAGGACGAGTACCCGGTCCCGAAGTCGTCCATGCTGATCCGCACGCCGAGCGCGTGCAGCTCGTGCAGCGTCCGCACGTTGGCCTCGTTGTCGTCCAGCAGGATCGACTCCGTCACCTCCAGTTCGAGCCGTTCCGCCGCCAGGCCGGCCTCGGCCAGCGCACCGGCGACGGCCTGCACGAACGAGCCCGTGCGGAACTGCACCGAGGATAGGTTGACCGCCACCCGGGTGCCGGCCGGCCAGTTCGCCGCGTCCTTGCACGCCTGGCGCAGCACCCAGGCGCCGATCTCGACGATCAGCCCCATATCCTCGGCGATAGGGATGAACTGCGCCGGCTGGATCAGCCCGGTTTCCGGATGGTGCCAGCGCAGCAGCGCCTCGAACCCCGTCGGCTGTTCGGAGGCCAGATTGACCAGCGGGTGGTAGAACACCTCGAACTCACCATTGCGCAGCGCATCGGCCAGGTCGATCTCGATCAGCCGGCGCGCCTGCAGCCGGGCGTCCATCTCCGGCTCGTACAGGCAGATGTGCGAGCGCCCGTCGCCCTTCGCCTGGTACAGCGCCATGTCGGCGTTCTTGAGCAGACGGTCGCTGGACAGGCCGTCCGCCGGGGCGAACGTGACGCCGCCGCTGACGCTGATGTGGACGCGGTGCCCAGCCAGGTCGTAAGGCGCATCGACCACCTCGCTCAGCCGCCGGCTCAGCGACGCCGCCGCCTCCGGCTGCTCCGAGCCGATCTGCAGGATGGCGAACTCGTCGCCGCCCAGCCGGGCCACCACGTCCGACCCGCGCACGCACACCCGCAGCCGCTGCGCCACGACCTCCAGCAGCATGTCGCCGATGTTGTGGCCCAGGGTATCGTTCACGTCCTTGAAGTGGTCCAGGTCGAGGCAGAACACGGCAAAGCCGGGGCCGCCCTTTTGCAGCCCGTCCAGCGCCTGCTCCATGCGTTCGCGGAACAGCACGCGGTTGGGCAGGCTGGTGAGCGCGTCGTGGTGCGCCATGAACGAGATGCGGGCGTCGGCCCGGCGCCGCTCGGTGATGTCCTCATAGGTCGCCACCCAGCCACCGTCGCTCATCGGCTGGTGCGACACCCCGATGGCGCGGCCGTCCGCGTCCTCCTGGAAAAACACCGCCGGCGCGTGGACGCCGATCAGCCCGCCCTGGCGGCGGAACATCTGCTCGATCAAGCGGTGGGGTAGGTCGGCCGAGGCTGCGATGCTGCGCCAGATTTCAGCCAACTCGGCGCCGGGCTGCGCATGGTGGGCTTGCAGGCCGAACATCTGCAGGAAACGGCGGTTGCAGACGATCAGCCGGCCGTCGGCGCCGACCATGCACAGCGCCTGCGACATGTTGTCCAGCGCCGCCTCGAACCTTTGATACTGGGTGAACAGCTCCTGGTCGCGCTGCTGCAGGGCGGCATTGCGCTGCTGCAATTGGCGGTTGGCGCCATGCACGGCCTTGTTGGCGGCGGACAGGTCGTCGCCGATGCGCTTCAACCCCTCCGCAAGGCTCCAGGCGGCGGCGCTGGCGCCCTGCAGCTCGCGCCGGCTCAGCGCCAGCAGCACCAGCAGGATGCAGCCGCAGACCAGCAGGGCCAGCAGTTGGGCGGAGAACACCCAGTGCAGCCAGCTCAGGCTACGCTGGTCCTCGTCCACCTTGTCGCCGGCATAGGCGCTGGCGGACGACCCCAGCCGGGCAAGCTGGGCATCGAGCGGTGTCAGCAGCTTGAGCAACTGAAGCGCACGCCCGGGGCTATCGAGATCATCCACCAGCGGGCGCGCTTGCTCGACCGCAACGCCGAGATGGTCGATGATGGCGCCGATCGACGGGTCGTTGCGGGTGAACTCCTCGACCTCGCCGGTGCGGAGCAGGGCGACGCGGCCGGCCAGGACGTCCAGGCGCAGCGCCACCTCATCGGCGTCAATTCCGCTGCCGGGCACCACCGTCATCGCCACCCGCTCTTCCAGCCGGGTCAGCTCGGTTGCGCCTTGGCTGGCGAGCCAGGTCAAGTTGTAGCGCGACACCGCCTGCAGCGCCTTCTGGCGCTCGAAGATCAGCATCGAGGTATAAACGGCCCCTGCCGTGATGCCGCAGATCATGAGCGCGAGCAGCATCCACGCCGCGCGCCGACGGGCAACGGGCCGAGGCGGCGGGACGGACCCGTGCTGCCCAGCCCAAAGCTGCGCCGTGCGGGGCCGCGTTGTCTGGAGCTGCGCTGCTGACACGATCTTCCGATCCTGGCCTACGATGTCGAGGCGTACGGTCAGGATATGTTCAGCCGGTTCACCTGCCAAGCGGACCGGGTGTAATAGCGCTGGTTCTTCAACTCCGGGTCAGAGTCATAGGGATAGACGATGAACAGCGGGCCCTTGTCGCGGACAGGCATGTATTGGCCGTCCCGCTTCAGCGCCAGGAGCGCGCCGAACCGCCTGACGTCCTCGACGGGGATGTCAGTCTGGTAGTCGTTCAGCGCATAGGCTGTCAGCCGGTCGCCATAGGCGCCGACCGCATCCAGCAGACGGGACATCAGCACGCCGTCGAACCGCACAGGCTCGTTATACCAGGGCGTTGATGTCTCAAAACCCGTCATGCCCAACCCCTCAAGCATTCCGCGGTCGAAAACGGCGGGTCCATCCTGGTTCGGCGGCTTGATCTTGCCGGTTACGGTGAGGATCGGCTTCGTCGCAGGATCAGCCGCTGCGTGGCTGGCGTGGCTGGGCGTTGCAGCAGCAGCCAAAAGCACAGCGATCCCGAGCATTCGGCGCCGATCAGTTATGGTGTCCATCTCATCCTCTGTGCGTCGTGGTAGCAGCATTCTGTCTAGCCGACCTTGGATACCTGGACCCTCACAGGCTTGCAGCCTCGCAAGCCCCGGCGTGGATGCCTTGTCCTTACGACCATTTCGCCATCAGGTGCTCGTGGTCCCCTACGGCTCAAATACGCTTCTTGTTCAGGTTATCTGCTTAGAACTTGTCAAATTTCGTCATAGAAACCCAATCTCCCCCTGCACGGGGTGGCCGGACCAGCAGCGACATGGCACATGGTCGTCGAGGGATTGCAAGCTGGAGCCAGAGCGGCCAGGGCCAGGCTATAACGTTGTGGCAACGGCATGTCTGCAAACATCTGCTGAACGGTGCGAAGCCGTGATAGCCTAAGCAGCCGGGCCAGCCGACCGGAGGCGCAGGGAGCCTGTCGAACGCGGACGCTGCCAAAAGGACGGTCAGACCATGAACACGCTAGCGGATGCCTCGACGGTTCCGGCGAATGCGGCCCTCGGTTCCCTAAACGACGCCCCGCTGCACGACGCCCGGCCGGTATCGCCAGGCTTCGAAATCCGGCTGCGGTCCCAGGCGCTGTTCCGGTCGGCCAAGACATATGACCATAATGAGGGATTGTCGTGCTGCTTCCGGCAGTGGCGGGCTGCTCACTCGCATTGCCAGATGCTGCACGGCTATGCGCTCGCCTTCAAGTTCGTCATCGCGACGCATGACTTGGACGAGCATAATTGGTGCTTCGATTTCGGCGGCATGAAGCCGGTCAAGGCGTGGCTGCACGAGATGTTCGACCATACGATGCTCGTGGCTGCCGACGATCCGCAGCTTTCGATGTTTCACGACATGGCCGCGAACGGCCTGGTGTCACTGCGCATTCTACCTGCTGTAGGATGCGAGGCGTTCGCCCGTCACGCGCATGGCCATGTCGGACGTTTCATCACTGAGCGGACAACTGGGCGAGCGTGGCTTGAAGCGGTCGAGGTTAGGGAACACGGCGGCAATTCCGCGACCTACGGCAGCTCCTGACGCATGGCTAAGTCGGCCTTGCGGCGCCAATACGGCGCATGCCCGTCATGCTGGGCATAGCGGGGTCGGGCATAACGGGACGTAGCCGCCACCAGGACGTCAACCGTCGTCCCGCGCCCGCTGACGCTATTTCGCCTTTGCACGGTATCCTGGCAGCCACCATTTGACCGGCTGCGGTTCCTGACCCTGGGGTGCCTGGGTCCGCACGGCTGGCTTGCGTGGCTTTGCCGTCTTGGGCGGCAGGGCGGCCTTGACCGAATGAACCTCGGACTCCGCCGCCTGGCGCGCCGCAGATTCGGCTGCCAACGCCTCGTGGTGGGCAAGCTCGCTGTGGGTCAGCCGGGTTTGCAGGGCCTGCTGCGCCGCCTGCGCATCGTGCAGCATGCGCTTGGTGGCGCCATGCGCGGCCCGTTCAGCCTCCAGCGCCGCTTCCAGTTCGACGATGCGGGCCTTCAACGGGCCAGTCGGGTCGATGTCGGACCGGTTGAGCACAACGACGGGAACGCCACCGTCCTGCACGAAGCGGTGACGGGCGCGGGCCTGGTCCGGCCGCTGCTGCTGCACGGGGCGCGTTGACCCCCCTAAACCGAGGGCACGGCGCATTTGCGCCTCTGCTGTCACGCTGTCGGGGGCGGGCACGGGTTTATCTGATTCGGACATCTATCCTGCATCGCTGATAGGGGGCGGACTGAATCCGGCAGTCCCGAAATCTAGCATTCCCTTTGGCAGTCCCATGACGCCGCACCCCGTTGCTGGTATCAAACCCCGGCTGCGCTCCTGGGTTTCCGGCCTTCGAGGGGATAAGCTGGGTCGTTGTAGCCGGGTGTTGAGGGATGGCCTGCCGGAACAAGCTCGTCAACGAGTGCTTCATCTTCCGTGGTGAAGCAATAGTCAAGTGCGCCGATGTAATCGGCCCAGTGTTCCAGGGTACGCGGTCCCGCAATGGCCCCGGTGATCAAGCGGTTGTTCAGCACCCAGGCCAATGCGAACTGCCCCGGCGTGATTCCACGCGCCCGTGCGTGGTCGGCGAGGACTTGCGCGATCCGCAGGCTTTCCGGCCGGAACTCGGTTTCCATGATGCGCTTATCGTTTCGCCCAGCCCGCGAATCGTTTCCTGGTTCCGCGCCTGGTTTATACTTGCCGGTCAGAACGCCACGGGCCAGCGGCGAATAGGGGAACACGCCCAGGCCGAGGTCGGCGCAGGCCGGCAGGTGCTCGACCTCCGGCATCCGGTTCATGGCATTGTAATAGGGCTGGCTGACCACCGGGCGGTCGATCCCAGCATCGTCGCAAAGGTGGCAGATCTCCGCCACGCGCCAGCCCCGGTGATTGGACACGCCGAAGTAGCGGATCTTCCCGGCCGCGATCAGCCCGGCCATCGCCCGCACCGTCTCGTCCAGCGGCGTCCCGTGGTCCTCCTTGTGCAAATACAGCACGTCGATCACCTCCAGCCCCAACCGGCGCAGGCTGGCATCCACGGCATCAAAGGCGTGCCGCCGCGACAGGCCCCGGCTGTTCGGACCATCCCCGGTTGGGTTGGCGAGCTTGGTGGCCAGCAACCACCACTCCCGCCGCGCCGCGATGGCCCGCCCGGTGATCTCCTCCGACCGGCCGCCCTCATACACGTTGGCCGTGTCGATGAAGTTAACGCCGGCATCGGCAGCCTGGCCGATGATGCGGTCCGCCGTTGCCTCGTCGGTGGGGCCGCCGAACATCATCGTGCCCAGGCATAACGGCGAGACGCGAAGGCCGCTGCGGCCAAGGTTGCGGTAATCCATGCAGGCTCCTTACGGGGTTGGCGCCTCGGCCTTGAACCAGTCCAGGACTTCGGCGCCGTTCACAAACATCATGCGATACAGCGTGGGCCAGATGCCCAGGCGGGCGGACAGCTTGTGAAAGCGCCAGAGGCCGACGCGCATGCCGTATTCGTACCAGGACCAGTTGAGCACGTCGCGCAGCAGCACCTGGCCGATTGGGGGCGGGCAGGACCTGCGCTTGTGGATGTCCCAGTCCTCCAGATCCACGATGGGCCAGACGGCGACGCGCGCTCCGCCGGCCGGGTGCAGGCGCGCGGCTCGGTCCCCGGCTGGTCCGTCATAATGGGCGCACGATCCATTGCAGGCTGCGCGACTCGCCGCGGGGGATCAGCATGAGGCCGGGCTTGGCGGTGAACTCGCCGTCGAAGTCGGCAGGGCTGGCATAGCCGTGCCAGGGCTCGATGCACAGGAAGTCGCCGCCGGCCCGGCACCACAGGCCAAGCTGCTCGAAGCCGGTCCAGGCGACCTCGACGCCGCCGCCGGGTCCGATGAAGCTCAGGCTGCGGCTGCTTGGGTGCAGCATGACGACCGCGTCGTCCTCGAACAGCGCCGGGTCCAGCGGCAGCACCCGGCCGTGGACGGGCGAGGGTTGCGGGTCCGCACGAAGTAATCCGCCGTCCAGCCGGCGGACCGGCGCGTCCTCGACGGTGTCGAACTCGATCTGGTAGTCCGTCTTGCTGCCCAAGAGCGGCCACCGGAACGCCGGGTGCGCCCCGACCGACACCGGCAGCACCCCTGGCCCGGTGTTCGTCACCTCGTAGCCGACCGTCAGCCCGCCCTCCGCGATGCGGTAGGACATCTCGAAGCGGAACGGGAATGGGTACATGGCCTGGGTCGCGGCGTCGTCCTGCAGCACCAGGCGGCATGAGGTGGCGTCCCGCTCGGCCCAAGTGAACCGCCGGTCCCTGGCGAAGCCGTGCTGCGTCAGGCGGTAGGCTTGGCCGTCATGCAGCAGCCGGTCGTCCCGCAGCCGGCCGACGATGGGGAACAGCACCGGGCTGTGCCGCGGCCAAACCGGCTCGGCCTGCCACATCATTTCCTTGCCCCCCGCGTCCTGCAGCGAGCAAAGCTCGGCGCCGTCGGCGAGGACCGTGGCGCTGATGCCGTCCTCCATCCGGTGCCGGTCAGACGTATCGGGGTCAGTCATGCGGCGCGCACCTCCGGCAGGGTTTCGGCAAAGTGGCAGGCGGCCAGGCGGCCCTCCACCGGACGCAGCTTGGGCCGTTCCGCCCGGCAGCGGTCGGCAGCCCAGGGACAGCGGCTGGCAAAGGCGCAGCCCGGCATCGGCTCGGTCGGCGACGGCGGCTCGCCGCGCACGGCGGACACCGCCTGTCGCCGGGCGGGATCGACGAACGGCGTCGAGGCCAGCAGCATCCGCGTGTAGGGGTGGCGCGGCTGGTTCAGCACCCTGTCGCCGCCCCCCTGCTCCACTGGGCGCCCGGCATACATCACCAGCACGTCGCGCGCCATGTGGCGCACGACGGAGATGTCATGGCTGATGAACAGGTAGGCGATGCCCAGCTCGTCCTGCAAGTCGCGCATCAGGTTCAGCACCTGCGCCTGCACGGACACGTCCAGCGCCGACACCGGCTCATCGGCCGTCACCACCTGCGGGCGCAGCATCAGGGCGCGGGCGATGGCGACGCGCTGGCGCTGGCCGCCGCTGAACTGGTGCGGGTAGCGGTCGAACGCCTCCGGGCGCAGGCCGACGCGCTCCAGCATGCCGCGCGCCTCCGCCGCCTGCGCGGTGCGGCTGCCGCGGCGGTTGATGGCCAGCGGCTCGATCAGGGCCTGGCCGATGGTGCGGCGGGGGTTAAGCGAGCCATAGGGGTTCTGGAACACCATCTGGTTTTGCAGTTGCAGCGTGCGGCGGGCCGGGCCGGCGGCGTCCTGCCCGGTGATGCGGATGGTGCCGGCGGTCGGCGGCTCCTGCAAGGCGCAGAGGCGGGCCAGGGTGGATTTGCCGCAGCCGGACTCGCCCACCACGGCCAAGGTGCTGGCGGCCGCAAGCTGGAACGACACGCCGTCCACCGCGCGCAGGGTCTGCCGCCCCGAGAGGTAGTGCCGGGTGACGCCGGTGGCCTCCAGCACAGTCATGGCCATCCCCTCGGCTTCCCGGCGTCGCTGAGCGGGTAATGGCAGCGCACCCGCGCCCCGCCATAGCTCATCAGCCCCGGCCGGTCCTGGTCGCACTGCCGGGTGCGGTAGGCGCAGCGGGTGGAGAACAGGCAGCCCGCGGGACGGTCCTCCGCGCCGGGCACGACGCCGGGAATGGTGGGCAGGCGGGCCTTGCCCTCCGCGCGCTCCGGCAGGGCGTCCAGCAGGGCGGCGGTGTAGGGGTGGCG
>CAXTFY010000124.1:0-12989 GCA_964243265.1 uncultured Acetobacteraceae bacterium | reverse complement strand
GCTGTTGTCGGGGTTGCCCAGGTAAGCCCCAAGCGGGAACGGCGTCGTCGCTGGCATTGTCAGCTCCTCGTTGGCGCATCCATGAAAGGGTGTCCCCGAGAGGACTGGGCGATGCGCGCTGGCTCACGGCCGAGGTAAACGCTCACGACTCCGTGTGCGGTCAAGAACGGTTGGCCGCCGTGATGATTGGTTCCGTACGTTCCAGCGTGTCTCCGCGCGTAAAGGTCTGTTAACTCAATGTTGCTTAGGACAATATTCATCAATCAGGGTAATTGGCCGATGCCCCGCGACGGTGGGGACGCATGATGGTGGGGCAACAGGGTACACCGCCGGCAAACGGCGTGCGGCCAGCCGATGGTCAGCCCATTCCACCGCTTTGCGGCGTTGGAGCAGGCCGGACCTCGAACAGGCCGTTCCCCGCCGTCGCGCCGGCTTTGCGCCGGCTTCCGCGCGCGCCTACTTCGGCGTTTGGCGCAGCCGCCACAGGCCGAACAACTGGGCGTGCTGGGCAGGCGTGATGTTGGTCAGGCCGATGCCGGCGGCCCAGGCGGCGAAGCTCCGCTCCTCCGCCGTGCTGGCCGGCGCATCGGGTGCCGCTGTGCGGTCCAGCCAAGCCTGCGCGTAAGGCTCCCGTGTCCAGCCCGGCACGGTTGCGCGCAGGTTCACGTCGCGCCACTTGGGATGGTAAGGCGGCTGCAGCAAATCCTGGAAATGTGAGAAGAACAGGTCGGTGAACGCCGCCAGGTTGCGATACCGCACCGACCCTGCCGGCCAGTTATAGGCCGTCAGCAGCACCGGCACCGCCATGGTCTCCAACGTGTCGCCCTCGGCGATCAGCGCGGGATAGTCGGCGTGCGTCAGGGTCGAGGGCACGTAGGTCTGCAGCATCGCCTCCGACACCGGCACCGGCACCAGGTGCAGCCCGGCGCCGCCGGGCAGGGTGGCGAACAGCCGGCCGGGCTTGCCGATGACATAGACGACCGCCGCGACTTCCCCGCGCTTCAACCGCTCCAGCCCGGCGTTCGGGGTGTCGTTGGCCAGCTTGACCGGGATGTGCAGCGCGTTGAACATTGCCGTCGCGGTCACGAAGGTGCCGGACCCGATTACGTCCACGTTGACCACCTTGCCCGCCAGGTCCTCCAGGACTTGGACGTCGGGGCCGGCCAGAACGTGGATCTCCTGGTCGTACAGCTTGGTGATGTAGCCGACCCGGGCGCGCAGGTTGGGATACTGCTTGATGGCCTCGGGCGAGACCGCGGCGTCGGCCGCCGCCAACGCCAGGTCCACGCCGCGCAGGTTGAGCAGGTCCCCCAGGTTCTGCAGCGACCCCTTGCCCAGCAATGGCACGACCCGCAGCGCGTTGGATGTCGCGACGACGGACAGGTCGCTGCCGATCTGCACGAAGGTGCCGTTCAACTCGCCGGTCATCAGGCCCAGGCTGACAGGTCCGTCAATGGACAGCGTCTGGGCGGGCGGTTGCGGCTCGGCTGACCGGAGCAGGCGGCGCTGCTGCGGATAAGGCTGCGCGACCGCCGGCTGGCCCGGGAGCAGCGCAAGAAGGGGAAGTAGAACAAGGAAAACAATCCGGAACCGTTGCATGGGAAGACATCCTCGCCAGGGCCGGGTGGCAGGCCACGCACGCTGGCCCTAAAGTAGCTGACCGCGTATGGTGCACAACCGCAACCTTAGAGCAACAGGCGGACCGGCCCGGCGCCCGTAGCAGCGTCGGAGGCATGCTTTCACCGCGAGGCGTTGATGTCAGCCAATCTGTATCAACCGGGGTCAGTCAACCCGAAGCCGCTGGGAGATCCCCGGCCGGCCGCAATCTTCCCGCCCGCCGAGGCTGCGTTCCTGTCGGGCGGAGGCGCGGCGCCTGGTGCCGCGTTGGGGACAGCGCCCCCTGCGGTGCCCTTTCTAAGTGAGAGCCAGCGCGAGGCGGCGGCGGTGATCCGCAGCGCCCTGGCCAAGCGCAGCGTGTTCGCCGCCCTGACCGGGGAGGCGGGCCTGGGCAAGACGCTGCTGCTCGATGCGGTGGTCGCGCAGCCGGGCATGCCGGTGCGCGTGTTCCGGCTCGGCAGCCCGAGCGGGGTTTCGACGGCGCAGGTGGCGCAGATCGAGCGGGCCATGGCGCAGCCGGCGCCGGGCCAGCGCCACACCGCCCTGTTCGTCGATGACGCCCATGCCGCGTCCGGCGAGCTGCTGGGCTTCCTGGCGCGGCTGGCGGCGGGCGGGCGGGCGGCGCCGCAGGTGATCCTGGCCGGCCGGCCGGAGCTGTGGGACCGCCTGGCTGCCCCGGACCTGGCGCCGTTGCTGGAGCGCATCGTCCTCCGCCCGGTGCTGCGGCCCCTTACCGACGCCGATGCGCGCGGGCTGGTGCGGCACCTGCTGGACCAGCCGCGGCGGTCCGGCCAGGTGCTGTCGGCGGAGGCGGAGACGGAGGTGCTGCGGTTCAGCGCGGGCCAGCCGGAGCGGATCGGGCAGATCCTGGGGGGCACCCTGATGCTCGATGACGTGAAAGCCCGCCCGCCGATCCCGGCCGGGGTGGTCCGCAGCGCGGCGATCATGCTGGCAGGCCGGTCGCAGCAGATGCGGACGCGGCGGACCGGCGCCTGGGTGGTCGGGGTGGTCGGGGTGGCCTTGCTGGCGGCTGGCGGCGCCATGGCCGTGCGCGGCTGGCCGGCGGCGCTGCACGACTGGCCGCCAGCCGTGCGCGGCTGGCCGATGGAGCGGGTGCTGGCGACGTTGGGTCTTACGGTGTCCAGGACGCCGGCGCGGCCGGACGACAATCCTGCGCCGCAAGCCCTGCCGGCGTCGGCGAGCCTGCCAGCCCCGGACCCACCTGCTGCCCCGGCCATGCCCGAGCCGGCTGCGGCTGCCCTGGCCGGTGTTCCGCCGACAGCCGACATGGTGCCGAACCCGACGGAGGCACCTTCCGGCTTGGCGGCCTCCAGCTTGGCGGTGCCCAATCTAGCCCCTCCTAATCTGACCCCTTCCAGTCTGGCGCCCCCTAATCTGGCCTCCCCCACTCTGGCACCCTTCACTCTGGCGCCCGCCAATCTGGCTTCCCCTAACCCGGCAGCCTCCAGCTCGACGTCTCCCGGCCCGCGCTTGCCGGCTGAAGCGACGGCGGCGCCGCTCTCCCCGAGCACGGTGGCGATGCTGCTGCGGCAGGGCGATGAGCGCCTGACGCGGGGCGACATCTCCGCGGCGCGCCGGCTGTATGAGCGTGCAGCCTCCGCCGGCAGTGCCGCCGGGGCGCGTGGCGTGGCGCGGACCTACGATCCCGCGGTGCTGGGACGGGCTGGCCTGGTGGCCGATCCCGCCGCCGCTGCGACGTGGCAAGGGGTAGCGGCTGCGCTCGGCGAGGCCGAGGTCCGGCGGGAGCCGCGCTGACCCGGCCCGGCCGCGCCGATGGTCGCCGTCCGCATCCCGGCCGGCGTCATGCCGGCCGGCATGCGCCCTGGTGCGGGCGGGCGCCGCGCCTGCAGGCCGGCGTCAGGCGTTGGGCACCACGACCTGGAAGTGCGTGGTTCCGCTGCTGTAGAGCACTCCGGTCACGTTCGCCTGCTGCGAGCCGTCCAAGGTGGCCGAGTTGACATAAAGGTTGCGGTCGGTGGCAGGCGTGCCGCCATAGGCATCGTTGAGGAACGTCACCGCCAAGTCATGCGCGCCGGCGCCGAAGTTGCCGGTGAAGCTGAATGCCTCGCCGCCGCCGGTGCCATGCAGCGCCGTCACCGCCTGCGCCGCGCCGAGCGGCTTGCCATCGACGCTGGCGACGAACTGCGCGTCGCCCTGCCAGGCATCCTCCGAAAGGTGCAGCACCAGGGTGTCGGGGCTGATCGGCGCCGCTGCGGCCGGGATGGCGGCCGGGGCTGCGACCGGCGTGGGGGCAGCGACAGCGGTTGAGGCACTGACGGAGAAGATCTGCGTGCCGCTGCTGTATAGCGTCGCAGCCGCACCGGGGCTGGCGGCGCCGCCGAGCGTGATGCCGTCCACATACAGGTTGCGGTCGGTGGTGGGGGTGCCGCCATAGGCATCATTGAGGAAGGTTACGGCCACCTGGTGCGTCCCGGTGCCAAAGGTGCCGGCGAGGGAGAACGCCTCCGACTGGCCCTGGCTATGCAGGGCGGTGACCGCCTGCGGCCCGCCGACCTGGACGCCGTCCACGGTGACGGAGAACTGGGCGTCGCCCTGCCAGGCGTCCTCCGACAGGTTCAGGACCAGGGCTGCAGCCGGGGGCGGGGTCACTGCGGCAGGGGGAGTCGACGCAACCGGGAGGGTCATGGAGACAGGCGCAGCGGGAGCAACCGGGAGCGCGGCCGGGGTCACGGCGATGATCACCGGGTCCTCGGACAGCCCGAAGGTGACGGCGCCGGCGTTGGCCATGGATTGCAGCGCGATGCGGCCGGTGACGGGGTCATAGACCTTCACCTGCTGCTGGACCCCGCCGAACGTCACCGTGACCGCGATGGTCGGCGGGGTCACGTCGCTGGTGCCGTTGTAAAGCGTGGCGCCGCCGTTCCAGACGACGATGTCGAACGTGCCGTCCGACTTCTGCAGCAGCATCGAGGACGCGGTGCCGGGCAGCCCGGCGATGGTGTAGGCCAGGGTTCCCGGTGGCGAGGTCGCCGTCCCGGTGTCCGACAGCAGGCTGACGAGGTTGCCGATGTCGGTCGCGGCCGGCTTGGCGGTGCCGTCGGCATTGAACAGGCCGAACTGGTTTTCCTGCGGCGTGTTGCTGGTGTCGTCCATGAGGTCGTACAGGAAGGTCTGGGCAGCGCCGTCCTTATAGCTGTCGAGCAGGGCGTCGGTGTCGATGATGCCCTGCGTCGGCTGGTCGGCCACGCCCCAGGTCGAGCTGCCATAGCCGGAACTGGAGACGCCGGCCTCGGTGACATAGACGGGCTTGCCGGGCGCCGTCGCCTGCGCGGCGACGATCCCTGCGGCGAGGTTGGCGCCAAGCTGCTGGCCGACCCCGCCATAGACGTGCCAGTTCGCGATATCGACATCCGGCGACACCACCGGGGCCGACGCCACGTCCGCCGTGGACGCGGCGACCACCTTCACGCCGGCCAGGGTCGGGTCCGCCCGCACCGCGGCCTGCAGGTTGGCGTCATCCGCCACGCCCCACGGCATGTTGCCGTTGGAGTTGCTGCCGTTCAGGTTGTAGCTGCTGATGTTGTACTCGTTGGCGCCCTCAAGGCTCTCGACGCTGCCGGGCACGGCCTGCGCCAGCGTATCGGCGCGCTGCACGTCCTCGGCTGCGCCGATGGTGGTCATTGGGGCCGCGATTGGGTTTTCCTGGCTGAGGTCGAAGGTCACGCCGGTTTTCGCCAGGGTGACATATTCCTGCAGCGCCCAGTCATAGGGGGTGCCGTCGCGGACGTGCTTGATGCCGAGGGCGGCCAGCTCGGCGGCGACCACCTGGGTATTCTCCCAAATGGGCTTGCCGGAGTCGATATGCGCGTTGACGCCGATGGAGTTAACGAAGCTGCTTGCCGTGGTGGCTTGGACGGGCGTTGCGGTCGATGCCGGGCTGGATTGCGCGGCCGCGTTGGTTGCCGAAACCAAGTCACTCCCTGGGGATAGATCTGCCACTTACAACCTCACAAACGGGTAGAAACCGAAATCCGTCCACCTCGCATTAACGTGGCCCGATTGCCGGCAGATTGCGTGTTATGAATTGCAGGATTAATTCGCCATTATCTTGCCTCTAATTTTGGCCAGCAACAGTTGATTTTTGATCGAAGGTCAAATAACGGAGGTCAGGTTTGATGTTGCGGCGTACCGTTTGAGTCGCGGCGGATTGGATGCTACCCCTGGCACCCAACGATCCGTGGAAGCTGGATGGACATCCTGATTGTTGGCGGCACGCCGGCGCATCGCGGCGGGGTCGAGTTGTTTTGCGAGCGGGCGCAGGACGCGCTGGCCGGCATCGGCGGGCATCGCGTGGAGTGGATGCGGGCCGACACCGCCTACTTCCGGCTGCGGTCGCTGGGCCGTATGTGGCAGTGTGCGCGGCGCCTGGCGCGGCTGCGGACGCAGCGTTGGGATTGCCTGTGGCTGCAATACGTCAACCTGCCCGACCTCGCGCTGCTGCTGCTGTGCCGCCTGCTCGGCTATCGGGTTCTGGTCACGCCGCATTTGGGGTCCAACTGGTCCTCGCAGTCGAACCGCTGGCTCCGCCGCCTGAGCCTGCGGCTGCTGGGCCTGGCGCACGGGATCGCGCTGATCTCGCCCACCCAGGCGGGGGAGCTGGCGTTGCCGTCGGGGACGCCGCGGCTGCAGATCCGGACTTTCCTGCCGCGCAGCTTTCCGCCCGACCCCGGCCCGGCTCGGCAGCAGCGGACGGACCTGGCGCTGGTTCACGCCGGCCGGCTGTCGGAGGGTAAGGGCACGTTCCTGTTCCTGCAGGTCTGCGCCATCCTGCGCCGCCGCGGTTGCCGGTTCAGCGCGCAACTGATCGGGTCGTGCGACGCGGCGACCCGCCTGCGGATCGACGCTGCCATCCAGGAGAACGACCTTGCGGGCAGCGTCGCGGTGATCGGCCCGTTGCTGGAGGCCCGGCTGCTGGCGGCGCTGTCGCAGGCCGATGCGCTGGTCCACCTGTCCGATATCGACTCATTTCCGCTGATCGTGCTCGAGGCGGTCGGGTGCGGGGTGCTGCCAGTCTGCAAGGACCTGCCGGGAGCGCGGTCCATCATCGAGGCTTATTGCGGGCACCTCGTCGCCGGGCCGGACGCGGCGGCGGACGCCGCGGAGTTCCTGGCGGGCACAACGCCGGAGGCGCTGCGGTCCACGGCCGCGCTGACCCGCGGGCGGCTGGCGGCGGACTACGCCTGGGGACGCTGCGTTGCGGCGTTGGAGGACGCGATCACGGCGCTGTCACAGGCGGGCCGGACTGATCCGGCGGACGCCGGAGCGGCGCATGACCTGCCGGGCTGATCACCGGCGCTGAGATATTTACTCACGTTTATTCACTTGGGTATTTGCGAGCGTGCTTGGGAAGCAGCGTGTTGTGCCAGCACCGGAAAATCCTGGCGGATGACGAGGCTGCCGTCCTTGCGAGCCGCGCTTGCGGCGCGGCAATCCAGGGCATGCACGCACAGCCCTAAGCGCCCTGGATTGCCGCGCCGAAGCCGGTTCGCAATGACGGGAGGCTTGGGACAGGGGCGACCAGGGTCAGCAGCGATCGTTCTGACCTTGCGCAAAGAATGTGGTATCGGAATTCGCGGCCGCATCAATCGCTCGTTAGATTTTCTTTGTGATATTGCGTACGGAGCACGGCGTTATGACGATCGCGTCTGCAGCGCCGCAATGCAAACGCGGCCGAAACGGCGTTCACGATGCTATGCCGCACCGCCGCTGCCAATCGCCGGGACGGGGGAAAAACCGGGGGGTCGACAAGCCACCCTCCCGTCAGCCGGAACGCGCCATGTCGCCAATCCGGCGCCTGGCCGCGGCGTCGGTGAACGCGGCCTGCAGCTCCCGCCCGATCCGGTCCCAGTCGAGTTGTCCCTGCGCCGTCTCGGCGGCGCCTTGGCGCAGCCTGGCCCGCAACCCTGCATCCTCCGCGACGGCACGGATCGCCGCCGCCAGCGCGCCGGGATCGCCCGGCGGCACCAGCAGGCCGTTGCGCAGGTGGCCGACAACGTCGGGGATGCCGCCGGCCGCACTGGCGATGACGAAGCGCCGCCCAGCGAACGCCGCCGCCAGGACGCCGCTCTGGGTCGCGCTGAGGTAGGGCAGGAGGACGCAATCGGCCTGCTGGATCGCATCGATGACCGCGGTGGGCGCGGCGAACCCGGCCTGGACCTCAACCTCCGGCAGCCGACGGAACCGGTCCTGCAGGCGGTCCAGCTCCGGCCCTTGCCCGGCGATCAGCAGCTTGAACCCCAGGCCCTGCTGGTGCAGCAGCTCCGCCGCCTGCAGCAGCACCTCGACGCCCTTGTAGGCCTCCATGCGTCCGAAGAAATACAGCCGCAGCGGGCCGGGCTGCGGGGGCCGCACCGCGGCGGGTTCGAGGATGAGGCCGTGCTCGCTTTGCACGACTTGCGGCGGCGGCCGGCGCCATGCGGCCCGATCCTGCTGCAATAGGTCCTGCTGCAGCAGATTGGTGCAGTAGGCGCCGTGCACGACGAGCATGTTCGCCAGGCGCCGGACCAGGTTGCGCGACCACGCCGCCCGCCGCGCCGCCCCGGCGTCGCGGCCGCCGTGCGGAACCGGGTCGTGTACGGTCAGCACGACGAGGGCAGAGGGCCGCAGCAGCGCCGCGATGCAGGCGAGGAAGGCGCCGCGGCGTGGCCCTGCCGCCTCCTGCAGATGGACGACGTCCGGGCGGAACCGGCGAATGAGGCGGATCAGCCGCCACAGGTCCGCGGGCGTCTTGAACCGCACCGGCGCGAGCTGGCCGCCGGGGATGGCCGGGGGCGACCGGCCGGCGAACTCGTCCGCCATCTGCCCGGCGTCCACGCAGGCCAGCACGTCGCAGGACGCCGCCATCGCCGCGGCGTAGCGTAGCGCATACTCCGGGAAGTGCGGGGCGACGATGGCCAGGCGCATCAGGACAACCGGCCGGCACGGGCCAGCGAGCGGATCGTCTGCCGCTCCGCCGTGCTGGCGAGCAGGGCGACATAGGCGCCGCCCGCCAGCAGCGAGTAGGCCAGGCACTCGACGATCAGGACCGGCAGGCTGCGCTCGCTGACCCAGCCGCCGGCGCCGCGCGCCATGAGGGCGGCAGCCAGGAAGCACAGCGGCGGCAGCACGTCGGTGACGTGCAGCGGGTTCCGGTTAAGGATGCGGATGACATAGACGCAGCGCGCGGCGTTGACGGCGGCGAATGTGATGGCGACGGCGAGCGCCGCCCCGACGGCCGCAAGGGGCGGGATCAGCAGGAGGAGGCACGCCACCAGCAGCGCCGCGCCGGCGACCAGGATGACCAGCTCCTGCCGGTGCCGCCCGGTCATGGACAGCACGTAGCCGAACGGCGCCAGGGTCGCGCTGACATACCAGCCGCTGGCGAGCAGCAGGGCGAGCGGCCAGGAGAAGCTGAAGCCGTGGCCGAACACCAGGTCCAGATCGACGCCGAACACCGCGACCCCGCCGAACAGGTAGCCGCCGAGCATGGATGCGCGGCGGTGGTAGGCCTGCAGCTCCAGCTTGATCGCATCGAGGTCGCCCTGCTTGTAGGCGAAGGCGATCTTGGGGCCGAGCGTCTGCGAGATGGCGATGGGGTAGATCTGGATGAGCTGCGCGACGCTGCTCATGGCGGTGTATTCCCCCGTGATCTGCGTGGTGGTCAGCGCCGCGAGGATGAGGATGTCAACCAGCCGGATCAACTGGTACACCAGCAGCGTCATCGCCATCCACAGCGATTCCGACAGCACTGCCCGCACTTTGTGCGCGACTTCGCCAAAAGGCATGGTCCCGTGCGCGGCACCGCGCAACGGCGTGGCCCGGCGGCGGCGTCGCCGGTCATTCAGGCCGATGACGGCGAAGGCATAAAGGAACAGCGCGCTGTTGACCCAAATGACGCCCAGCAGCCCGCCCCCGGCGAGCAGCACCAGCGCGGTGACCGCCAGGCGCAGGATCGGCTGGCTGTAATTGACGATTAACGCATAGGCGATTACCCGGTTATAAACCCGGTAAAGCGCCCCGGAAATCTGCACGTCGGTGGCAAATACGATCCCGGCCATCGTGATGGCGCACAGCCGCGCAAAATCCGGAATATCGCGATACACGTCCTGCAGCGCGCCGCCAAGCCACACCACGACCAGGCCGAGCAGCAGCAGGTTCAGCCCGCCCACCAGCAGGCGCAGCGCGCGGGACAGGGTGCGCAGCTCGTCCGGCCGCTCGTGGTAGAAGGTGGCGTGCTTCAGCAGGGCGAGGTCGAGGCCGAGCGGGGTGACGATCACCAGCACGGTCGCCAGGCTTTTCAGCGTGCCCAGCGTGCCGAGGTCGGCCGCCCCGAGCTGCCGGGCGATGAGCACGCTGGTGGCAAACACCGTCGCCTGCTGGACCAGCAACCCGCCCGAAACGATGGCGGTCTCGCGAAATTTCATCCGGTGATGTCCCTGGCTGCCGCAAGTCTGCGCGGCGCACGTTTAACCCGCTTTAATGCGCGCGAAAACTGTGCCATTTTGCTGCGTCCGGGTGCCGCGAGCGCTTGATTGCGCCGGGGCATTTTGTAAGCGCGCCCTGCCGCAGGCCGGCCAAGGAGATGGCGATGGACGTTGGAGAGCTTGACCGTTCCCTGGAACGGGGCATCCGGTCGTTGTTCGTGGCGATTTGGCGGCACAAGTTCCTGTTCGTCCTGACCGGAGCGATGGTGTCTTCGCTGGTCATCGTCGGCGCGCTGTCGATCCAGCCGGTGTATGAGGGGGCGACGCTGCTGATCGGCAGCCCGCCAAGCCCGGAGCCGGACGGCACGAGGAAGCCCGCCGAGTCGTCGGCCGCGCTGGCCCGCGTGGCCGAGAGCGAGGAGGTGGTGGCCGAGGCCATCGACCGGGTCGGCCTGGAGACGCTGATGCAGGGCATCCGGCCCAACTCCATGTCGAAGTTCGAGCGCCTGCGCCGGCTGGTGTTCCCGTCCGCGCCGGTGCCGCACAACGAGATGTCGCAACGGGACGTGTACCTGCCGAGCATCAAGCAGGCGCTCACCGTCCGGGGTGACCCGACGTCCGACACCGTGCGGATCGCGTTCCGCAACCATGACCCGGTAGTGGCGGCCCAGTTCGCCAACGCCGTCGCGCAGACCTTCGTCGATCGCCAGGTGGAGCTGCAGGGCCGGCCCGGCGCGGCGGAGTTCTTCAAGCGCCAGCGTGAGCGGTTCGAAAGCGAGGTGAAGCGGGCGTCGGGCGCATTGGAGAAGTTCTCCGCCGGAAGCGGCATCTACGCCATCGAGGACCAGCGCAAGCTGCTGCTGACGCGGTTGAGCGACCTGGCGTCCGCGCTGGCGCTGACCCGGGGGGCGGTGGCGGAGAAGACCGGCCAGCGGCAGGCGCTGGCGGACCAGTTGCGCAAGCTGGCCCCGGTCGCGCGGTCGCCGTACGTATCGGCGCTGGTGGACCAGCTTGGGCCGGACCGGGTTGGGGCGTCGGCCCGGATCGGCATGCAGCCGGTCGATGACCGCACGAGCGACCCGCCGCTGCTGCTGGTGAAGGTGTACCAGGACTCGATGGTGGAGCTGTTCAAGGTCAACGCCGACCTGTCCGGGGTGCAGAACCTGTTGAAGCAGCAGACCGACGAGACGGCGCGGCTGTCCACTGAGCTGAACGCCATGACCGCGAGCGAGCAGACCTACGCGATGCTGAAGCGTGCGGTCGATCAGGCGACCTACAACTCGGACCTGTATGCGCGGCGGATGGTGGAGGAGCAGATCACCGCGGAGTCGAACGCGGCCAAGCTGTCCTCGGTCAAGGTGCTGCAGAAGGCGACGGTGCCGGTGCGGCCGGTGTTCCCGAACTACATCCTGGTGACGCTGGCCGCGGCGGCGCTGGGCGGTGCGGCGGGCGCCGGGGTCGCACTGCTGCGTGAGCGGCCGAGAGGCAAGATGGTGCTCCGGCTCCGGGTGACCTGAACGGCGGCTTGGGTGGGGATGACGTAATGCGGCGCCGGGCCATGCTGGCGGAGCTGTCCGCCCTGGTCAGCCTGCCCCTGTGCCCGCTCCGCGCGGCTCCCGCGGTCCAATCGGCACCCGGCGCAGCGCCGCATGCAGGGATGCAGCCCACCTTCGATTACCTGCCGGCGCGGGACGGCATCGCGTTGCAGGGCGGGCAACCGGGCCATGCCCCGCCGGCCAAGGGCGGCCCTGGGGCGGTCTGGCAGCCGCGGTTCCCGACCGAGACGGCGGCCAAGGGGCATGGCAACATCTGGAACGGCGAGTACCAGTTCTATGCCGATCCAGGATACCGGTGGTCGAACGGGTTCACCCCCTTCGCCGTGGTCGATGGCGCGTTGCGGATCAGGGCGGAGCGGACGGCCCGGCTCGGCTTTCAACCCGGTGAAATCCCGGACGACCCCCTGACCGGGGTGACATACGAGTGGGTTTCGGGGGTGCTGACCTCGTATGGGAGCTTCGCGCAGCAGGGCGGATACTTGGAGATCGAGGCCAGGATGCCGCGGGGCGCCGCAACCTGGCCGGCGTTCTGGCTGGTGCCGGCCGATAAGGTCCACCCGCCTGAGATCGACGTGTTCGAGGTGCTCGGGCATGAACCGACCAAGTTCCGGTCCAACTGCATCTCTCTCGGGCCAAGCCCGGACGAGGCGACGTTCGACACCGGCCTCGACCTCAGCGCCGGGTTCCACCGGTATGGCTGTTTGTGGACGGACACGGCCATCGCGATGTTCTTCGACGGCGTGCGTGTCGCGGTCAAGCCGATCGCCGGGCGGCGCGAGTATTGGCAGCCGTTCTACCTCATCGTGAACCTCGCAATCGGCTCGCGGAAGGCCGAGTGGGTTCCGGCGCCCGACCCTTCGATGCCTGGCCCGGCCGACCTGCTGGTCCGGGGCATCAGGGCATGGCAGAGGACAGGCCCGCGCGAGGTCGTGCTGTCATCAGCGGCCGTGCCGGAGACTGCTCCGGTCGGGACGCGCGTGGCGCACCTGTCATGCGTGGGCGACGACACGCCTGGGGCCGCCGTGTTCAGGCTGTTGGACGGCGGGGATTTTTTCACGATCCAAGGCGACGCCCTGATGACGGCCGCGCCCCTCCGTTTCGGGACGCAGCCCTATCAGGCCGCCACCATCGAGGCGGCGGACGGCCAGGGCGGGACCTGGCAGCAGCCGGTGTCGGTCACCGTGCTGGACGAGGGGCTGGCCCCGAACGCCCTGGCTGCGGGAAGCGAACGGCGCCTTGCGGACCCAGCTTGGAAGAAGTCCGGCGTTGCCATCATCGACGCTAATGGCGGGGCCGAGTTGATGCTGGAACAGCGCCCGACCGAGGCCCATGCGGTCGAGCAGTTGCTGCGGAAGCCAGCCGTGCCGCTGCG
>CAXTFY010000123.1:0-13065 GCA_964243265.1 uncultured Acetobacteraceae bacterium | reverse complement strand
CGCTGGTGGCGGGACAGGACATCCCCGTGGTGCCCTGCTTCCTCGATGGCGCATTTGCCGCCTGGCCACCCACCCGGCGCCTGCCGCGGCCCGCGCGGCTGCGGCTGCGGATCGGTCCGCCGCTGCGCTTTCCGGCGTCGCAGGCGGACCGCACAGGGATGGTGCAGGTGGCGGAGGCGTGCGAGGCAGCAGTCCGCGCCCTGGCGCCGGCAGGGCAACCGCAGATGACGTAGGGACCGCACCGACTCCCTTTCCCTCCGGGCTTGGGCCGCGAAGCGGACCAAGGCTGGGGTGAGGGAGGCTGCGAGGGCCAAGTCTCGTTGCGTTGAGGGCAGTTTCCGTCCTTGGATGGGCAAGCTAGGTCCTTGCCGCTTCCCTCACCCCGGCCTTGGTCCGCTTCGCGCCCCAAGCCCGGAGGGAGAGGGAGCAGGAGGCGTCCTCACGCTATGGGCGTTGGCTTTGATCGGGTCGGGGCAGCCGCCTTGCGGTCCGCGGGGTTCCTGGGCAGTTTGCGCCGGGGGTCCCATGGCGGCCCTGGCGCGGGGACCTGGGGACAGCATGATGGTTGATACGATTGCGGCAATCCTGGCGGGCGCCAGTGGCCGGGCCATCGGCGCCCCAGGCCGGGCGTGGATGGACGGCGCGGCCTTGCAGGCCCTGGCCGCCCAGACCCGCACGGTGCTGAACGCCGCAGGCATCGGCCGCGGCGACCGGGTGGGCATCGTGCTGCCGAACGGACCCGACATGGCCACCTGCTTCGCCGCCGTTGCCGCCACCTGCACCGCCGCGCCCTTGAACCCCGCCTACAAGGCGGACGAGTTCGAGTTCTACCTGTCCGACCTCAAGCCCGGCGCGCTGATCCTGGCCGAGGGCGACGACGGCCCGGCCCGCGCCGTGGCCGACCGGCTCGGCATCCCGGTGATCGCCTTGCACCCAGATGCGGACGGCCCGGCCGGAAGGTTCCGCTTGGACATCTCGGCCCTGCCGGCCAGCCCCGCCGCCAGCCCCGGTCCGGCCGAGGCGGACGACATCGCCCTGGTGCTGCACACCTCCGGCACCACCGCCCGCCCGAAGATCGTGCCGCTGACCAACCGCAACCTGGCGGCGTCGGCCCGGCACATCGGCGACAGCCTGGCGCTGACCGCAGACGACGTGTGCCTGAACGTGATGCCGCTGTTCCACATCCACGGCCTGGTGGCGGCGGTGCTGTCGTCGCTGCGGGCCGGGGCCTCGGTGTCCTGCACGCCGGGGTTCAACGCCTTCCGCTTCGGCGAGTGGCTGCAGGAGGTGCGCCCGACCTGGTACACCGCCGTCCCCACCATGCACCAGGCCATCCTGATGCGCATCCGCTCCCACCCGGAGCGCGCACGGGAGGCCGGGCTGCGCTTCATCCGCTCCTCCTCCGCCAGCCTGCCGCCGCAGGTGATGGCGGAGCTGGAGGAGGTGTTCGGCAGCCCCGTCGTCGAGGCCTACGGCATGACCGAGGCCGCGCACCAGATGGCCTGCAACCCCTTGCCACCCCGCGCCCGCAAGCCCGGCGCCGTCGGCCTGCCCGCCGGCCCCGAGGTCGCCGTCATGGACCAGCACGGCGCCATCCTCCCCCAGGGCAGCATCGGCGAGGTGGTGATCCGCGGCCCCAACGTCACGCCGGGCTACGACAACAACCCGGTCGCCAACCAGGGCGCGTTCACCGACGGCTGGTTCCGCACCGGGGACCAGGGGCGGGTGGACGAGGACGGCTACCTGTTCCTGACCGGCCGGCTGAAGGAGCAGATCAACCGCGGCGGCGAGAAGGTCAGCCCGCTGGAGGTGGACGTGGTGCTGCTGGACCATCCCGCCGTCGCGCAGGCCGTGACTTTCGGCATCCCGCACGACAAGCTGGGCGAGGAGGTCGGCGCCATCGTCGTCCTGCACCCCGGCATGGCCGCGACCGAGCAGGACATCCGCGACTTCTGCACCGCGCGCCTGGCGGCCTACAAGGTGCCGCGCCGGGTGATGCTGATGGACGACATCCCCAAGGGCGCGACCGGCAAGGTGCAGCGGATCGGCCTGGCGCAGAAGCTGGGGCTGGTGGCCTAGACATGCCCAGCATTTGCGTATTTGGCGCCGGGGCCATCGGCGGCTTCCTGGCGGCGCGGCTGGAGCAGGTGGGAACGCCCGTGTCCGTCGTGGCGCGCGGCCCGCACTTGGCGGCGATGCAGGCGGACGGGCTGGCGCTGGACAGCGGCGGGCAGCGCACGGTGACGCACCCCCGCGCCGTGTCCGACCCGGCCAGCATCGGGCCACAGGACTACTTGGTGCTGACCTTGAAGGCGCACTCGCTGGAACCGGCGCTGCCGCAACTGCGCCCGCTGATTGGGCCGGGCACCACTATCGTCGCGGCGGTGAACGGCATCCCCTGGTGGTACACCCACGGCCTGCCGGAGCCGTTCGGCGGCCGGCGCGTCACGTCCGTCGATCCCCATGGCGCGCTGTGGGAGGCGCTGCCGCCGGCGCAGACGCTGGGATGCATCATCTATCCCGCGGCGGAGATCAGCGCGCCGGGCGTCATCAGCCACACGTACGGCGACCGCTTCAGCCTCGGCGAGCCCGATGGCAGCCGCAGCGAGCGGGCGGCGGCGCTGTCGCAGCTGCTGATCGCCGCCGGGTTGAAGGCGCCGGTGCGGCCGCGGCTGCGCGACGAGATCTGGGTGAAGCTGTGGGGCAACATGGCGTTCAACCCGATCAGCGCCCTGACCGGCGCGACGCTGGACGTGATCACCGGGCAACCCGGCAGCCGCGGGGTGTGCCGGGCGATGATGCTGGAGGGCCAGGCGGTGGCCGAGGGCCTGGGCATCCGCTTCGCCATCGACGTCGAGAAGCGCATCGACGGCGCGGCGGAGGTCGGCAAGCATAAGACGAGCATGCTGCAGGACCTGGAGCTGGGCCGCCCGCTGGAGATCGAGGCGCTGCTGGGCGCGGTGGTGGAGCTGGCCGGATGGGTCGGGACCCCGGTGCCGATCAGTGCGGCCATCCTGGAACTGGTGCGGCAGCGGGCGGCCATGCGGGGGTAGCTCTGCTAACGGCCTTCGATCCCCGTCACTTTGCTTTGCCAGTGGAGCAGCGCGCCATCTGACGTCGGCGATTCGATGTTCGTCGCCAAGGCAATCCCAAGGTCCTGGTTGCATATTCGGAGGCTTGCCATCCCTTGGTGAAAGATGTGGCAGGCGTATCTCCAGGCTGGAACCCAGGATCGGGGAAGTCGATGGCGAGCTTGTTCTCCCCCCAAGCAGATCCCTTGCCGACGAGGAATGAATGGTCAGCCGCCGCGGTCATTGACGACCTGGCTGACCAGAAGGTCGATGCGCGTCTCCTGGCCTTCCGGCGGGATGCGTCCACCACGACGCAGGACCGCTAGGCCGTGCAGCGCGGCCCAGGTGACTTCTGCCCGCAGGTCGGGATGCGCGTCAAAGGGCTTGAGCGCGCCGACCAGTTCACCGAAGGCTGCCTTCAAGGGTGACGGCGTGTCTTCGCTGGCGAACATCACGTTGATCGGCAGCACGAACATCGCCTGATAGAGCGCCGGCCGCTCGGCGGCGAATACTAGGTAGGCGCTGCAGACTGCCCGCAACGCCAGCCGCGGCTCATCAACAGCCGACTGCGCCTGGCGTAATTGGACGGCAAGGTCTGTGAAACCCTCGATCGCGACGGCGCGCACAATCGCGTCCTTGCCGTCGAAGTGACTGTACAGCACCGGCTGGCTGTACTCCACGATCTCGGCCAGCCGGCGCGTGGTCACCGCCTCCCACCCCTCGGCTTCGGCGAGATCGCGCGCCGCCGCAATGATCAGATCGTGGCGGTTGGCGCGTTCGCGGCGGCGGCGGTCTGCGACGGACATGCAATTGTTCTACTGACGCTTGGAACTCTGTCAACGCTAGTAATATCATTGACACAACTCCTAGCGCTGATAGAGTTTTGTGCACAACACGGAATGGTCCGCCATGCTCACCACCCTCGCTTTCATCGTCTCCGGCATAATCGGCGTCGGCATCATCTTCATCGGCGCTCGCTTTCTTCTGGCACCGCAGGCCGCCGCGGCCGGATTCGGCGTTCCGGCCGAGCCGCCTGGAGCGCAAAGCCCAGCCGGCAGCCCTTACTCCTGGCTTCATGCGAAGGGGATGCGCGATGTCGCCTCAGGAATTTTCATCTGGGTCCTGCTGGCCAACTGGGCGCCGCACTTGCTGGGCGCCTTCATGGCCGCTGCCAGCATCATTCCCGTGGGCGATGCGGTGATCGTCCTGCGCAGCGGCGGAACCCGCGCGGCGGCCTTTGGCATCCACGGCGCTACGGCGGCGGTCGTCCTGGCCGCGAGCGCGGCGCTGCTCATGGCCTGAGGGTTCTCAGCCACTTTCGATGATTTCAGGGCTGGACCCGCAAGGGGCGCCGCAGGGTGGTGCCACGTTCTTACTGGCAGCATCATCCAAAGTGGCCAGGAACCAAAGTTTGCCCCGCCGGACTTCGCGGCCGTTGTTGCTGCTGCATCCCTGCAGAACACCCAGTAGGCTGACGAGCCTCATTACGGTGGGGCGCCGCTATAAAACGCTTTCCCTCCCGGTGCCTTCCACTGGTGTTGTTCTCCGTCAGCCGCGTTTCCCACTCGGTCCCAACTGCGCCAGCAGCGCCGGCACGAACAGCAGCGTCGTCAGCAGCGTGCAGCCCAGGCTGAGCAGCAGCAGCCGCCCCATGCTGGCCGTCCCCGGGTGGTGCGACAGCGCCAGCGACCCGAACGCCGCCGCCGTCGTCAGCGCCGAGAACAGCACCGCCCGCGCCGTCGCCGACCCCAGCGGCGCCGCCGTCCCAGCGCGCCAGTTCATCACGAAGTAGACGTTGAACGACACCCCCAACCCCAGCAGCACCGGCAGCACGATGATGTTGGCGAAGTTCAGCGGCAGCGGCAGCAGCGCCGCCAGCAGCACCGTCAGCAACGCCGACAGCAGCAGCGGCGCCAGCACCAGCAGCACATCCAGCACCCGCCGCAGCGCCAGGGCCAGGATCAGCGCCACCCCAGCCAGCGCCAGCCCCGCCGCCGCCCGGAACGCGCCCACCACCGTGTCAGCCGCCGCGGTGATGGCGACCGCCGATCCCGTGGCCTCCGGCGCCACCAGCCGCACCTGCTCGACGAAGCGGTGCAGCCCCTCGCTGCCCAGGGTGGAGCGCTTCGGCACCACCTGCAGCTTGGCCCGCCCGTCCGGCAGCACCCAGTCGCGCGCCAGGTCCCCCGGCACGTCGGCCACGGTGGTCGGCCCGGCCTGCAGCACCTTGCCCAGCCGGCCCAACTGCAACGGCAGGAACCGCGTCAGCGCGGCGTCGGCCGCCAGCAGCACCGCATCCGGCGCGCGGGCCAATAGCTGCAGGTCCACGCTGATGGCCGCCAGCGTGCTGCCCGGCGGGATGCGGTCACGCACCGCCAGCAGGGCCGCCGCCGCCGCCGCCGCCGCCCGGCGCAACTCCGCCGCGTTCGGGCGCCCCTCTGGCGGCGTGGCGGACAAGGTCGGCCCCAGCATCATCGCGGCATCGGCGAGCAGTGGCAGCTTCGCGGCCTGGTCCTCCGGCACGAAGCTGCGCAGGCTGATCACGGAGTCCACCAGCGGCAGGTGCTGCAGCCGGTCCCCCAGGGCGGCGGCGGCGGCGGCGGACGGCGCCAGGATTTCGATGGTGTAGGGGTTGGCCACCGGGTCGTCCATTAGGTCATAGAGCGTCTGTACGGCTTCGGTCGTCTTGTCCTTGGTGTCCAGCGGGTCGCCGTCGAACACCAGGCCCGGCAGCAGCAGCAGTCCCGCCACGCCCAGCATCGCAAACGCCGCCAGCACCGGGCGGCGGTTGCGCGCAACCACGCCGTCCAACCGCTGCAGCCAGCCCAGGCCGGCCTCCGCGGCGCCCGCGGCCGGCGGGCGCAGCAACGCGACCAGCGCCGGCATAACCGTCAGCGTGCAGGCGAAGGCGATGGCCATGCCGGTCCCGGCAATCAGCCCCAACTGCGCAACGCCAATGAAGCTGGTGGGCGTGAAGGCCAGGAACCCCGCCGCGCTGGCCGCCGCCGCCACCAGCACTTGCGGCCCAGCCCGCCGCGCCGTGGCCGCCAGCGCCGATCCGGTGGCGTCCAGGCCGGCGTCGTCCAGCCTGGCGTCGTCCAGACTGGCGGTATCCAGCCGCTCCCCGCGGAACCGCACGGCCATCTGGATGGCGAAGTCCACGGCCACGCCGACGAACAGCACGGCGTAGGCCACCGAGACCAGGTTCAGCGTGCCCACCGCCAGCGCCGCGAACCCCGTCGTCAGCAACAGCCCCAGCAGCAGCGTCAGCAGGATCGGCACCACCAGCCGCCAGGTCCGCACCGCCAGCCACAGCAGCACGACGACAAGCACCGTGCTCACCGCCAACCCGGTCAGTACGCCGCGGGCGACGGTGGCGAAGTCCTCGTCCTCCAGCGCGACCTCCCCGGTCAGGCGGACGCGGGCACGGCCGGTGCGGACGAACTCCAGTTTGGCAGCGGCGGCGCGCAGGGCCTGGGATGCGGCGGCGCCGGGCTGCATGGCGACGGGGTCCAGCCGCGGCTGGGTCAGCACGTAGTGGTACTTGCCGGCCAGGTCCGAGACCGACCCGGCGAGCAGCCGCTCCCACGACATCACCTTGGCATGCCCCGCCGCCGCGTCGGCCAGGGCCAGGTGGAACGCCTGCAGCGACGGCTCGAACGGCTCCAGGTTGGCCTGCCCGACCTCGACGCCCTGCGCGATCAACCCCAGTGCGCCCAGCAGCCCGCGCAAGCTGGGGTCAGCCGCGAGTTGGCCCAGGAAGGGCTGCGCGTCCACCGTCTGGTCCAGCAGGGACTGCAGCGCCCCGGGGTCTAGATACAGCAGCCCGTTCTGCTCCAGGAAAGGCGAGGCATCGGGCCGGCGCACCTCCTTGAAATGCGCCGGGTCCGCGGTGAGGGCGGCGGCCAGCGCCTCCGCCGTGGCCTCGGACTCCTCGGGCGTCGCGGCGTCGATCACCGCGACCAGCAGGTCGTCGTTCTGCGGAAAGGCGTGCTGCAACTCGATGTCGCGCTGCCGCCACGGCAGGCTGGCCGAGAACAGCCCGGAGGTGTCGGTCGTGACCTGCAGCCGCTCCCTCGCGACCCACAGGGACCCGGCCGCCAGCAGCGCCGCCAGCAGCGCCACCCAGCCCGCCCGGCGCACGCACCAGCCGACCAGCCGCGCGAGCACGGCGCCGCGCAAGGCTAGGGAATCACCGGGACGGTCACGCCGTCGTCTCCGCCAGCCCCCGGCAGCAACGGCGCTGCCACCCGCGCCGGCCGCCGCTCACGCACCTGCCAGGCGATCAGCGCCGGGATGCCCAGCCCGACCTCGCGCAGTCGCTTCATCAGGCCCAACGCGATGGCCAGCTCCGGCGCCAGGCCGAACAGGTGGCCGATGGCGACGTAGCCGCCCTCCGCCACGCCCAACGCGCCGGGCACGGCGAAGCCGGCGGCACGGACGGCCTGGCCCAGGGTCTCGATCACCATGGCCTCGCCGAAGCCGATGCTGGCGCCCAGCAGGTGCAGCGCCAGGCAGACCTCGACCCCGCCCAGCAGCCACGACAGACTATTGTGGAAGCAGGCACGGGCCAGGCGGCTCGGCGTGCGGTACAGGGCGCGTATGGCATCGTCCAGGCCATGCACATCCCGGGCCGAGCCGCCGAACCAGCGGGACAGCCGCATCAGGCCGCGCTCCAGCGGTCCCCCCATCCCGAGCCATCCTGCCGCGACGATGCTTCCCGCCACCGTCACGGATACGGCGACGCCGGCCAACAGGTAGCCGATGATGCCGCTCTCGCCGACCAGCAGCACCAGCAGGCCCAGACCGATCAGGGTGAACAGGATCTGGGTCAGCATCTCCATCGTCAGGTCGCCGACCGACCCGGCCACCGCGGGCACCAGCGGCACGCCATCGCGGCACATCAGCCGGGCGCTGATCACGCCGCCGCCGATTTGCGCCACGGGGAGCAGGCTGTTCACGCCTTCCCTGATCCAGCGCAGCGCCATGAACTCGGCGATCCCGGGCTGCGGGCGCATCGGCCCGGCGACGGAGCGCCAGGCCAGGGCGGAAAACAGGATCTGCACGACATGGAACAGGACGATGGCCACGAGGCCCCATCCGGCCCGTACCAGCAGGCCCAGAATCGTGCCGAGGCCATAGCTGGCGAGCAGCCACGCCGCGAGGGCTAGGCCGACCAGGAAACCGATGGCAGCGCCCCACCTCATGGAGTTGGGCTCACGAGGCGCGCATGGGTGTGGAGGACACGGCAGGGCGGCTGCAGCAGATCATGGAGCAACGCCATACACCCCTGCATGCCGTCGCTGAACCCCCGCTCAGCGGCAAGGGGGAGTCGAAAATGACCTAGTGAAGCCTCTCGCCTGCTCCCCTTCCCTCCGGGTAAGGTGATTGCACATGCCGTGAGGACCGCTTCTGCTCCCTCTCCCACTTTGGGAGAAGGTTGGGGTGAGGGGGTCTTGCTTTGCCTACCCGGCAATGCCGCGGCAACCGGGCTGCCCAGGCCAGCAAGCCTGCGCCGCAAGACCCCCTCACCCCGGCCCTCTCCCAGAGGGAGAGAGAGCAGGCCATCTGCGCTACAGAGTGGTCAGCGTCCGCGCGCCACCCAGGTCTCCAGCAGGGCCAGGTTCCGCAGGTTCGCCTTGAACGCCATGTCGAACAGGTCGCCCAGCACCGGGATGGCGCCGCCGCCGACCTCGACGGCGATGTTGGCCAACATCCGCGCCAGCAGGCCGTTGGGCGCCCCGAGCCGGCGGGCCTCCCACACGATATACAGCGACACCAGCCCCAGCAGCACATCGCCGGCCACCGGCGCCAGGCCGAACAGGCTGTTCACGCCAAAGCGGAAGCGGGTGCCCGGCAGGCCGAATTGCGCGTCGAGCAGCCAGGCCAGGCGGCGCAACCGGGCCAGGCGTGCGGCGGCATCGATGGGAGCGAAAGCGGCATAAGCGGCGGTGTTCATCGGGGCACCCTCCTTTGCAGGCGCGGCGCATATCGTGGGGCGCCGGGTGCGCTGCAAGGCCCCCCACAGCGCACCCGGTCTTGTCCGCGCGGCCTGCCCGGCTGATGCTGCCAAAGGGAGGCACGTGGGAGGTACGGGATCATGGACGTGAATGGCTTCGACCTGGCGCGGCTGACGCCGGGGTTCCTTGCGGACCCGTACCCGACCTACCGCGCGCTGCGGGAGCAGGCGCCGGTCAAGCTCATGCCGGACGGCTCGCTGTTCCTGACCCGGCACGCCGATCTCGACCGCATCTATCGCGACACCGCCACCTTCAGCAGCGCCAAGGAGGCCGAGTTCCGCCCGAAGTTCGGCGACACGCCCCTGTATGAGCACCACACCACCAGCCTGGTGTTCAACGACCCGCCGCGCCACACCCGCGTCCGCCGGCTGATCGCGGGCGCGCTGACCCCGCGCGCCATCGCCGGCATGGAGCCGGGGCTGGCGGCCGCCGTGGACCGCCTGCTGGACGGCATGGCCGGGCGGGACGCGGCGGACCTGATCGGGGACTTCGCCGCAGCCATCCCCATCGAGGTCATCGGCAACCTGCTCGGCGTGCCGCCAAGCGAGCGCGAGCCGTTGCGCGGCTGGTCGCTGGCGATCCTGGGCGCGCTGGAGCCGGTGGTGACGCCCGGGGCCGCCGAACGCGGCAATCAGGCGGTGACGGACTTCCTGGCCTATTTGCAGCACCTGACCGCCGACCGCCGCGCCCACCCCGGCGACCTGGACCGCGACGTGCTGACCCGGCTGATGCAGCCCGACCCGGGGGGCGAGCACCTGACGCACGCCGAACTGCTGCACAACTGCATCTTCCTGCTGAACGCCGGGCACGAGACGACGACCAACCTGATCGGCAACGCGCTGGTCGCCCTGGCCGGGCATCCGGCCGAACGGGCGCGGCTGCTGGCCGACCCCAAGCTGGTCCGGGGCGCGGTCGAGGAGGTGCTGCGGTACGAGAGCAGCAACCAGCTCGGCAACCGCATCACGACGGCGCCGGCCAGGATCGGCGGCGCCATCCACCCGGCCGGCACGCGGGTCACGCTGTGCATCGGTGCCGCCAACCGCGACCCGGCGGCGTTCGACGATCCCGACCGTTTCGACATCGGGCGCACGCCGAACCGGCATTTGGCCTTCGCCGCCGGCATCCATCAGTGCGTGGGCATGAGCCTGGCGCGGCTGGAGGGCGCGGTGGCGCTCGACCGCTTCCTGCGCCGCTTTCCGGTCTATGCGCTGGCCGGGCCGCCGGTGCGCGGGATGCGGGCGCGCTTCCGTGGCTTCACCAGCGTTCCCGCGATGCTGAACGGCTGATCCCCGCGGCAAGGGCCGGTCGTTGCGGGGCCTGTCATTGCGGGCCGGCTTCGGCGTGGCAATCCAGGAGTCCATAGGCGGCAGTTCCTCTCTGGCGCACCTGGATTGCCGCGTCACAATCGCTCCTTGCAATGACTGGTCCCTCGAACGAAGCCGCGGGTGTAACATCGCAGCAGGATTGGGGAAGCGTGGTCATGGATACAACGGGGTTTGGGCGGCGCGCCATCCTGGCTGGCGCGGCGACCCTGGCGGGCGGCGTGCGTGCGAGGGCGCAGCCGGCCGCGGTGCGGATCGGCGTGCTGACGGACGAGAGCGGCCCCTACGCGGCCAGCGGCGGCGCCGGGTCGGTGGCGGCGGCGCGCATGGCGGTGCAGGATTTCGGCGGCGCGGTGCTGGGCCTGCCGGTCGAGGTGCTCCGCGCCGACACGCAGAACAAGCCGGACGTGGCCGGCAGCATCGCCCGGGCCTGGTATGACAGCGGCGTGGATGCGGTCGCCGACCTTCCCGTGACGCCGGTGGCCGCCGCCGTGCAGCAGGTCGCACGGGAGCGGTCACGCACGGTGCTGATCACCGCTGCCGCGGTCACGGAGTTCACCAGCAAGAGCTGCTCCCCGGTCAGCAGCCACTGGGCAGACGACACCCACGCCATGGCCGCCGGCACCGGCAAGGTGCTGACCGAAGGCGGCGGCAAGACCTGGTACTTCGTCACCGTCGATTTCAGCTTCGGCGCAGCGTTGCAGGCGGAGGCGACGAGGGTGATCGAGGCGGCCGGGGGCAGGGTCCTGGGCAGCACGCGCTTCCCGATCGGGAACGCCGACTTCTCGGCGCAGATCCTGGAAGCGCAGACCAGCCGCGCCCAGGTGATCGGCCTGGCCAGCGTCGGCGGCGACCAGGTGAACCTGGTCAAGCAGGCCGCCGAGTTCGGCCTGCAGGCCGGGCATGGACAGATTGGGCGCGCGCAGACCCTGGCCGGGTTCCTGGTTTACTTGACCGACATCCATGCGCTGGGATTGGACGTGGCGCAGGGGCTGCGTTTCCCGACCAGCTTCTATTGGGACCAGAACGACGCGGCCCGTGCCTTTGGCAAGCGGTTTATGGCGGAGCGGCAGGCGATGCCGACGCAGAACCAGGCCAACGTCTATGCCGCCACGCTGCACTTCCTGCGCGGCGTGGCGCAGGCCGGGACGCGGGATGCAGTGGCGGTCGGCCGGGCGATGCGCGCCCTGCCGGTGCAGTACTTCGGTGCGGATACCACGATGCGGGCCGATGGCCGGGTGCTGCACGACCTGACGTTGTACCGCGTGAAGGCGCCCGGGGAAAGTCGGGGCGCCTGGGACCTGTTGGCCCCGGTCGGCGTTGTCCCGGCCGCAGAGGCGTTTGCGCCGATGAACGCGGCCTGTGCTGTCTAGCCCCCGCTTATCCCATGATCTCCAGGATAAGCTGGCGTAGCTCGGCCTTGGTGAAGGGTGCGGTCTCCGCCTTGGCGACGCCCGGCTCCCCGTTGCGGCGGATGGTGGCAATCAGGGCGGGCAGGGCTTGGGTGGTGGGCTGGGCGGTAACGTTTTGCAGTCGTGACATCATGGCTCGTCTTAGGATGGACGCACGGCGGCAGTGCCGAACCGTGGGTCGGGTTGGCCCCGCGCCCGGACATCGGGCAGAGGGTATTGCCGCACGCGGAGGTGAGGCGCAGCCGATCTTGGGAGGGGTGGGAGGCATGGCTCGGCGCAAAGGGCGGAACCACAGGCCTCAACCTGCTTCAGGATAGCGATAGGCACATAAGACGTTGGTATGATGAATGCAAGGTGAACGCGGAAGCTGCCTGCTCCCTCTCCCCGCGTCGGGAGAGGGCCGGGGTGAGGGGGTCTTGCTTGCTGGCCTGCGCTCGCCGGAGGTCCAGGGGCGCTGTTGGACGCAAGAACCGTGCTGTAAGGCCCCCTCACCCCAGCCCTCTCCCGAAGCGGGGAGAGGGAGTCAGGGTGGTCTTATGGGGCTGGCCGCGCCGCTACTTTCCGCTCGATGCTGTCCCAGATTGCCGACGCAAGGTCGATCCCGTCGAACCGCGCAACCTCTTGCAGCCCCGTCGGCGAGGTGACGTTGATCTCCGTCAAGTAGTCCCCGATCACGTCGATCCCCACGAAGATCAGCCCGTGGTCGCGCAGATAAGGCCCGATCCGCCGGCAGATCTCCTGCTCGCGCTCCGTCAGCTCGGTCCGCTCCGGCCGGCCGCCGACGTGCATGTTGGACCGCGCCTCCCCTACGGCCGGCACCCGGTTCAACGCGCCCGCTGCCTCGCCATCCACCAGGATCACCCGCTTGTCGCCCCGGCGCACCGCGGCCTCGTAGCGCTGGATCATCAGCGGCTCGCGCGACCGGGCGAAGTGCATCTCCAGCAGGCTCGCCAGGTTCTCGTCGTCCTCGCGGATGCGGAACACCCCGGCGCCGCCGTTGCCGAACAGCGGCTTCACGATGATGTCGCGGTGCTCCGCCCGGAACGCCCGTATGGCATCCGCGTCCCAGGTGATCAGCGTCGGCGGCATCAGGTCGGGGAAGTGCGTCACCAGCAGCTTCTCGGGGCTGTCGCGCACCCACTTGGGGTCGTTCACCACCAGCGTGCGGGGGTGGATGTGCTCCAACATGTGGGTGGCGGTGATGTAGGCCATGTCGAACGGCGGGTCCTGCCGCATCAGC
>CAXTFY010000122.1:0-13124 GCA_964243265.1 uncultured Acetobacteraceae bacterium | reverse complement strand
GGCTGCACCAGCTTGCGGCCGACCTGCAGGTGCGTGTGGCCGCCCGCGCCATACAGGTCGTCGTGCTCCAGGAACGTCGTCGCCGGCAGCACCACGTCGGCCAGGCGGGCGGTCTCGGTCATGAACTGCTCGTGCACCACCGTGAACAGGTCGTCCCGCAGCAATCCGCGGCGGACGCGCAGGCTGTCGGGGGCGACGACGGCGGGGTTGGTGTTCTGGATCAATAGGGCATGTACCGGGGGGCCGTCCCCCAGCTCCGCCCGGTCCCCGGTCAGGACGGCGCCGATGCGGCTCATGTCCATCCTGCGGACCGAGGCGTCGCGGGCATCCAGGCCCTCGATCAGCGTCTTGTCCCAGTGGTAGATGCCGGTGCCGCGGTTGTTCCAGAACGCGCCGCCGCCTGGGTGCCGCCACTTGCCGGTGACGGTGGGCAGGCAGGTGACGGCGTGCATCGCCACAGCCCCATTGCGGCTGCGGGCAAAGCCGTAGCCGATGCGCAGGAACGCCCGCTCCGTCCGGCAGTACAGCCCGGCGAAATGCTCGATCTCCGCCACCGTCAGCCCGGTGACGCCGGCCGCCCACTCGGGGCCGCGCGGGCGCAGGTGGGCCTCCAGGCGGTCGGGGCAGTCGGCATACTGGGCCATGTAGGCGCGGTCGGCGTGGCCGTCGCGGAAGGCGACGTGCATGACAGCGCAGGCCAGGGCGCCGTCGGTGCCGGGGCGGGGGGCGAGGTGCAGGTCGGCGGCGGCGGCGCTGGGGGTGCGGTACGGGTCGATCACCACGAACTGCGCGCCGCGGGATTTGCGGGCGCGGGTGACGTGGGTCATCACGTTGACCTGGGTGGAGACCGGGTTGCCGCCCCACATGACGATCAGGTCGGACTGCTGCATCTCCCGCGGGTCCGGCCCGCCGTAGCGGCCGACCCCGGCGATCCAGCCGCTCTCGGTCACCGTCGAGCAGATGGTGTTGTGCTGGCGGGAATAGCGCATGACGTGGCGCAGCCGGTTGATGCCGTCCCGCTGCACCAGGCCCATGGTCCCCGCGAAGTAGTACGGCCAGACCGCCTCCGGCCCATGCCGGGCGGCAACGTCCTGGAACCGGGCGGCAACAAGGTCCAGGGCTTCGTCCCAGCCGGCCTCCCGGAAGGTGCCCCTGGGACCGGTGCGGATCAGGGGGCGGGTCAGGCGATCCGGGTGGTGCTGGCGCTCGGCGTAACGGGCGACCTTCGCGCAGATCACGCCGGCGGTGTAGGTGTTGTCGGCCGCGCCACGGACGGAGCCGATGCGGTGAGCGTCCAGCACCTCCACCTCCAAGGCGCAGGTGCTGGGGCAGTCGTGCGGGCAGACGGTGCTGTGATAGGGCATGGGCGCAGGCTACGGCGGCAGGGCGGGCGGGCGCAATCGGAGGTTTGGAGGTGGGGCAGGTTAGGGATGGCGCTGGACCGGAACGGGGAGCGCTCCCAGCTTCCATGGTAGTGGGAATGCGCCGAGATTATAGGCTCCGCTTGATCGGTACCTGTGCGCTTATTCTGATCGTCATGTATTACACAGGTCTTGATCGCTTTCTCCCTGCAAATTGGGATGGCGGCTTTTCGGCACTGGTGTTTTTGCTGACCTTTTTAGGGGTGCTATGGAACCTGTCGCTTTGCATACCGGGCGCCTTCTATATTCGCTTTAATACGGATGGCATGGCCATTCGCCACTCCTTTTATGTAAGGCGCCTGCAATGGAACATGGTGACCGGCATCAGCGAGATTTGTCGAAAGGGAGGTAGAAGCGGACCGCAATGGGGCGTCTTGGTCAGCGTGCCCAAGAGAGGCATCATGCCGGCTGACTGCTTCATACGTGATTGCTACACCACGGACCGGTCAGAATTGCTACGAGTTATGCGGGACCTGTGGACCCGCGCGAATACCTGAAATCAAGGTGACTCATTACGACTGCTGCGCTGCTTGAGTGACCCGCTGGACCATAGGGCCGATGCCTTCACCGTCTTAAGGCGCCTCCGGCCTACGCACATCCGTACGCCCAGCATTGCGGGTGCGCCAATCCAGGTATTCCCGGAATAGCCTTTCCCGCGCCCTCGCGCTTAGGCGCGCTGTGTCACGTCCGGCGCGATCGAGGAACGCATCAAAATCCTGGCGCAGCCGCGCGTCCGCCAGCGCCAGCGTAGGTTGCGGCGCAGGCGTCCCGCGCCGCGTCGGCAGGTCCGGCGCTGCCTGGGGCAGGGCAGGGTCGCCGGCCGCCTCGCCAGCGGGTTCGTGCGGCGCGGCGGCTGGCAGCGCGGGACCAGCCCCCTGTGAGCCGGATCGCAGCGGGGGCGTCGCTTGGGCAACCCAGAACAGGATCGGCATGCCGATCAAGCCGACAAGGAACAACCCGGCCAGCAAGGGGCCGACCCACCATCGCCGCTCGGCCCCCGCCCTGGCCGCAGGCGTGACGTCGGTGCCAGCCTCGCTAAGCGGCACGGCCCCGGCGAGGGTCGGCGTTACGATCGTCAAGGTCAGGCAAGGGTCGCGCAACACCTCGCAGCCGGGTCCGGACACCAGGGCCAGCAGCCCAGGCCCGCCAGCCAATAGCAGCAGGCGTCCGGCCTGGTCGGGGCTGGCTGGGCTGGGCACCTGCGCCAGGGCCGCCATCGCCTCGGGGGTCAGCGAGTGCGCGTCATCCACCGCCAGCATGGCCATCCTGCCGCCGGACGGCACATCGAGGGCGCACACGATCAGCCCGCCAGCGTCCTCCTCCCCGTCCTCGCCGCCGTCCTCGATCCCAAGCTGGAACAGCAGCCTGTGCAGCGTCAGCGCGCTGGCGAGCGGGTTGCCAAGCCGGATGGCCCCGGCGGGCAGGGCGGCAAGAATGCCGTCAAGCGCCGCCGCCCGCGCCGGCGCCGATGGGTCTACAAGGACGACGGCACGCCCGCCAGACTGGATGAACCCGGACACGCGACGGGCCGGCTCGACCGCGAAGGCCGGCGCGGTGGCCGGGGCATCCGAGCGAGGCAGCAGCGCGTCCATCGCCGCCTACCGTCCTGCGGTCCGGCAGGCGGAGGTTGGTGCCTTGGCCGGCGGTGGCGGATCGTGCGGTTGGCCGTCATCCGCGGCGAACTGGCGGAACAGCTCATCCTTTCGTGCCCTGGTCAGCCGGCGTGACGCCGGGCCGGCGCATGGCGAGCGCGAGCCGGTGATCTGCGCCGCGAGGGTGGCGTGCGCGTCATGGCGCGGGACTGCAACGGTCGCGCTGGCCGGGCTCAGCCGGATCGGCGGCCCATGCGCACAGGCCGCCAAGCTGAGCAGCGGCAACAGGATCAGCTTTTTTCGAACCTGCACCGTCCCCGGCTCCTTGTGATTCGGGCACGTCCCCCCGTGCCGGCCGCCTGGATATACCCAGACTCGGACAGCGGCGTCGTGACAATGCGATATCGGCCGTTCCTTGGCGTCAATGCCGTTGCCTTTGCGCCATGCGATGCGCCATCCGCAGCACGGCCCAGCGCGAACCAACACAAAGCCAGGCCCCGCCGATGGCATAGCCCGCCGCAACGTCCGACAGGTAGTGCAGGCTGAGCACCAGGCGGGTCGCGCCGATGGCCAGGATGACCGCCGCCGCCGCCGCGAGCACCGCCGTCCGCCGCCCGGGCAGCCCCGCCGCAATGGCCAGCCCCAGGAAGCCATACAGCGCCATGGCCACCGTCGCATGGGCGCTGGGGAAGGACGGCGAGATCGCGGCAAGCCCGGCCAAGGGCGGTGGGCGCGGCCGGTCCACCAGGTATTTCAGGGCGTAGGTCGTGGCCTCGGCCCCGAGCAGGGTTAGCCATAGCGGTGCCACCAGCCCACCGCGCCGCCCGGCCGCCAGCAGGCCGGAGGCGATGACGGCAACGGGCAAGGCCGTGGCTTCGGTGCCCATGGCGGTCACGAAACGAGAGCCGGCCAGCAGCAAGCCATGGCGGAGTGGTGCCAAGGCGATGTTGGCCGCCCGGTCCAACGCGAGCAGCCAATCGATCACCGGGCGATGCCACGCTGCCCCCTCTCGGAGAGGGATGGGGCCACAGGAGCTGACCCAGGCTGTCCAGCATGTGTCCCGAACGCCGCCGTCATGGCGAGGAGCGCCCGCGACGCGGCGTTCCAGGGCTGCAAGGACTGCGCGGGCCGCCTCTGGATTGCCGCGCCGCAAGCGCGGCTCGCAATGACGGCGCTGATATGTTCGGTCGAAACGTCCTGAACCCGGTTCGAGGCGCTTATAAGGACTTGGGTGGGCATCATGGCTCGAACACCAGTGTCATGCCGCCCAGCGTGCTTGCCGGGACGACAAGGCGTCCCGCCTCCCGCACCGCCGCGACGCCGCCCGCCCGCAAGGCCGCGGCAGCGCGGTCCAGCGACGCCGTACGCAGCACCAGCGCCGCCATGAACTGGCCGCGCCCGGCCGCATCCGGCATGGCGGCGCCGAATTCCGCCGCCAGCGCCGCCGGGGTGACGATGTCGATGCTGGCCAGGCCGGCCAGCAGGCGGAACCCGTCCCCATGCCGTTGCACGGCATCCGCCCCGAACAGGCGCGCCAGCAGCGTGGCCGGCTCCGCCGGGTCCTCGGCGGCGACGATGGCGCGCTGGATGCCAAGGGCGCCGTTGGCATGGCGGCGCCAGGCGTCCTGCCACACAAGCTGCGGCGTCAGGTGATGACAGAAGAACAGGCGGCCCGCCGGCACGGCCTCCCGCTCCAGCCGGACGGTGCGGAAGGCGGCGTCGCCGGTGGCGCCGTCGGGCGTCGTCACCGGGCGGGAGAACGCCTGCGGCGGCAGCACCGGCAGCCCGGCCGCCTGCAGGGCCGCATGCATCGCGTCGGAGTCGAACGTCTTGAACACCAGGCCGTTCAGCCCGGCCGGCCAGTCCAGCACGTCCGCCCGGCTGCCGCCGCCGGGCTGCACGCCCAGCAGCTCCAGGTAGTCGGTGCCCAGGATGGCCAAGTTGTTGCTCGACCCCAGCGTATGATGCCCGCGCGGCGTCAGCGTGAAGCCCAGGCGTTCATACAGGTCGGCCGCCGCATCCAGCCCGTCGCGGACGTTGATGACGACGTGATCGAGGGCGGCAACGGGAAGGGGCATCAGGCGGCTCCGCGGCTTGGGTTGATGAGGGTCATGGCCCGGCGTCCTTCAGCCATGGGCGCCGGCCGGGGCCGCAATCCCCCGTCCAGGCGTCCGGAGACCCGGATGCGCCACCCCCCGGCGGAACACGATGAAGCTGCCGGGGCGCATGGTGGTCCAGGTCTCGTCCCGCGTCAGCGGCCGGGTGGCGACGACGCTGACGACATCGTCGGGACCGGTCTGCTTGCTGAAGTCCGCCGTCAGGTCCTCATCGACCAGCGTGGCCGGGCCGAACGGCGCCCGCCGGGTGATCCACGCAAGCTTGGTGCCGCAGAAGCAGAACAGTTGCCGCCCGTCGCTCATCAGCATGTTGAACACTCCCAGGGCCGACAACTGCCGGGCCAGCACGCCGACGTGCGCGGCGAGCGACCCATCCGACGGCGGCTTCGGCCAACGGTTGCCCAATTGCTGCAGCATCCAGCAGAAGGCGTGCTCGCTGTCCGTGGTTCCAATCGGCCGGTGGCCGCCCAGCGGCCAGCGCTTCACCCCGCGCAACTGGCCGTTATGCGCGAAAGTCCAGGCACGGCCCCACAGCTCGCGGGTGAAGGGGTGGGTGTTCTCCAGCGACACGCCGCCGCGGTTGGCCCGGCGGATGTGGCTGATCACCACCTGGCTGCGGATGGGATGGCCGATCAGGAACTGCGCGATCTCCGACCGCGCGCTGGGCGTCGGGTCGTGGAACGCGCGGCAGCCGCGGCCCTCATAGAAGGTGATGCCCCAGCCATCCGCATGCGGCGCGGTGCCGCCGCCGCGCGGCACCAGCCCGGCGAAGCTGAAGCAGATGTCGGTCGGCACGTTGGCGCTCATGCCCAGCAGTTCGCACATCGTCTCTCTCCGGGGCCGCTTACCGCTTGGCCCGCAGCCGCGCCTGGCCGCGCGGGACGATGGTGGCGTTTGGCGCCATGGCCTTGATCTCCTCCTGCAGCGCCGCCCGGCGCTCGTGGATGGATACGATGACAGGACCCATGGGGATGCCAAGGTCCACCAGCACCGCCTCGGACAGTTGCAGGCTGGCCTCGATGGTTTCCGGCACGGCGTCCGACGCGCCCAGGGCATACAGCCGCGCGGCATGGCGGCCATCGCGGGCGCGGGCGACAATCAGCAGGTCCGGCCGGGCGGCGCGGGCGGTCCCCACCAGGGCGTCGGCGCGGGCGCGGTCGTCGATGGTGACGACCAGCGCGCGGGCGTCCGCCAGGCCGACGCGGGCCAGCAGCTCCGGCCGGGTGATGTCGCCGTAATACACCGCCCGGCCCGGCCCGCGCGCCGCCGCCACCCGGTCGGCGTCGGTGTCGATGGCGACCCAGGGCAGGGCATGCGCATCCAGCAGCGACGCCACCGTGCGCCCGACCCGGCCGAACCCGGCGATGATGACGCGCGGCGCCCCATGCGCGGCCCCGTGCGCGGCCATGTCGGGCGGCAACAGGTCCGGCCGCACCTTCACCGGGCGCCGGCCGGCCAGCAGGATGCCCAGCTTCGACAGCAGCGGGATGGCGGCCATCGTCAGCGCCGCCAGGATGAACGCGAACCCTGCCAGCCCGGGATCAACCAGCCCGGACGCCTGGCCCAGCCCGAGGATGACGAAGCTGAACTCGCCCCCCGGCCCCAGCAGCAGCCCGGCCGGGCCGCCCACCCGCCAGCGCAGGCCGAAGCCGCGCGCCAGCCCCGCCGTCACCAGGGCCTTCACCGCCACCAGTCCCGCCGCCGCGCCCAGCACCTGCAGCGGCTGCTGCGCGATGCGGGCCAGGTCGAGGCTCATGCCGATGCTGATCAGGAACACCCCCAGCAGCAGGCCCTTGAACGGATCGACGGTGACCTCGATCTGGCGGCGGTACTCGGTCTCGGCCAGCAGCAGCCCGGCGATCAGCGCCCCCAGCGCCATGCCCAGCCCGGCCGCCGCCGCAGCCAGCCCGGTCCCCAGCACCACCAGCAGGCAGGCGGCCATGAACAGCTCGGGGCTGCCGGTGCGGGCCACGCCGCGGAACAGCGGGCGCAGCGCCAGCCGCCCGCCCAGCACGATGGCGGCCACCGCGCCCACGGCCCGCGCCACCGCCACCCCGAACCCGGCCCAGCCCGCGTCCCCCGCCGCCCCCAGCCCGAACAGCACCGGCACCAGCATCAGGTCCTGGAACAGCAGCACGGCGAAGCTGACGCGCCCGACCGGGCCGGCCATGCGCCGCTCCTCCGCCAGCACCTGCGCCACGACCGCGGTGGACGACATCGCCAGCGCCAGCGCCACCAGCCCCGCCGCGGCCGGCCGCACGCCCAGCAGCATCGCAGCGCCCGCGACGGCCAGGGTGCAGCCGGCCAGTTGCAGCGCCCCCAGGCCGAACACCAGGCGGCGCATGGTGCCCATCCGCTCCCACGACAGCTCCAGCCCGATCATGAACAGCAGCAGCACCACGCCGAGGTCGGCCAGCGGCGCGATCTGGCCGCGGTCCCCGATGGTGATCCACGCCAGCGCCGGCGCCCTGCCGGCCAGCGCGCCCAGCCCGGCCGGGCCGACCGCCATGCCGACCAGCATGAAGCCCAGCACCGCGCTGATCCGCAGCCGGTGGAACAAGGGGATCACCACCGCGGCGGCGCCCAGCACCACCAGCGCCACCCGCATCCCATCCGCCCCGACCTCGCCGCCTGCCGCCATGCCGCCCCCGGATGCCAATGCAACACATGGCAGCGGCGGCATCATGGCGGCAAGGTTGCGAAGCCGGTCAGGCAGGATGCAGAACTTGCCGGCGTGCACACTGCCCTGGCGCAAGCCGATGACGCCCGGGCACCCCCTGGGCTGGGGGCCGGGGTATGCGCTGTTGTACTACCGGCCCTTTGCGAGGACCAGCTTCAGACCGGACGGTGCCGGATCAGGCGACGCCGCCGCCGCTGACCGGCACGACGCCGCCGGTCATGTAGCTGGCCGCCGGCGAAGCAACGAAGCCGACGACAGCCGCAATCTCTTCCGGTTGCGCATAGCGCTTGAGCGCGGTGACGCTCTTGAGCCAGTCCGAGATCGGCCCGTCCTCCGGGTTCATCTCAGTGTTGACCGCTCCGATGCTGAGCGCATTGATGGTGATCCGGCGCGGCGCCAAATCGTGCGCTGCCCCCCGGACGTAGCCTTCGAGCGCGGCCTTCGTGGATGAGTAGTCCGCCAGCCCCGGTGCGCCGACACGGTATGCGACGCCGGAGGACATGACGATGATCCGGCCGTCGTCGCGGATCGCGCCGGTTGCGGCGCGGATCGAGGCGATCGTCCCGCCGACGTTGATCGCGTGCATCTGGTCCAATGCGGCATTGTCGGTGCTCTTGACCGGGCCAACGACGAAGACGGCTGCATTGGCGACCAGGATGTCGAAGCCGCCGAAGGTCGCCACGACGTCGTCGATCAACTTGCTCACCTGCATGGGGTCCGCTTGGTCAGCGTGAAAAGCGGCGGCGCGCACGCCCATGTCCTTCAACTCCACGACCACGGAGTTGGCGCGGTCTGCGCTGGCGGAGAAGCTGATCGCGACGTCCGCTCCAAGCCGGGCCAGCTCACGTGCCGATGCCGCGCCGATGCCGCGCGAACCCCCGGTTACCAGCGCGACCTTGCCAGTCAAGGTCTTCGTCTGCTGGGGCATGACGGAAGCATCGGCGTCGCCTTGGGCAACGGGCTGCGCGTCCTTGATGTCGCTCGTCGAGATTACGCTGTCCATGACCGTTCGTCCTCATGTCGGCGCCACCGTCGCCCAGCGCTCGCGACGCAGACCGTAGCCACGCTCAGGGATGCCGGGGCAGGCTCGGATTCTACTCATATACCGTGGATCGATTACGTAACGTCTTGCTCGGGCCACGCTCCGCAGGCATGCCGCTGCAGCGGTCGCCGGGTGAGCAGCGCCGCCACGATGCCGCTGCTCATCCGGCGACCGGGGACCCGCCGTGCGGCTTGTTCGGCAACAACGGCGCAAGCCGTTTCCAATGCGTGCCGCTCAGCCAGAACCCGTCAACCAGCATCACCGCCCCTCAACGGGTGGTGCATCACGCCGCCTCGCGCCAGGCAGAAGGCTTCGGGGAACGGGACCCTAGATCGGCCCTTCAAGAGTGTTGCACCCCGCGATGGTGCCCTCCCGCATCCCCGCCGACAGCCACCGCGTCCGCTGTTCCGCCGTGCCCAACGTGAAGTTGTCCAGCATCGGCGCAGCCGAGGCCTCCGGTGCGCCAGGCTTGGTGCTGTCGGCGCCGATGCTGGTGGCGGTGCGGGCGGCCTGGCGGATGTCGGGCATGTTGATCGCAGCCTGGCGCGCGGCCATGCGGTTGGCCCACACGCCGGCCAGGCAGTCGGCCATCAGCTCCCGCCGCAACGGCAGCTCGTTGGCCGCCGCCGTGCCGGCTACAGGCTGCACCTGCGGCAGGCCCAGCAGGGCCTGGATGTGGTGCCCGATCTCATGCGCGATCACGTAGGGGAAGGCGAAATCGCCGCTGCCGCTGTAACGCCGCTGCATCTCGGCGAAGAACGCGGTGTCGAGGTACAGCTTGTGATCCCGCGGACAGTAGAACGGTCCACTGGCGGCCTGCGCCGTGCCGCAGGCGGAGGGTGTCCGGCCGGTGAACATCACCACGGTGGGCTTTTCGTAGGCTTTGCCGGTCTGCTTGGGCAGCTCGACCGACCAGACGCTCTCCGTCGCATCCAGCATGCGGTCAATGGCCGCCTTGATCGCGTCGGTCGGTGCGCCGGCTTGGGCCGCCACTGGCGCCGGGCCGGTCGGCGTTGCGGGGCCGGTCTGCGCGACTGGGGGGGCCTGCGCAGGGGAACCTGTCTGCGCACTGCCGACGGGCGCAGCCGGAGTGCGGCTGAGTACCCAGCCGGCCAAGCCGAGCACCGCGATCCCGCCCACCGCCAGGCCCATCTTGCCCGTGCGGCCAAGGCCACCGCGCCGACCCATGCCGCCGCGCTGTCCCGTGCTGTCCGGCGCCTTCTGCAGGTCGTCGTCATCCATCGTGGAACCCCCTGCGCGCTACGGCGCTTCTACGCCCGGTGCGGCGGATCGTTCCTGGTGCGGCAGCTCGTCCGGCCGCGGCGCCAGGCCATACGGCGCCAGCAACGCCCAGATATGCCCCGGCACCATCGTCCGCAGCCGGCGCGGATGCTGGCGGCGCAGGTGCAGCACGGTCTCGGCGGCCTTCATCTCCACCCGGGTGCGGGCGAACTCCAGCCCGCGCGGGCCGATCCGGGGCATCAGCCAACCCACGACCGGGCGCAGCCAGCCCGGCATGGAGCGCAGCGGCAGCCCGCCCGCCGCCCGCGCCACGTTGGCGATGAAGCCCTGCACCGCCCCGGCCCGCTTGCCGGCGCTGCCCGGGGCGCCGGTGCGGATCTCGTCACCCAGGGCAGCCAGCAGCGCCTCGCCGCGTTCGTTGCGGACCAGCAGCCACTGCTCGCCCTGGCCGCCCATGTAGCCCACCGTCAGGTCGGCCAGCACGTTGGTGTAATCGACGCAGGTGCGGCAGGTCAGCGGGAAGAAGTCCGGCGGCAGCTTGCTGATCGGTAGTTGCAGGAACGGCACCAGCCGCACCCGGCCATCGGTGAACCGCAGCTCCACCCGGTAGTCACTGCGGAATTCCAGGTACGTGATCGTGCCGGGGTCCTCCGTCAGCAGGGCCAGGAACTCGTGGAAGCGTTCGGTGGTGGTGTTGTCCGAGCACGGCGTGCCGATGACGAACAGCCGGTCGAAGCCCAGCGTATGCTCGATGGCGCGCAGGGCGTGCACCTGGCAGGGAATGCCGATGACGGCCACGCGCCGGTAGCCGCGGGCGCGGGCCGGCTCCAGCAGGGCCAGCAGCGGGGCATAGCCCATGCGCATGCCGCGGCACTCGGCCATGCCGGCGGCCTCGGTCACCAGGACCGGGATGGGGCGCCAGCGGTCGGCCGGGTCGGGCGCCATGGTCAGCACGGCATCGATGGCGCCGGTCTCCAGCAGGCGCTCGGCGATGCGGGTGGTGATGCCGGTCCACTGCGCGCCCTCCCGTGGGGTTTGCAGGGAGGCGCGCAGCATCCGCAGGTGTGGGCCGAAGTGCAGCTCGTCCGGGCGGGCCGGGTCGCGCGGGCGGCCGTGGACGCGGGTTTCCAGGCCGGGGTAGTCCGGCGCGATGAACTGGCAGGCGGCGCCGCATTGGCCGGGCTGCGCGGTGCGGGACAGGCCGCAGTCGGTGCACAGGCCGCGCGGGACGGCGGGGGCGATGGGCGGCGCCCAGACTGGCCCATCAGGCGGGTACGATGCGGTCATGGCACGCTGCTTCCCCCTCTCCCCCTTCGGGAGAGGGCCGGGGTGAGGGGGCCTTGCAGCGCGATCCCCCTTACCCGGGCAGCGCGGTTCCAACAGTGCTGTCGGCGCCCGGCGCAGAAAGCAAGCAAGACCCCCTCACCCCGGCCCTCTCCCGAAGGGAGAGGGAGAAGGGCGCAGTAGGACGTGATCATCGTCCAGTTCCTCATTCGACAGCCCCCCGCAACGCCGCCCCAGCCGCCAGCGGGCACAGCGGCAGCGCCCCGGCCAGCACAGCCGCCAGCAGCAGCAGGTGCGGCCGCGGCGTCAGCCCCGAGCCTACGGCCTCCACCGCCGCCGCGCCAAAAATCAGCACCGGCATCGCCAACGGCAGCACCAGCAGCGGCAGCAGCACCCCGCCGCGCCGCGCGCCCAGCACCACCGCCGCGCCCAGCGTCCCCAGCAGCGATAGCGCCAAGGTGCCCGGCAGCAGCCCGGCCAGCAGCACCGGCACCGCGCCTGGGTCCAGTTGCAGCATCACCGCCAGCGGCCCCGCCGCCAGCAGCAGCGGCAGCCCGGTGCCCAGCCAGTGCGCCAGCGCCTTCACACCCGCCACCGCACCCGCCGACAGCCCGCCCAGCAGCAGTTGGTCCAACGACCCGTCCTCGAAGTCCGCGCCGAACAGCCGGTCCAGCGGCAGCAGCGCCGCCAGCAGCGCGCACACCCAGACGATGCCCGGCGCGATCCGCCCCAGGGTCTCCGGCGCCGGGCCGATCGCGAGGGGGAACAACGCCCCGGCCAACACGAAGAACAGCACCGCCGCCAAGGTGTCCGCCCCATGCCGCAGCGACAGCCGCATCTCCCGCCGCAGCAGCGCCCACCCGGCCGTCAGAGCCGCAACTCCGCCGCATCCGGCAGCGGCAACGGCAGGTGCGTGGCGGTGACGACCACGCCGCCCCCGGCCCGGTGCGCCGCCAGCAGCCCGCCCAACCGCTCGACCGCAGCGGTGTCGAGGCCCAGCGTCGGCTCATCCAGCAGCCAGATGGCGGCGGGGGACAGCACCAGCCGGGCCAGCGCCAGCCGCCGCTTCTGCCCGGCCGACAGCAGCCGCGCCGGCAGGTCGGCCAGCGCCGCCAGGTCCAGCGCCGCCAGGGCATCCCGCGCGTCGCCCCGGCCGGTTCCGGCGGCGAAGGCCAGGTTCTCCAGCGCGGTCAGCCCGGGCTTCACGGCGTCCTGGTGGCCGAGGTAGGCGACCGGCAGCGGGTCGGCATCCCCGCCCTGCCACAGCACCCGCCCGGCGTCCGGCCGCTTCAGCCCGGCCAGCACGCGCAGCAAGGTGCTTTTGCCCGAACCGTTGGCGCCCAGCAGCAGCAGCGCCCCGCCGGGCGCCACGGTGAACGACACCCCGCGCAGCACCAGGCGCTCGCCACGGAAGGCGCTGATGTCCTGCGCCTGCAGTCCCGCTCCCTGCTGCGGACCGGGCAGGTCCGGGCGAACGGATAGGGAGACGCTCAAGCGGCCTCTGTAGGGCAGCTTGGCCTGGGCCGTGCCAGGAGGGGTGTAGAAGTCCGGCAATCGTCCATGATGGACCGGTGCATATCATCGTCGGCCCGGAGATCACACAGCCGGCGTGCTGTTCCTTCCACCCAAGCTATCAACCAGGGGGGAGGAGATCGCCCAGCCGCTGGACGACCGGCCGGACATCCTCGCCGGTCAGCCTGTCGGGAACAGCGACCCCCCGTAGTTCGCCGTCCCATTCGCCGCCAA
>CAXTFY010000121.1:0-13199 GCA_964243265.1 uncultured Acetobacteraceae bacterium | reverse complement strand
GTACGCATCGATGAGCTGATGCCCTGGAGGTGGGCCGCGAAAGCCGGATGACCGTCAACCCGCCAAGGTCAGGGTGGCGGAGCACCGCTTACTGTTCATCTGCATCTTGAGCGCCGCGCTGGCGCGCCTCGCATCAAGGCAGACGACGTTGAGCCCTCGACCTCGCAGGTCCTGCACAAGCCAGGGCGTCATCGGTCCGGTCTCGATGCCAACCCTGGCGTCCTCTCCTGCATGCCCCTTTACGATCCGCTCGATCTGCCCGGGGTCTGCGGCGCATCTGCCGCGCCAGGGCCGGCGCCCTGTCTCGTCCACGACACAGGTCGCCGTCGGCTTCTGCGACACGTCCGAACCAACACACCGGGCCATCGAACCGCCTCTCATGCTGCGAACCGCCGGGCCACGGCGCCCAGATCGCAGCATCGTGGAGGACCTGTGCTCCCGCCGCGTTTCCCCGATGTCCACATATGCAAACAGGTCACGACCACACCCTCATTATCGCGACCCAGCGCGACTGCAATCCAACAAGTCGACAGTGCCGTTCCCATCGTCAAACCCCTTTGAACACCGGCTCGCGCTTGGCGATGAAGGCGGCGACGCCCTCGCGGAAGTCGGCAGTCGCGGTCGAGGCCAGGAAGGCGTCGCGCTCCGCCTGCAGGTGCTGGTCCAGCGGGGCTGCCAGCGCGTCGTCAACCAGGCGCTTGAACCGGCCATAGGCGGCGGTCGGCCCGGCAGCGATACGGCGGGCCAGCTCGTCCGCGCGCTGCTCAAGCTCGGCGGCGGGCACGACCAGGGAAACGATGCCCGCGGCACGCGCCGCCTCGGCGTCCAGCGCCTGGCCCAGCAGCATCATCTCGAACGCCCGGGCGCGGCCGACCTTGCGCGGCAGGAACCAGGTGCCGCCGCAATCCGGCGAGGCCCCGACGCGGTCATAGGCGATCACGAAGCGTGCGCGGTCGCCCGCCACCACCAGGTCGGCGCCGAGGACCAGGCTGAGGCCCGCGCCGGCGGCGGCGCCCTGCACCACCGCGAGCACCGGCGCCGGGGTGGCGCGCAGGGCCAGGATGGCGGGATGCAGCGCCTCCAGCAGTTCATCGACGACGCGGGCCGGCTCGGCGGCAAAGGCGGCGATGTCGCCACCCGCCACGAAGGCGCGCCCGGCGCCGGCCAGCACGACGCAGCGCAGGCCGGGCTCGGCGACCAGGCGCTGCACGCCATCGCGCAGGGCCAGGGCAGCCGGCACGTCGATCGCGTTCAGCACCTCGGGCCGGTTGAAGGTGAGGCGGCCGATGCCGGTCACGGGGTCGAAAGCGGCGATGACGGGCATGGGGCACTCCTGGCCGGGTGGGCGCATCGGGCTGCGGCGGCACGCGTCACCCACACGTTGGCCCGGCGTGGTTTCATCGTGGCCGTGACCTCGTCGTTGTGGTCAAGCTCATTCATGGGCAAATGAAGCCGCCGGGCGCGCCACGCCAGCGGGGGCTGACCGGTAGGAGGAGGGCTGCGATGGATGCCATGGCACGGCGCGCCGCGCGCAACACGATTGGCGACGCGCTCGCCAGGGCCGCGAACCGGTTCAGGGACCGCACGGCCCTGCGCTTCGAGGACCGCGCCTGGAGCTACTGGGAGCTTGACGCCGTCACCGGCCGGATCGCCGCCGGGCTGCGGGCCGAGGGGCTGGAGCGGGGCGAACGGGTGGTAGCGTTCGGACAGAACTCCGATCTCTACCTGCTGTTCTGGATCGCCTGCTGCAAGGCGGGGGTGATCCATGTGCCCGCCAACTACGCGCTGTCGCCGGGCGAGCTGGGCTACATCGCCGGGCAGTGCGGCGCCCGGCTGATCCTGCACGACCCGGCGCTGCGCGACACGGCCGAGGCATCCGGGGCGGCTGCGCTTCGGAGCTTCGCATCACTTCTCCCAGCCGGCGAGACGGGCAGCGCCGCCAGGGACATGCCGGACGACGTAACCGACGAAGACATCGCCCAGATCCTGTATACCTCCGGCACCACCGGCGCTCCGAAAGGCGCGATGCTGACCCATCGCGCCCTGCTGTCGGAGTACACGAGCTGCATCATGGCCTGCGAGTACGCCGCGGAGGACCGTGTCCTGGCGGCGCTGCCGCTGTATCACACGGCGCAGATGCACACCTTCGTCATGCCGCAACTGCTGGCGGGGGCGGAGATCATGCTGATCGAGCGGCCGGTCCCGGCCCGCTGCCTCGAGCTGATCGAGCAGCACCGCCTCACATCGTTCTTCTCGCCGCCGACGGTGTGGATCAACCTGCTGCGCCATCCGGACTTCGCCACCCGCGACCTCCGCAGCCTGCAGAAGGCGTACTACGGCGCCGCCATCATGCCGGTCCCCGTCCTGCGCGAGCTGCGGGCGCGCCTGCCGGGCATCCGGGCCTACAACTGCTATGGGCAGAGCGAGATTTCCCCCCTGGCCACGGTGCTGCGGCCCGAAGAGCACGACGCCCGGCCCGCGTCGGTCGGCCGTCCCGTGCTGAACGTGCAGACGCGCGTGGTGGACCTCGACATGCGGGACGTGCCGCCCGGCGAGCGCGGCGAGATCGTGCACCGTTCGCCGCAGTTGATGCTCGGCTACTGGAACAAGCCGGAGGAGACGGCGCAGGCCTTCGAGGGCGGCTGGTTCCACTCGGGCGACATCGGCACCCTCGACGCGGAGGGCTACCTGTACGTGGTGGACCGCATGAAGGACGTGATCAACACCGGGGGCGTCCAGGTCGCCAGCCGGGAGGTCGAGGACGCCCTGTTCACCCACCCCGCCGTGTCCGAGGTTGCGGTGATCGCGGTGCCGGACCCCAAGTGGATCGAGGCGGTCGCGGCGGTGATCGTATTGCGCGACGGGGCGGAGGCGACCGAGGCGGAGCTGATCGAGCACACCCAGGGCCTGCTGGCACCCTACAAGCGTCCGAAGTGCGTGTTCTTCGCCGAGAGCCTGCCGAAGAACACCGCCGGGAAGCTGCTGAAACGCGAGCTGCGCGCCCGTTACAGCGGCACTGCCTCCGCGGTGATGGGCACGCAGCCGTGATGCGGCGCCACCCCGGCGCCAGCACCACGTTGCCAAGCGCGACGCGGTGGCTTCGAGCGCCTGTTGCGCCTGATCCAGCGGAAAGCGCTGGCTTACGGCGGGATGCGGCGTTAGTGCGTGGATGCCCGGGTAGTCTGATACCAAACGCTATCTGCTCCAACCCAAACGTGAGTAGGTCCGGCTCGGCGGGGTGTGATCCGGTTTGCTTCCATGATGATGGAGGCTGGCATGGCGGCGGGGTGGCGCGGCGCCTGTCGGCCGAGCAGGAGACGGCGGTCGCGGGCTGGATACGCACCGGGCCCGACATGGCGCGGGACAAGCTCGTGCGCTGGCGCTGTGCGGACATCCAGGCGCGGCTTGCCGAGCTGTTCGGGGTCAGCCTGCACGAGCGCAGCGTCGGCAAGCTGCTGCACCGGCTGCGCTTCTCCCATATCTCGATGCGCCCGCGGCATCCCAAGCCGGACGTGGCGGCGCAGGCGTCTTTCAGAGCGGGTTCCACGCTCTTATGACCGCAGCCCTGCCCAAGGCCGTGCTGGCCGCGGGCACGCCCATCGAGGTCTGGTTCCAGGACGGTCAAGGGCCGGAGGCGCCTGACAGGGTCGGGCAGCAGGGCACGCTCACCGACGTGTGGGCGGAGACGGGCAGCCGGCCACGTGCCCTGAAGGACCTGCGCCGCGAGTGGGCCTACCTGTTCGGCGCCGTGTGCGCCGAGCGCGGCGTGGGCGCCGCCCTGGTGCTGCCGCGCGCCAACACTCATGCCACGACGCTGCACCTGGCCGAGATCAGCCGCCAGGTCACCCCCGGCGCCCATGCCGTGCTGATCTGCGACGGCGCGGGCTGGCACAAGACCGGCGGGCGCCTGCGCGTGCCAGGCAACATCAGCCTGCTGCGCCTGCCCCCCTATAGCCCGGAGCTGAACCCGGTGGAGACCATCTGGGAGTATCTTCGCGCCAATACGCTCAGCAACAACGTGTTCGACGCCTACGACACCATTGTGGACCGTTGCTGCCCCGCCTGGACCTGGCTCATGGACGCCCCGGACCGCATCCGCTCCCTCGCAACCACGACCTGGACCAAAACGGTCAAAGCATAGGGCGGCTGGTATTGGTTCCGCCGCTGGCATTTTGGCGACCAAGCCGCGACGCAGTTGCTCCGTCATGGCCTGCACGTCCGAAACGGCGAGGCCCAGCTCACCCGCGATGTGCCGGTTGGAAAAGTACAGGCCTATGAAGTATAGGCACAAGACCCACACCCACAGCGGCTGGTGGTGCTCGGCCAGGACCGTGCCGGTCAGATCGTCGAAACGGCCCGCACACGTCTTGCACCGACAACGCTGGCCATATGGCTGCCTGTCGTCGCACCCGTCCCGGATCGCCCAGGAGCTATCGCAGTCGGTCAGTGCATGCCGTCTGGCCAACGGCCGAGGCTGCCGCGGCCGCCTGACCCGCTCGCCGGTGCCTGGGTGCAGAAGAACGCTGCAGGAGATGATGATCGGTCGAGCCGACGGACAAGAACCCCGTGTGTTGAACAGGCATCCTATGCCGCGTTCATGTTTGGGGCTTGTTTACGGAACCTATCCCGGCCAGCGGCCATCGTGCCGCGTCAAAGGCCGGACACATGACCGCCATCGCACCGCTTGTCAGATCATGCAGCAGACCCCTTGCACCCAAGATGCCGTTCACGCATGCAACAACGCCGCAAGCGGGCGACCCGTCGAGCCGCCCGCCCGCCGTCATGTCTTGGCCGTCACTTCCCGAGCGTGAACGGCCCGACGAAGCGCCCCACGTTCGCCTTGGTGATGAGGATGCAGTTGAAAAGCTGCTTCTCCGTCGTCGCTCCCGTCTTGCCGGACTTGATGAACGAGTCCGCCTCGTCCACCGCCTTTGCCGCAAACGTGGCCACCGGCTGCAGCACGGTGTAGGCCAGCTCCCCCGACGTGACCGCCGCCACGGCATCCGGGGAGCCGTCGAAGCCGCCCACCTTGATGCTCGACAGCTTGCCCGCCTCCTTCAGCGCCGCGATCGCTCCGAGCGCCATCTCGTCGTTGCCGCTGATCACGCCGGTGATGTTGGGATTGGCCTGCAGCAGGCTCTGCATCTTGTCGTGGCCCTGGGTCCGGTCCCAATTGCCCACCTGCGATCCGACCTTCTTGAGACCGTCATACTGGCTGAGCACGGTGCTGAACCCGTTGGACCGGGTGGCGGCGTTGTTGTCGGACGGCGATCCCAGCAGCTCGACATAGTTGGCCTTCTGCCCGACGTCCTTCACCCACTGCTGGCCGCCGAGCGCCGCGCCCTGGGCGTTGTTGGAGACGAGCTGCGCCTTGGCGAGGCCGTCCTGGTTGATCTCGGCGTTGACGAGGATGACCGGGATGCCCGCGGCGATGGCCTTCTTCACGGCGCCGACGGACCCGCTGGCGTTCGCCGGGTCGAGGATGATCGCGACCGAGCGGTTGGTGATGGCCGTGTCGATCAGGTTGCTCTCGGTGTTGGTGTCGCCCTTGGAGGCGCCGACATTGGCCGTGTAGCCAAGCTTCTCCGCCTCGGCCTTGGCCACGTTGCCCTCGGTTTGCCAGTACGGGTTGGAGGGGTCGTTGACGATGATGGTCATCAGCCCCGCCGCGGCGGCCGGCGCCACGCTGGCGCCCAGTGCCGGAACGGCCAGCGCGGCGGCGGCGATGGTCGAGATCAGTGTTCTGCGTGACACGATGTTTCTTCCCTTCGATCGGTAGTGCTTGCGGCCTGGTTGCAGCCGTTCGGGGGCCAGTGCGGCCTGTCGGTCCTAGCCCGCCTTCGCGAGTGTCGGATGACCTGGTGTGGGCGTCGCGGGTTTCGGGCGGCGGCGGTACTGCACGGCGTTCAGCAGCACCGCCAGCACGATCACGGCGCCGGTGAAAACCGTCTGCCAGTAGGAGGAGATGCCAATGATGACCAACCCGTCCGACAGGAAGCCGATGACGAACGCGCCGAGCAGGGTGCCGCGCACCGTGCCGCGTCCGCCGGTCAGCGCCGCGCCGCCGATCACCACCGCGGCGATGGCGGTCAGCTCGTAGGTCACCCCCGCCGTCGGCCCGGCCGAGGTGAGCTGCGACGACAGGATCAGGCCCGCAATGGCAGCGCAGACCCCGGACAGGACATAGACGGTGATCTGCACCGGCTTCACGGGAACGCCGGACAGTTCCGCCGCACGCTCGTTGCCGCCCGACGCATACAGCCACCGGCCGAACGCGGTGCGCGTCAGGACCAGGTTGCCGATCAGCGCCACCACCGCCAGCACGACCACGCCGATGGGCACGTTGAGCAGGCGGTTGAAGCCAAGCCAGTTGAACCCGGTGTTGCCAAGCTCCGGCCGGCCGCCGAGGCTGTTGTAGGTGAGGCCGTTGGTGATCAGCAGCGCGACGCCGCGGGCCACGTACATGACGCCCAGGGTGGCGACGAACGCCGGGACCTTGAACCGCGCGACCAGCACGCCGTTGATCAGCCCCACGAAGCCGCCCAGGGCGCAGGTGAGGACCACGACTACCCAGACCGGCGGATACAGGGTGTAGCCGAGCGCCGGGAACGCCACGCCCTGCATCAGGAACCCGGCGATCACGCCGCACAGCCCGAGCGTGGACCCGACCGACAGGTCGATCCCGCCGTTCAGGATCACCAGCAGCATGCCGACCGCGAGGATGCCGAAGATGGCGACGTGCGAGGCCATCGTGAGAAAGTTGGACAGGGAGAGATAGTACGGCGACAGCACCGAGAAGACGATGATGATCGCAATCAGCGCGAAGAAGGCTCGCCCCTCCAGGAGTATCCTGGCGATGTCGAAGTCGCCGGTGAATGCAGCCAGGCCGGGGCGCTTCGTGGACAGGGTGGTTTGGGTCATTGCCAGGGCTCCCGCTGTTCTGTCAGCCGACCACGGCTTCGCCGGAGGCAGCCATGATGTCTTCCTTCGCCACGCCGGGGCCGAACTCGGCGGAAATCCTGCCCTTGCTCATCACGACGATCCGGTGCGCGACGCTCAAGCATTCCTGGACCTCCGACGTCGAGTACACGACGGCCAGCCCCTCCGCCGCCCGCTCGCCGAGCAGGCGGAACACCTCGGCCTTGGCGCCGATGTCGATGCCGCGGCTGGGCTCGTCGAGCAGGATGGCCTTGGGATGGGTGGCCAGCATCTTGCCGATGACCACCTTCTGCTGGTTGCCGCCGGACAGCGAGCCGATGGCCGCGGCGCCGCCCGCGGTCTTGATGTGGACGCCGCGGATCGCCTGATCGACCAGCGCCCGTTCCCGCGGCCGCGACGTCAGCATGCGCCTGACGAATGCGCCGATGCTGGCCAGCGACAGGTTCTCGCCCACGCACATCGTCTGCACCAGGCCGTCGCGCTGCCGGTCCTCGGGCACCAGGGCGAGACCCTTGGCGATGCGCCCGGCGATGGTCAGGCCGGCAACCGGCTCGCCGTGCAGCAGCACCTGGCCGGCCACCATCGGCACCCGCCCGGCAATCGCCTCCAGCAGCTCGGTGCGCCCGGCGCCCATCAGCCCGTAGATGCAGACGATCTCGCCCGCCCGCACGTCGAGCGAGAGGTGATCGACGACCAGCCCGCCTGTGCGTGCCGTGTCGGCCACGCAGATGCCGCTAGCCGACAGCACCACGTCGCCAAAGGCATAGCCGGTGGGCGGGGAGCCGCGGTCGTAATGGTCACCCACCATGTGGTGGACGATCCACTGCAGGTCGATGTCCCCCGCCTCTGCGGTGGCCGTGATGGCGCCGTCACGCAGCACGACCGCGTAGTCGGTGATCTCCAGCGCCTCCTCCAGGTGGTGGGAAATATAGACGATCGAGACGCCGCGGCTGGTGAGGTCGCGGATGACCTTGAACAGCACTTCGACCTCGGCCGCGCTCAGCGCGGAGGTCGGCTCGTCCATGATCAGGATGCGGGCATCGACGGACAGGGCGCGGGCGATCTCGACAAGCTGCTGCTGGCCGAGGCGGAGTTCCTCGACCGGGGTCATCGGGTCGATTTCCTCCTCAAGGTCCGCCATCAGCAGCCGGGTCTGCCGGGCCTCCTCGTCGAAATCGATGCCGGACAGGCGGCGCAGCTCGCGCCCGAGGAAGATGTTGTCGCGCACGCTGAGGTTGGGCGCGAGGCTCAGCTCCTGGTGGATGATAGAGATGCCGTTGTCCCGGGCCTCCACCGTGGACGCGAAGCTGACCCGGCGGCCATCAAGCTCGATCTCCCCCGAGGTCGGCGTCACCACGCCGGACAGGATCTTCATCAGCGTCGATTTGCCCGCGCCGTTCTCGCCGAACAGCGTGGTGACCTTGCCGCGGTGGATGTCGAAGTTCACGCCCTTGAGCGCGTGGGTGTTGCCATACGTCTTGGTGACGTTGCGCGCCGACAGCACGGCGTCACCGGCAACAGGCGCGGTTGCCGTGCTCATTGCACGGTCAGCTTCACCGGGGTGACCACCCACTCGGCCGGGTCGGACGGCTCGAAGGCGCCGACCACCTGGATCGTCTTGCCCGTCAAGTCGGAGGCGTCGATCCCCGCCAGCACCGCCTTCTTCATCTCGTTGTTCAGCGCCGAGCCGGCGTTCTGGTAGTCGATCTGGTTGCTGAAATCCCCGAACTTGATCAGGCCCGAAGCGTCGCGCAGGTCGGTTCCGTTGATCGCCGGCCCGGTCTGCACGCTGACATGGATGGTGTCGGGGACGCCGGGGATGGCGACGTCGTAAACGCCGGAGTCCTGCTTGCCGACCTTGCCGGTGAATTTGACGGAGTACTCGGGGCCGGCGGGCGCCGGCACGCCGTACTGCGCCTCCGCCGCGGCCGGGTCCTTGTCCAGGGCCGCAGCCAGCACGGCGGCGTCCACGGCGCGGCCCTCGATTGCGGACTGCACCTTCGGGAACCCGGCCTTCCCGTACGACGCGGCGGAAAAGACGCCCGCCTGCACGTCCTCGGCCGAGCCGGTCTTCACGACCTTCGTATCGATGGCCATCGCGGCGAGCAGCACGACGACCGCGCCCGAACCCACCGCGAGCCTGATATCCAGCTTGCCGCGCCTGGTCATTGTTGTTCCTCCCCCTGTCCCGACGCCGCAGACCGTTGCTGCCGCGTTCAGCCGGCCGGGCCGGTCCTCATTCCGGCACGAGCACGACCTTGATCGAGCCGTCGCCCTTCTTCATCTTGTCGAATCCGGCCTTCCACTCCGACAGCGGCATCACGTCCGTCACCACGCCCTCGGTCGGCAGGCGTCCGTCGCCGATGGCGGCGATGGTCAGCGGGTAGCAGTACGGCCCGAGGTGCGCTCCGTACAGGTCGAGCTGCTTGCGGTCGCTGATGATGCTCCAGTCGGCGGTGACCTCCTGGCCGAACACGCTGAACTCGACGAAGCGGCCGAGCTTGCGGATCATGTTCAGGCCCTGCACGACGCTCGACGGATGGCCGGTCGCCTCGATGTAAACGTCGCAGCCGTAGCCCTCGGTGAGGTCCTTGACGGCCTGGACCACGTCCTCCTTGGCCGGGTTCATCACGAGGTCGGCGCCGAACCGCCGGGCCAGTTCCAGGCGCTCGGGCTTCACGTCCAGCACGATCAGCTTGGACGGGTTCTTCAGCCGCGCCGCGCCCACCATGCCCAGCCCCAGCGGCCCGGCGCCTGACAGCACCACCACGTCGTCAAGCTGGATCAGCCCACGGTTCACCGCATGGACCGAGCAGGCGTACGGCTCGATCAGGATGGCCTTTTCCATCTCCAGGGCGTGCGGCACCTTGTGGGTGCGCGACTCCTTTGGGAAGCGCATGTACTTCGCCATGCCGCCGTTCACGTTCTTCTGGAAGCCATAGACGTCGTGGCGCTCGCACATCCAGTACTCGCCGCGCCGGCAGTAGCGGCAGTGCTCGCAGGGCACGATCTGCTCGGAGATCAGGCGGTCGCCGACCTTGAACTGGCCCTCGGCGGCGACGCGCTCGCCGATCTCGACGGCGTGGCCGATGAACTCGTGGCCGGGGATCATCGGCGGCTGCACGTAGCGGGGCTGGCCCTTGCCGTCGCCCCAGAATGACGGCGCGCCCTCGAACGCCTTGATGTCGCCGGCGCAGATGCCGCAGGCCTCGACCTTGATGATGATGTCGTCGGGTCCGGCACGCGGCACGTCCACGGTCTCCAGCCGGTAGTCGCCGGGGGCGTAGGCGACCACGGCCTGCATGGTGGCCGGCAGGGTGTTCGGGCGGGTGATCGGGTCTGCGGTTTCGCTCATGGCGAAGCTCCTTGGATTATGTCGTGACGGCGGGTTCGGCGCACCGGGATCATGGCGCAGCAGCCGCTTCCTGCTGCAACTGCTTCAGCAGCCCGTCCGCCAGGGTGGTGAGCAGCAGGCAGCACGACGCCGCACCGGCATCGAGCGTGCCGCGCGACCGCTCGCCGAGGCGGCTGGCCCGGCCGATCCGGGCCACCATGTCGCGGGTCGATTCCAGCCCCGCCGCCGCCGCCTGCTTCATCGCAGCCAAGCAGGCGGCAAACGTCTCGCCCCGGTCGTGCGCCGCATCGAACGCCGCCTCCGCCGGGGCCAACACGTCAACCAGCGTCTTGTCGCCGACCTTGGCGCCGCCGAGATCCACCACCGTCGCCTGCCCCGCCCGCAGCATGGCCGAGAACCGGGCGGCATCGATCCGGTCGGCGCCACGCAGCACTCCCGCCATCTCGGTGAAGAACGTGCCATACAGCGGACCCATCGATCCCCCGATGTCGCTCAGCAGCGTGTCGCCGAGGGTGTCGAGGCCATGCGCCAGGTCCCCGCCGCCGGCCAGCCGCTCGCCGGCGAGGCGGAAGCCCTTGCTCATGTTGATGCCGTGGTCGCCGTCGCCGATCTTGCCGTCGATCTCGCCCAGGAACGCCTGCTCCCGCACGATGGCGGCGACCATGTCCAGCACGATCGGCCCGGCGGCGAGCTGACTGACCGTATCCATCACCTAACCCTCCACAACGGTCAGGCCGATCGAGCGGGCCGGGCGCGCAAGCAGCCGGTCCAACTCGGCATCGAGCCGGGTGAGCGTGAGCGACACCCCCATCATCTCCAGCGAGGTGAACAGGTTGCCGACGAAGCGCCGCCGGGGTGTGATGCCGCGGGCACGCAGCATCTCGTCCACGTGGCCGTACAGCAGGTACAGCTCCATCAGCGGCGTGGCGCCCAGGCCGGACACCAGCACGGCCACGTCGTCGCCGCGGCCGAACGGCAGGTCCTCGACGATGCGGTCCACCATCATCGCGGCCATCTCCGCGGCGGGCTTGGTCGGCAGCACGGCGATGCCGGGCTCGCCGTGGTGGCCGATGCCGACCTCCATCTCGCCGTCCTTGATGGTGAAGTTCGGCTTGCCCGCGGCGGGGATGGTGCAGGCGGACAGGCCGATGCCGATGGAGCGGGTCTGGTCGATGGCCTTCTGCGCGGCGGCGATCACCTCGTCCAGGCTGGCACCCTCCTCGGCGCGGGCGCCGCCGGCCTTCCACATGATGATCTCGCCGGCGACGCCGCGGCGCCGGTCGCGCTCCTGCGGCCCGGCGGAGGCGACGTCGTCGTTGGCGATCACCGTCCTCACGTCGATGCCGTCCTTGGCGGCGAGCTTCACCGCCATCTTCACGTTCATGTTGTCGCCGGCGTAGTTGCCATACAGGCAGGCGACGCCGTGCCCGCCGTCGGCCGCGCGGAATGCGGCGTCGAAGCTTTTCGCGGTGGGGGAGGCGAACACCTCGCCGATGGCCACGGCGTCCAGCAGGCCCGGGCCGATGTAGCCGAGGAAGGCCGGCTCGTGCCCCGATCCGCCACCGGTGACGACGCCGACCCGGCCCGCCGTGCCCGCGCCAGCCCGGCGCAGCACGCGGGGATGCGCGGTGGCCGCCAGCAGGTCCGGATGCGCCGCCAGGAAGCCCTTGAGGCTGTCCTCGACGACCTGATCGGGGTGGCCGATGACGCGGTTCAAGCGCCGGTCCCTGCGGTATGGGGCACCGGGCGGCCCTCGACTCTGCACCTGCTCGTGCGCCCTAGCCTGCCGATCACGCGCTTTCTCCCCATCGACGCTTGGCCGCCCTGTCTCGAGCGTTGCTCATCAATGGAGGGTCATCTAGGCCTGCATGAATGTCAAGCGTCTGAACGGGTGTGCAGTTAGTTTTTGCTGGGCCTGGAGCAATGTTCTTTGGCGAATGTCGTGCTGCACTGCAACAGATCGTTGTGTGGCAGCAAAGGCTAAAGCCACGACTGCTTGCATTGCCTGGTCATCCGGAGCATACCTCAGACCAACGTGACGCAAAAGTTTACCCGTTGAGAAATTGTGCAGGCAGACACGGCGATCTGGCCTGCTGGGGAGTGCTGGATGGCAATCGCGATCGGCTGTGACGAGGCAGCGTTCGAGCTGAAGGTCAACCTGAAGCAGATGCTGCAGGAGGCCGGGCATGAGGTGGAGGACTTCGGCACCTTCGACACCCGTCCCGTGCTTTACCCTGACATCGCCTTCGCCGCCGCCCAGTCCATCGTCGAGGGCCGCAACGACCGCGCCGTGCTGCTGTGCGGCACCGGCATCGGCATGGCGATCAGCGCCAACAAGGTGCCGGGCATCCGTGCGGCGCAGTGCCACGACACCTACTCCGCCGAGCGCGCCCGCAAGAGCAACGACGCCCAGGTCATCACCATGGGCGCCCGGGTGATCGGCCCCGAGCTGGCGCGGTCCATCCTGCGCGCCTGGCTGCAGTCGGAGTTCGAGCCGGAACGTTCTGGACCAAAGATTGCACGGATACGCGAGTTCGAGGAGGCTGCCCAAACGCGTCTCGGCTGATACGCGTCAGGGCTGACGCAAGGACCACGAGCACCCATGGCCCAGGACCGGCACGCAACCAGGGAGGTCCTCCGCACGCCGGATTGGGGCGATGTCCCGGCCGATACCGTGATCGAGATCGCCAGCCTATACTATTACCAGGATGTCACCCAAGAGGAGCTGTCCCGCCGCTTCTCCCTGTCACGCGCCAAGATCAGCCGGCTGCTGAAGCGCGCCCGGGAGGAGGGCGTGGTGGAAATCCGGGTCCACCAGCACTCCAGCGTCAGCAACGAGCTGGAGCAGGATTTCATCGCCCGGTTCGGCATCGACCGGCTGCTGGTGTCGCTGGACCAGAAGGAC
>CAXTFY010000120.1:0-13202 GCA_964243265.1 uncultured Acetobacteraceae bacterium | reverse complement strand
TCCGTCAGCGGCAGGGTGGCGCCGATGTTGGGCCGTATCTGCCCGGCGTCGATCATCTCGGCGATCCGCCCCAGTTGCGCCCCATCCGGCACGGCGCCGAACCCGGCGGCGCGGACCCCATGCGCTGCCGCAGCGGAGGGATCGGTGACTCCCACGGTGGAAACCAGGATGCCGCCCGGCTTCAGCATTCCCCAGGACCGCGCCTGCATCTCGCCGCCCAGCGTGTCGAACACGATGTCCATGTCCGCCGCCTCGTCCTCGAACCGCCCGGCCCCGTAGTCCAGGAACCGGTCCGCCCCCCAGCCCTCGACCAGCGCGCGGTTGCCGGCCGACGCCGCGCCGGTCACCTCCGCCCCCAAGGCATGGGCGATCTGCACGGCCATGCCGCCGACGTTGCCCCCGGCCCCGTGCACGAACAGCCGCGTCCCCACCTGCAGCCCGCCCTGCCCGACGATGCCCTGCCAGGCCGTCAGCGCCCCCATCGGCACCGCCGCCGCCGTGTTGAAGTCCAGCGACGCCGGCTTATGGCCCACCGCTGCGGCGTCCAGCACCGCGAACTCGGCATAGGCGCCGCTCAGGGTGGCAGACATCATGGCATACACCGCATCGCCTGCCCGCAGCCCTTCCACGCCCTCGCCGACCTCCTCCACGGTGCCGGCCAGGTCCTCCCCGGCGGTGGAGGGGAACGTCACGTCGAACATCCCTTTCAGGTCGCCCTGCCGCAGCTTCCAATCGACCGGGTTCACCGACGCCGCGTGCACGCGCACCAGGACCTGGCCCGGCGCGGGGCTGGGCCGCTCGATCTGCTCGACCTGCAGCACCGCTGGGCCGCCGTATTTGTGGAACCGCACCGCTGTCATTGTCGCCATGGGTTGATCCTCCAGGATTGGGGCCAGCCAGCCGCCGTGGATGTCCAGCACGCTGCCGGCCGGATAGGGGTTGGCGAGAAGGCTAGCGCCGGACCGACAATGCTGTCCTCGCCGCCAATTGGGAAGCCTGCCGCAAACCGCCGGGCGACCCCGGCGCCGTCAATCACGCCTGCTCCCGTGACGCTAACCCGCCCCGCCGAAGCGCCTGGCCTTCCTGCATTGCCACGCCGCATGTGCAGCCCGCAATGACGCAACGCCGGCGCCAGTCAAATGCACGGCCGATCGGCGGGAGGGACGGCAGCCCCCTACGCCCCAGCCCCGCCAAGCTGCCGCTTCACGAACCGCCCGTCCTGCATGATCACCGGCAGGTGCGCGCCCTGCCCCTCCAGCAGCCCCCAATCCCGCAGCGGGTCGCCGTCCACCACCAGCAGGTCCGCCCAAGCCCCGGCCTCGATCACCCCGGCCCGCCCCTCCAGCCCGCACAGCCGGGCCGCCACCGTCGTCGCCGACCGCAGCACGTCCAGCGCCGGCAGCGCCCGCGCCCGCAGCGCGAACTCGCCCGACTGGTGCCGGTGCATCTCGCCCAGCAGGTCGGTTCCGTACGCCATCGGCAGCCCCGCCGCCTGCATCACATGCAGCGACTCCAGCCCGGCCTGCCGCACCGTCTCGATCTTCGCCACGCTGTCCGGCGGCATCCCCAGCGCCGCGCCCTCCACCGCCAGCCGCTCATAGGTGATCAGCGTCGGCACCGCCGTGCAGCCCGCCGCGGCGGCTAGGCGAGCAGTGTCCACCGTGATCAGGTTGCAGTGCTCCAGCGACCGCACCCCGCACTCCACTGCCCGGCGGATTGCGGCGTCGGTGTAAAGGTGGGCCGACACGTAGGTGCCCAATCCCTCCGCCTCCTCCACTGCCGCCAGCAGCTCCGCCCGGGAGAACTGCAGCATGTGGATGGGATCGGCGGGCGAGGCGATGCCGCCGTTCGCCATCACCTTGACGAAGTCCGCCCCCGCCCGCAGCTCCTCCCGCGCGGCCAGGCGCACCGCGTCCACCCCGTCGCACAGCCGTCCCATCGCGCCCACCCGGTGCTGCAGCGGCGCGCGGTCGTCCGCCCGGGCGCGCATGTCGCAGTGCCCGCCGGTCTGGCTCAGCGCCTTGCCGCAGATCACCAGCCGCGGACCCGCCGCCACCCCGGCGGCCTGCGCGTCCACCAGGCCCCGGTCGGCCCCGCCCACGTCCCGCACGGTGGTGAAGCCGCGCAGCAGCATCGCCTGCATGATCCGCCCGGCCCGCAGCGCCGCCAGCGACGACGGCTGCGCGGCGTTGGCGCCCAGGTCCGCCATCGCGGCGATCACGTGCACATGCGCGTCGATCAGGCCGGGCATCAGCACCCGCCCGCCAAGGTCCACCCGCTCCGCCGAGGGGCTGGCGATTGGCCGGTCCGACACCTCCCGGATCAGCCCGCCCTCGATCAGCACCTCCAAGCCGCCGCGCGGGCCGTCCCAGCGCGGGTCCAGCACCTGGCCGCCGGTGAACAGGACCATCCCGCCGAGGGCTGATCCGCCAACCCCTGCCACCATCCCCGATCCTCGCCCGCTGACTGCGGCAAGGTTAGGAGAGGCCGGTCAGATGCGCCAGCCCTGCTGCCGTGTTCCGCCGGGCGGTGCGGGGCCGACCGGGGCAAGGCGCCGGCCGGCGGTGAACCAAGCCATCCCCCAGCCGTTAGCACCGAAACGACAACAGCCCGGAGGACGCATCATGCACCGATCCATCATGGCCGCCGCCTTGCTCGCCTGCCTCGCCGCAGCGCCTGCCTGCGCCCAGGCGCCCGCGCCGGGCAGCAGCGGTGGTGGCGGCGTCGGCTCCAGCGTGCCCACACCGACGGTCCCGCCAGGCGCGACGCCACCGGGCACGCCGAGCGGCGAGACGGCTGGAGATCGCGCCCTGCGCAATGCCGCCGGGGACAGTGTGACTGGGAAGACCGATACTCTCGCCTCCCCGATCCCCGGCGACACGATGGCGCCGGACGCCGGGGTGCGGAAGTAGCCGCCAGCCCCGGCCCACTTTGGCCCGGCCCGCGTTGGCGCGGGAGGGTCAGACCTCCCGATGCTCCATCATGCGCGCGATGCTGTCCGCCTGGCGGATGGCGAGCGCCACGATAGTCAACGTCGGGTTGCATGCCGCGCCGCTGGTGAACTGGCTGCCGTCGGACACGAACAGGTTGGGGATGTCGTGCGTCTGGCCGAACCGGTTCACCACGCCGTCCCGGGCGCTCGCGCTCATGCGGTTGGTGCCCATGTTGTGCGTGCTGGGATACGGCGGCGTCGGGATCAGCCGCGTGGCGCCGACGGCCGAGTAGATGGCGCTGCCCTGCTGCACCGCATGGGCGCGCATGGCGACGTCATTCGGATGGTCGTCGAAGTGGACGCTGGCGACGGGCAGGCCGAGCTTATCCTTGGCCTTCGGGTCCAGGGTGATGCGGTTGGTCTCGCGGGCCATGTCCTCGCCGATCAGCCACATGCCGGCCATATTGCTGTAGTCGTCCATGGCGCTGGTGAAGCTGCGGCCCCAGGCGCCGGGGTCCATGAAGGCGGCCATGAACGGCACGCCGAGGCTCACGGTCTCCATCTCGTAGCCGCCGACGAAGCCGCGGCTGGTGTCGTGCCGGGCCTCGTCGCGGACGATGCCGGCCATGGTGGTGCCGCGGTACATGTGCACGGGCTTGTCGAAGATGCCGTACACGTTGCCAGTCATGTGGCGCATGTAGTTGCGCCCGACCTGGCCGCTGCTGTTGGCGAGGCCGTCGGGGAATTTTGCTGATGCGCTGTTGAGCAGCAGGCGGGGGCTTTCGATGCTGTTGCCGGCGACGCAGACCACGCGGGCCTTTTGCCGGTGCATGGCGCCGTCCGGGCTGGCGTAGACGACGCCGGTTACCTTGCCGTTGTCGTCGTGCTCGATCTTGACGACTTGGCTTTCCGGGCGGACTTCCAGGCGGCCGGTGTCCTCGCCCTTGGGGATCTCGGTGTAGAGGGTGCTCCACTTGGCGCCGGACTTGCAGCCCTGGAAGCAGAAGCCGATCTGCTGGCACGATCCGCGGCCGTCGCGCGGCTGGCTGTTGATCGCCATGCGGCCGGTGTGGACTTCCTTGTAGCCGATCTTCTTCGCGCCGGCTTCCAGGACACGGAAGTTGTTGTTGCCGGGCAGGCCGGGGATGCCGTTGGTGCGGGTGACGCCCATCTTGTCCTCGGCCTTGGTGTAGTAGGGCGCGAGGTCGGCCAGCGTGATCGGCCAGTCCAGCAGGTTGGCCTCCGGCAGCGCGCCGTAGTGGTCGCGGGTGCGGAACTCATGCTCCTCGAACCGCAGCGATGCGCCGGCCCAGTGCACGGTCGAGCCGCCGACTGCCTTTACGATCCATGCGGGGAGATTCGGAAAATCCTTGGCGACGCGCCAGGTGCCCGAGGTGGTCCGCATGTCTGACCAGGCGAGCTGGGCGAAGCTGGCCCACTCGTCGTTGACGAAGTCCTGCGGCTCGTAGCGGGAGCCGGCCTCCAGCACCACCACGCGCACGCCCTTCTGCGCGAGTTCGTTGGCCAGGGTGCCGCCGCCGGCGCCGGAACCGATGATGACGACCAGGCTGTCGTCGTTCAGGTCGAATTGTGCCATTTGCTGGTTCTTCCCCGTTATGCGGTTTTCGGCAGCCAGTCGATGTCGTCGAAGCCGCGGGCCAGGTAGCCGCCATGCTCGGCGGAGGAACCCTCGTAGCCGAGCTTCGGCCAGAGTTCGGGCTGGTTATACAGGCTTACCACCAGGTCGGCGCGCAGGGTGCGGAAGAACTTGGTATGCTCGATGCCGCGCAGCAGGGTGACGCGGTCGTTCTCCCAGGCGACGTTGAGGTAGGGGCAGCCTTGGCGGTCCTGCGCGTCGGCGTCGAGGCGGGCGACGCCCTCGGCGACCATGGCTTGCAGCGCCGGGTCCTTGGCGGCCTTGGCGTCCCAGGGGGTGATGGCGCGGACATAGAACACGTCGCCGATGTGATCGTGCGGATAGATGTCGCGGGCGGCTTTTACCAATGTCGCCATGCTGTGCGGGGCGAGGGCCTTGGCGTCGGCCGCCCAGGCGGCGCTGGCGCTGATGCTGGCACCCGCTGCCAGAACCGCGGGAGCCGCGGCGGCGGTTTTCAGGAAGCCGCGGCGGCTGGATTGAGCGCGGCGGTCGATTTCTCTCATGGCGTTTCTCCCATTTTTGTTTTTAGCCGAAGCGTCCGCCGCGCTGCAGCACCTCGATGCTGTAGCCGTCGGGGTCCTTGACGAAGAAGAAGCGGCCCAGCAGGGCGCCGTCGCGCTTCAACTCGCGGATTTGGCCGGGGGTGGCACCGGCCTGCTCCATCTTGCCGTGCTCGGCGTCGAGGTCGTCCACGACGATGGCGAGGTGGCCGTAGCCGTCGCCGAGGTTGTACGGCTCGGTGCGGTCGTGGTTCACCGTCAGCTCCAGCTCGAACGGGCTAGCGGGGTCGCGCAGGTAGATCAGGGTGAAGTTCTCGAACGGGTAGCGGTCTGCGACTTCCAACCCCAGTGCTGCTTGGTAGAACGCGAGCGAACGCGCCTCGTCGAGCACGCGGATCATCGAGTGGATCGGCTTGGCCATCAGTTCTCGTCCTTGTCGGTCTGGTCCTTGAGGTAGGCGATGACGGCCGCGCGGATGTCCGGCTTGGCCTGGCGGTAGCCCATGACGCCGCCCTTGATGACCGACTGCGGGTTGGTGAGGTAGGGGTCGAGGTGGGCCTCGTCCCACTTCCAGTCGGCGGCGGCGAACCCGGCGGAATACTTGTAGCCGGGCAGGGTGCCGGCCTGACGGCCATACACGCCGGCCAGGTTAGGGCCTTGGCGGACCTCGCCGGGCACCAGGGAGTGGCAGGTGCCGCACTGGTTGCGGAACACGGTGGCGCCGTCCGGCGGGGTGGCCGCGGGCGGGGCGAACTGCGCGTGGGCTGGCGTGGCCAGGCCGAGCACGGCTAGTACTGGGATGTGTCGTATGGTTGCGTCCTCCGGCGTCTGGCCTCTGCGGGCCTGATCGCGGACTTGTTATCAAAGACCGTTTGGCGGGCGCAACTGAAAGTTGGTGCGGGGCTGGTTTGTCAGAGGTTCGGGGTTGGGGCGTAGGCTTGCTCGACGTGCTCGGGGGCGTTCGAGATAGCGCGGAGGTCGCTTTGGGCAGCGGCGATGCCAGCCCGGGCGAGGTCTGACGCCAGGCTTGCGGCACCCTCAACCATCGGCAGATGGAGGCAGACACCGCTGGTTGCGAGCAGCTTCCCTATCGCTCGTTCAAATGTACCAGCGGCCTCTTGCGATGACCGTTCTGCTCCTGCCCCGTCTGTCATTACGAGGAGCGCTTGCGACGCGGCGATCCGGGGGCCGCCAGACCGGAGCGCAGCTCGCGCCGCCCCCTATGCCGCGCCGAGGCCGGCTCGCAATGACGGCGGCTAAGCCGATGCAGTATCATAGGGATCAGAGCGGAGGGCCGTCGGTATGATGTCAACTGCCGTGCGCGCTGACCGTCTTGTGGCACCCGGAGCACGTCATTGCGGCGTGGCAATCCAGAGCCGCCAGGATGGAATGTTGGTGCTGACCGTCCTGGATTGCCGCGTCACAAGCGCTCCTTGCAATGACAGCTTACGATGTAATGCAATACCCTGGTGAAAAGGGCGAATAGCCGTCAGTATAAGCTGCCCAATGCCTATTAGCTGAGCCGAGCAAGCTGTAACCCAAAGCATCAAGCGAGAGGCCGGACGTGATGCACTCCGGCGCGACAATCAGTTCAACGATCCAGCTTTACGCCCGCATTCCTCGAAGTCGGAGGCGACCTCCTTGCTTAATGCTGCACTGAGCGTTGTCTTGCCATTGGTGAACTGAACCATTCCTCCCCTTTGCAGCAATCCGAAAACACGTTTTTGCAACGATGTATTCTTGACTACTGCGATTGCGGTGCTGAAACCGTTGGCAGGTTCTGGGCGACCGCTCACGGCAACCACGCCGACCCCATGGCCATCTATGTTCAGCGCGATGTCAGGTCCAGCCGCAGCCTCAACTTGCCTGACATTCATGATCAACGTTAACTCGTCGCTGTCTGAACGAAAACCCCACGTCTGGGTGGAGGGGATGCTTGCTGTTGCATATCCTGTTATCAGCAAGCAGCCTGGAACTCCGCCTTTGGACTGCACCCTGAGACGGATCACTCGCCAACCTCCTTGGAACGGCGACTCCAGGACTCCTGCCCACCCTTGCTGTGCTTTCGACATCTGTTGAGCGAATACCGGCACCGTCCAGGTCAATGAAGCCCAAAACGCAAAAATAAAGGAGTGCAGGACAAGCCATATAAAAGGCAGCTTCCATCTCGCATTGCGGAGGTGTTGCCCATGATCTGCGCCGTATAAGGTGCGATCCGCTGGGTGACCAACCGACGATGGTTTGATCCTGCCGACCAGCGTAGGCGATGCTATAGGAGACGTAGGCACTGGTTTTCTCCGTCACGCAGCGCAGCCTGACTCTAACGGTTGGACTCATGATCGGGTAGGACCAACCCGTGCAAAATTGTAAGGAAGCGTAGGAACCGACGCATTGCTTTTGCCAAGGAGTACGACATGAACACCACCGACGCCGCCCCAGCCGACCCAACCCCAACCGACGACGCCCTGGCTGCCCTGCTCAAGCTAGCCACTGCCGGCGCCGCGCCCGACCGCGTCATGCAAACCATAGGCGCCATGATCGCCGCCTGGGCCGAAGAACCGGAAATGACCTCCGCCACTGCCCAATCCCGCATCGAGCACCTGTGGGACGTTCTCGGCAAGGACACCGACGACCTGCAAGCCTCGATCAGCGACGCCGAGGGTAACGAGGGCCCGGCCCTCACCGCCGCCAACCGCAGCCTGGCCGCCCTGCAGGCCGCCGTCGCCGCCTTAGCCGCCGCCCACGCCCGCCTGTAACCCGTGCGCGCCCGCCGGCTACTGTGCCACCGGCGGCCCCTCCACCACCTGCGCCAGCGCCTCCGGCCGCAGCCACTGCGCGAACGCCTGCTGGATCTCCGGCGCCGTAATCTGCATGTAGCGCTGCACCGCCACCCGCTCCTGGTCCAGCGGCAGCCCCAGGTCGGACAGCCGCAGCAAGGACTGCGCAATGCCGCCCACGCTCGCCCGCTGCATCGGCAGGCGGCGCAGCACCTGGGCCTTGGCGCGCACCAGCTCGCCGTCGCTCACCGGTGCCGCCTGCATCTCCCGCAAGTTGCGCACCACCAGGTCGCGCGCCTTCCCAACGTTGCCCCCGTCCGCGCCGAACGTCACCGAATAGCCCGCCCGCGTCCGCTGCCAATTGAGGCTGCTGCTGACGGAATAGACATATCCCGTTTTCACCCGCAGGTCGCGATACAGCCGGGAGGAAAACCCGCCGCCCAGGATGACGTTGCCCAACTCCAGCGTATAGCGGTCCGGGCTGGACACCGGCAGGCCGACCGTCTCGTCCAGGCTCACCCGGTCCTGCAGCCGGTTCGGGTCGGGCACGCGGGCCTGGCTGGCCGCATTTGGGGCCACCGGCGGCAGGTCCAGCGCCGGGCGGGGACCCTCGGCCTGCCAGGGACCGAAGGTGGCGGCCACCACGCGCTGCGCCTCCTCAGGCGACACGTCGCCCAGCACCACCATCGTCGTGAGGTCCGGACGGAACACCGCCGCATGATAGGCCCGCACATCATCCAACGTCAGCCCGCGCACCGAGGCCGGCGTGGCCCGGCGCAGCGTCGGATCCCCGGACGGCACCAGGGCACGGTTGACCGCCAAGCCATACAAGTAGTCCGGCGACTTCAACTGCCCGGCCAGGCCCTGCGCCAACTGCCGTTGCGCCACCTTGAAGGCGTCGGCGGGGAAGGCCGGATGCAGCTCGGCCTCCGCCAGCAGACGCATCCCGGCCTCGAACTGCGGGGTCAGCACCTTTAGGGAAAAGTCCGTGCCGGTGCCGACCTGGGCGGCGATGTCGTCCACCGCCTTACGGTAGGCCAGCCGGTCCCGCGCCTCGGTGCCGTAGTCGAACAGCTCGCCCGTCAGGTCCGAGACGCCCTCCTTGCCCGGCGGCTCCTGCACGTCGCTCACCTCGCGCACCCGGGCATAGACCGACACGGTGTGGCTCACCCGCTCCGGCTGCACCACCAGGCGCAGGCCGTTCGGCAGCACGCTGACCACCGGCGGCTCCGGCGCGGCAGGGGCCTGCACGTCGGCCAGGGCAGTCGAGGCCCACTCCGGCAGGGTGACAGGGTGGTCGGGCGGGCTGCTGAAGCTCTCTGCGCCGCCGAAGCCGGCCTGGGTGGGATGCGCGCCCTCCTCCGGCGTCAGGATGGCGGTCACCGCATGGTCCAGGTCCAGCACCTGGCGCGCAACGCGGTTCACGTCGTCCACCGTCACCGCGGCGTAGGCTTGGGCGAGGTCCTCCGGGCTGTCCAGGCCCTGCTGCGCCAGGGCGTGCGACCAACTGCTGGCCAGGCCGCTGATGCTGTCGTTCTCGAACGCGAGCTGCGCCACTTCCTGCTGCTTCGACGCCTCGACCAGCTCGGGGGAGACGCCGTTCTGCACGATGTCGGCGAGCACCCGGCGCAGGTCGGCCAGCACCGGCACCGGGTCGCCGCCGCGGGGAAAGGCGCCGATCGCCATGCCGACGCCGACGTCCGCCTTGGCGGAGTAGCTGAACTGCGCCATCAGCGCGCGGCCGGCCGGGACCAGGCCGAACAGCGCGCCGCGTTGGCTGCCCAGCACGTCGCCCAGCACGTCGGCGGCGGCGAAGTACTTGCCCCGCAGGCCCGGCATCCGGAACGACAACGCGGCGAGGCCGACGGAGAAGCTGGTGGGCAGGTTGATGGTCTGCGCCTGCACCGGGTTCAGCACCGTCGTGGCGTGCGGCGGCAGGTCGCGGTGCGGGATGGCGGCGAAGGCGGCGCGGACCTGCTTCATCGCGTCGTCGGGCTGCACGTCGCCGGCGATCACCAGGATGGCGTTGTTGGGGGCATACCACTTGTCATAGAACGCGCGCAGCAGCTTGGAATCGGTCTTGTCGAAGCTGGGGCGGGTGCCGAGGGCGTCGTTCTCATATGGCGTGCCGTGGAACAGGATCGACTGCGTCTGGGCGGCGAACAGGTAGAACGGGCTGGACAGGTCGCGGGACACCTCCTGCTCGATGGCGCCGCGCTCCTGCTGCCAGTCGGCTTGCGTGAGGCTCAGGCCGCGCATCCGCAGGGCCTCGCTGCGCAGGGCGAGGTCGAGGTCCTGGGCAGGGACGGTGTAGGTGTACTGGGTGACGGTCTCGGTGGTGCTGGCGTTGTAAACCCCGCCCAGCAATGCGCCGAGTTCGGCCAACTGGTCCTTGTCCAGCCCGGCGCTGCCGCGGAACATCATGTGCTCCAGCGCGTGCGCGGTGCCGGGGAAGCCCGGCGGGGCGTCGTTGGAGCCGACCAGGTAGTTCATATTGGTCGTGACCACGGGGGCCAGCGGGTCCGGCACGATCACGACGCGCAGGCCGTTGTCCAGGGTGGCGCGCAGCACGCCGGCGGGGACGCTGCCCGACAGTCCCGCGGGCTCGGCCGCACGGGCGGGGATGGGGGACGCCACCGGCGCCGCGGCAAGCGCCATCGCCACTGCCCAAGCCACTGCCTGCTTCAAATCAGCTCTCCGTTGCAACGCCGACTACCACATAGGCAGCCCTAACACGCTTGCAGCGCCGGGGATGCAGGTACGTCGGCGAATGTGACGACCTCGCTCATCTATACGCGAAGCCTCGGCTCACCCCCTGCGATGCGTGCGCGTGTCACGGATTGCCTCTGGGAAAGCGGCGGCATCGTAGTCGTGCCGACGAAGTCCCTGCGGCGCCGCCTCGACGAACAGCCGGCCGCCGTCATCCCCGCATGCCCACGCCGACCAATCTCCGGGCAGTGTTCGGCGTGGCGTTCCTCCATAACCACATGGACGGCCAACGCCCGGCCATACCAAGGGGGCCGCTTCGACGCAGCTTACGCCCGCCCCATGACCGCCACCCCCGCGTCCCGGGCCAGCCCCAACCCCACCAGCGCCGTCCCTGCCATCAGCACCGCCAGCACCCCCAGCGCCGCGTGGAACTCTGCCAACCCCGGCTCCCCCACCCCGGCCGCCAGCCCGGCCAGCCGCAGCAGCACCGCCCCCACCGCCACCCCGATCCCCAGCGAAAGCTGGAACGCCACGCTGAACCAGGTATTCGCCGGCGCCATCAGCGGCTGCGGCACGTCGGCGAACGCCAGCGTGTTCAGCGCCGTGAACTGCAGGGACCGTGACGCCCCCGCCATTACCAGCAGCCCCAGCACCACCGCCCGCGGCGCCCCCGGCGTCAGCAGCGCGAAACCGAGCATCGCCGCCGCCTGCACCAGCCCGTTGCCCACCAGCACGCCGCGAAACCCCACCCGGCGCAGGATCGGCGTCGTCAACGGCTTGATCCCCAGGTTGCCCGCGAACAGCACCAGCACCAGCAGCCCCGCGTGGAACGGGTCCATCCCGAAACCCAACTGGAACAGCAGCGGCACCAGGAACGGCATCGTGCCGATCAGCGTCCGCATGGCGGTGCCGGTGAGCATGGTGGCGCGAAAGGTGCGGACCCCGAACGGCGCCGGGTCGAGCAGCGGGTGCGCGTGCCGGCGCAGGTGCCGCCACAGCAGCGGCCCCGCCACCCCGGCCCCCACCGCCAGCGCGAGCGTCCCGGCCAGCGAACCACCCTCGCCGACGCCGCCCTCGCCCACCCGGTCCAGCGCCAGCGTGGCGCACAGCACGCAGGCCGCGGCCAGCACGAACCCCCACGCGTCGAACGGCCGCCCGGCGCCGCGCCCCCTCGGCACCAGCCGCAGCGACAGGGCGATCGCGGCCAGCCCGAGCGGCACGTTGACCCAGAAGATCATGCGCCAGGTGAAGTGCTCGGCCAGGAACCCACCCAGCGGCGGCCCCAGCAGCGGCGCCGTCAGGCCGGGCCAGGTCAGCAGGGCGATGGCACGCATCAGGTCGGGCTTGGCCGTGGTCCGCAGCACCGCCAATCGCCCGACCGGCACCATCATCGCCCCGCCCAGCCCCTGCAGCACCCGGGCCGCCACGAACCACCCCGGCGACCCCGCCATGCCGCACAGCAGTGACCCCAGCGTGAACACCGCCACCGCCGCCGTGAACACCGCCCGCGCGCCGAACCGGTCCGCCGCCCACCCGCCGGGCAGGATGAACACCGCCACTGTCAGCAAGTACGCGGTGATGCCCACATGCAGCGCCACCGCGTTCGACCCCAGCGACTCCGCCATCCTGGGCAGCGCCGTGACGATGACGGTGCCGTCCAGGAACTCCATGAAGAACGCGCCTGCGACCAGCAGGGCCAGGCGGCTCATGCGGCGGCGCTACGGCTTCGGCGGGAGGTTGCCGTCCTTCGGCGGGTTGGACGGGGCCGGCCCCAGGTCGCCGGTGTCCAGGTCCTGAAGCGGCTTGGCGTCATCGGTGCCGATGTCCTCGCCGAACTGGCCGTGGTTGCCCGGCAGCGCCGCGTCCTTGGCCGCCTCCTCCGGGCCGTCCTGTGCCGTCTTGGTCATGTATGCCTCCCTGCGTACGATCCACTGCTGCAACGCGGTTGCGGCCCGGGGTTTGCACGGCCAATGCTCACGGCCCCATCGCATCACCTATCAGGACACCGCCCATGGACTTTGAAGTCGGCTGCACGCTGGAGTACGAGGCCCAGACCCTGACGCCCTTCGTGTTCAACCTGGAGGCCGCCCGCTTCCCCCGCCAGGTCATCACCGCCGAGCGCATGACCACCACCCCCGACCTCGGCGAGCCTGACCGCTTCATCATGCCCGAGAGCGGCAACCGCCTGACCCGCTTCCTGGTGCCGAAGGGCAAGCTGCGCGTGGAATACACCGCGTCCATCCGCCTGGACCCGCTGATGCTGGACCCTACCGAGGTGCAGGAACTGGCGGCCGGGTCGATCCCGCTGGACGTGCTGCCGTACCTCAACGCCAGCCGGTATTGCCAGTCCGACCGCCTGGCGCGGTTCGCGCAGCGGCAGTTCAACGCCACCCCGGCCGGGCACCAGCGTGCGACGGCGATCTGCAACTGGATCAGGGACAACGTCGATTACGAAAGCGGCAGCACCGACGTGCTGACCAGCGCCTACGACACCCTGGGCGACCGCACCGGGGTCTGCCGCGATTTCGCCCATCTGGCGATCACGCTGTGCCGGGCGGTGGGCATTCCAGCCCGCTACATCAGCGCCTATGCCTGGCAGTTGCAGCCGCCGGACTTCCATGCGGTGT
>CAXTFY010000119.1:0-13206 GCA_964243265.1 uncultured Acetobacteraceae bacterium | reverse complement strand
CTGTTCCGCGCCGGCCCTGGCGTAGGCACCGTCACCCGCCCGGGCCTGCCGGTCCCGCCGGGCGACCCCGCCATCAACCCGGTGCCTCGCGCCATGATCCGCGCCGCGCTGGAAGAAGTCCGGCCGGCGCCGGACGCCATCGTCACCATCGGCATCCCCGGCGGCGAGGCGCTGGCCGCCCGCACCCTGAACGGCCGGCTGGGCATCGTCGGCGGGCTGTCCATCCTGGGGACGACGGGGATTGTCGTTCCCTACTCCTGCGCCGCCTGGATCGACACCATCCACCGCGGCATCGACGTCGCCCGCGCGGTCGGGCTGTCCCACGTCGCCGCCAGCACCGGCAGCACGTCGGAGGCAGCAGTGCAGGCGCTGCATGGCCTGCCGGATATAGCGCTGCTGGAGATGGGTGACTTCGCCGGGGCCACCTTGAAGTACTTGCGCCGCCATCCGGTGCCGCGCGTCACCCTGGCCGGCGGTGTCGGCAAGATGACCAAGTTGGCGCAGGGCCGGCTGGACCTGCACAGCAAGCGTGGCGCGGCCGACATGCCGGCCTTGGCGGCGCTGGTGGACGATCCTGCGCTGGCCCGGCAGGTCGCGGCATCCAATACCGTTGCCGAGGCGTTCGCCTTCACCGCGGCGCAGGGTGTTCCGTTGGGTGACAGGGTGGCCCGCGCCGCATGGCGGACGGCGGCGGCGGTGCTGGATGCCGCCGGCATCACGTTGGAGGTTGCGCTGTTCGACAGGACGGGTGGCCTGGTGGGCCGGGCAGGTTCCGCTGCGTCCTGACCTGGCAACCGGCGCCGCCCACAAGCAGTCGCTATCGTACGCCGGCTCTGGCGCGGCGATCCAGGGCGCCAGGATCACCGCAGGTTGGGCAGGAGCCGCACTGACTCCCTCTCCTTCCGGGAGAGGGCTAGGGTGAGGGGGCGGGCAAGCGCGGTGCCATCCGACACAAGGACCGCTCTGCGCACCTCCAGCGTCCGTGCTGCAAGACCCCCTCACCCCGGCCCTCTCCCGGAGGGAGAGGGAGAAGTCACGCCATGGTGCCCTGAGGTCGCCGTGTCGCCTCGCTTTCCGCAGTGGCAGGCCTGTTGTGTCAGCCATCGGACAGCCCTCTGAACCGGCGGGCATAGTCCACACTATAAAGTGCGCTGTCCCGGAACCCGGCGGCGGCCAGGGCCGGGCCGACCAGGACCAGCGCCGTGCGCTCGGCGGGATTGGCAGCCAACTGCGCCTCCAACGTAGCCAGCGTGCCGCGCAGCAGCACCTCATCGGGCCAGGTGGCGCGCACCACGACCGCCGCCGGGCATCCGGGTCCGTAGAACGGCGTCAGCGTGGCGACGATCCCGGCCAACTGCTGCACCGCCAGGTGGATGGCCAGGGTGGCGCCGGTCGCGGCAAACGCGGCCAGGGTCTCGCCAGCGGGCATGGCCGACGCGCGGCCCGGCATCCGGGTGAGCACCACGCTCTGCGCCACCTCCGGCACTGTCAGCTCGCAGCCCAGCGCGGCGGCGGCGGCGGAGAAAGCGGGGACGCCGGGGGTCAGCGTGTAGGGGATGCCGAGGCGGTCCAACCGGCGCAGTTGCTCGGCGACGGCGCTGTAGATCGACAGGTCGCCCGAGTGCAGCCGGGCCACGTCGTGCCCGGCGCGGGCGGCGGCGGTGAACTCGGCCTCGATCCCGTCCAGCGACAGCGGCGCGGTATCGACCAGCCGCGCGCCGGGCGGGCAGTGCGCCAGCAGCGCCTTCGGCACGATGGAGCCGGCATACAGGCACACCGGGCAGGCCGCCAGCAGGTCGCGCCCGCGCAGGGTGATCAGGTCGGCCGCGCCCGGCCCGGCGCCGATGAAATGGACCGTCATGGCCCCGCCAGCGCGCAGGTCGCACCGCCCAGGCTGATCCGCGCCAGCAGCAGCCGCCCGCCGGACGCCGCCAGCGCGGCCCCTTCCGCCACGGACGCCACGCCGGTGGTGCGCTCGGCGAGGCCGGACCGGGTCGGGCAATGCGGCTGCACCACCTGCAGCGCTGCCAGGTCCACGAACACCAGCGGCAGGCCGAGGAGGCGGGCGGCCTCATGCAAGCCGGGTTCGTGCTGCTTGAACCCAGGTGCGGCCATGGCTTCGGCGGTCCGCCCGGCGGTGACGGCCGCCAGCCGCACCACCCCGGCCAGGTCCTCGGCCGAGCAGCCCGTGCGGCACCCGACGCCGGCGACGATCACGGCTTCACCGCCAGCCACTGCGTGACGGTCATGGCCGGACGGTAGCCATGCATGCCGCCGATGCGGTCCAGGCGTTCCACGGACAGCCGCGTCAGCGTGCCGCCCAGGCGGGCGCGGGCGGCGAGCAATGCCGCCTCCGTCTCGATGGTGACGGCATTGGCGACCAGGCGGCCATCGGGCGGCAGGACGGCCCAGGCGGCGTCGATCACGCCAGGGTCGGCCGCACCGCCACCGACGAACACGGCATCGGGCTGCGGCAGGCCGGCCAGCGCACCCGGCGCCGGGCCATCGACCACCTGCAACGCCGTGCCGAGCGCCGCGGCGTTGCGCCTGGCACGGTTGGCGCGGTCGCGGCTGCCGTCGATGCCGATGGCGCGGTTGGCGGGATGGCGCAGGCACCACTCGATCCCGACCGAGCCGGAGCCGCAGCCTACGTCCCACAGCACCTGCCCGCGCCGTGGCGCCAGGGTGGACAGGGTGACGGCGCGGATTTCTCGCTTCGTAATCTGGCCGTCATGCTCGAACATCTCGTCCGGCAGGCCGCACGCGAGCGGGATGACCTGCGCGCCGGGTGCTGCCGCAACCTCGATGGCAACCATGTTGAGCGGATGCACCTCCTCCATGCCGAACGCGGCGGCGCTGCTGGCGCGGATGCGATGACTAGGGCCGCCCAGCGCCTCCAGCACCCAAAGCCGCGATGGGCCGAAGCCGCGGACCGTGACCAGGGCGGCGACGGCGGCCGGCGTGCCTGCATCGGCCGACAGCGCCAGGATGCGCGCGCCGGGCTGCAGCGCCGGCAGCAGCGGCCCGAATCCCCGGCCGCAGAACGACAGCGTCACGCAGTCCTGCAACGCCCAGCCGAGCGCCGCGCAGGCCAGGGTGAAGGCGGACGGGGCGGGGATGCACTGGGTCTCCGCCGCCGGCACATAACGGGCCAGGGTGGCGCCGGCGCCGAACCAGTACGGGTCGCCCGACGCCAGCACGGCGACTGGCGCGGGACGCCGGGCGGCGATCTGCGCCAAGGTGCCGTCCATCGGGCTGGACCAGGTGCTGCGCTCCCCACGGATCAGCCTGTCGGCCAGGGCTAGGTGGCGTTCCCCGCCAACCACGAGCACGGCGTTCGCCAGCAGGGCCTCGGCCGCGGGCATCAGCGCGCCGTCCTCGCCGATGCCGAGGATGGCCAGCCAGGGCGGGTTTATGGCATCCCCCGCCGATGAACGTGTCGATGATGAACGTGCTGATCTTGGGCGGCACCACCGAGGCGTCGGCCATCGCCCGCGGCCTGGCTGGCGATGCGCGGTTCCGGCCGGTGCTGTCCCTGGCCGGGCGGACGCGTGCGCCGGTGCCGCCGCCGGTGCCCTGGCGCAGCGGCGGCTTCGGCGGGGCTGCCGGGCTGGCTGCGTACCTGGCCGAACATGCCGTGCAGGCGCTGCTCGACGCGACGCACCCCTTCGCCGCGCAGATCAGCCGTAATGCCGCCGCTGCTGCGGCCCTGGCCGGGGTGCCGCTGCTGGCCGTCCTGCGCCCGGCCTGGGCCGCGACGCCGGGCGACCGGTGGACCGCCGTTCCCGACATGGCGGCGGCGGCGGCGGCGCTGGGACCGGCGCCGCGCCGGGTGCTGCTCACCGTCGGGCAGCAGGAGTTGGCGCCGTTCGCCGCCGCGCCATGGCATGGCTACCTGGTCCGCAGCGTCGATCCGCCGGCGGCCGGACTGCTGCCGCAGGGCGCACGGACCCTGACCGCACGCGGGCCGTTCCGGGAGGCGGACGAGCTGCGGCTGCTCGCGGCGGAGCGCATCGAGGTCGTCGTGACAAAGAACTCCGGCGGGGCCGCAACGGCCGGCAAGCTGGCCGCGGCGCGTGCGCTGGGATTGGCGGTGGTGATGGTCGAGCGCCCGCCCAGCCCGGCCGGAACCGTGCCCGACGCCGCGGCGGCGCTGGCCTGGCTGCATCACCGCGCCGCCGCGTGCGAGCGGGGGGAGTAGAGCCAGGGCTGCCGTCCCGGCCGCTCGATCCGGCGCGTGGCGGGGGAGCCGATCAGCACCAGGGTCCGCATGTTCGCCCGGGCCGGGTCGGCGTCATGCAGGGTGGTGACCTCAATGGCCTCGTCCGCGCGGCTGATCGCCGTTGCGAACACGACGGGGGTATCCGGCGGCAAGATGGCCCGCACGGCGTCCAGCGCCGCGCCAAGCTGCCACGGCCTGGCGCGCGACGCCGCATTATACAGCGCGACCACGAAGCCGGCCCCCGCCGCCGCCGTCAGCCGGTGCAGCACGACGGAGAACGGCTTCAGGTTGTCGGATAGCGAGATCGCGCAGAAATCATGCCCCAGCGGCGCCCCGAGCCGGGCGGCGGCGGCGAACATGGCGCTGATGCCCGGCACCACTTGCACATCCAGGTCGCGCCAGGCAGGGTCGCCGTGCTCCACCGCCTCGAATACCGCACTGGCCATGGCGAACACCCCGGCGTCGCCGGACGACACCACGGCCACGCGGGCGCCGCCCTCGGCCAGCCGCAGGGCGTGGCGGGCGCGGTCCAACTCCACCCGGTTGTCCGAGGCGTGCCGGGCCTGGCCGGGGCGCGGCGGCACGCGGTCCAGGTAGGTCGCGTAGCCCACCAGGTCGGTCGCCCCGGCCAAAGCGTCCGCGGCCTGCAGCGTCTGCATAGCGGCGTCGCCGGGGCCTAGTCCGACGATGAGGACGCATCCGGTCATCGCGTCCGCTGCCGGCCAGGGACCAGCACCAAGGAAAAGTAGGGCGCCGGGCCGTCCGGATGCTCCGCCAGGCGCGCCGTGCGGGTGCCGGCCATGGTGCCGCGCTCGACCAAGATGGCGCGGTCCAGCAGGCAGGCGTGGGCCAGGGCGGCGCGTATCTTCGGCATGTTGCGCCCGACCTTCATGATGACGGCGGCGTCGCCCCCGGCCAGCCGGGCGGCCAGGGCGCCAGCCTCCATGGTGCCGGGCAGCACCTGCAGCACGTCGTCGCCGTGCGTCATCGGCGTACGCGCCTGCGCCCAGCAGCCGCTCATGGCGGTGATGCCCGGGATGACCTCGGTCGGATGGCCCGGCGCCAGGCGGTCGAACAAGTACATCGCGGAGCCGTAGAAGAACGGATCGCCCTCGCACAGCAGCGCTACGTCCTGGCCCGCATGCAGCCGTTCTGCCGCTGTGCTGGCCGATGCCTCGTAGAAAGCGCGGATGCCGGCGGCATAGCGGGGGTCGTCCACGTCGATTTCCGTGGTGTAGGGGTACTCGAACCGCAGCTCCTTCACTTCGGGGTGCAGGTATCCGGTTGCGATGCTGCGGGCGTGGCCCACCCGTCCGCGCTTGGCGAAGTAGGCGACCACTGGGGCGGCGGCCAGCACGCGGGCGGCCTTCAAGGTGAGCAGCTCGGGGTCGCCGGGTCCCATGCCGATGATGTGGAGGGTGCCTGCGGTCACGGCCGGGTCACTCGCGTTCGCTAGCCAAGGCGTTGACGGCGGCGACGGTCATGGCGCTGCCGCCGCGGCGGCCGTGCACGGTGGCGAACGGCACCCGGCCATCGGCGGCGAGGGCCTGCTTGCTCTCGATTGCGCCGACGAAGCCGACGGGCATCCCGATCACCGCGGCGGGCGGGGGCGCGCCGGCGTCCAGCAATTCCAGCAGGTGGAACAGCGCAGTGGGTGCGTTGCCGATGGCGACCACCGCGCCGCCCAGCCGCGGCCCCCACAGGTCGAGTGCGGCGGCGGACCGGGTGTTGCCGATGCGCGCGGCCAGGCCGGGGGTTTCCGGCGCGTCCAGGGTGCAGACCACGTCGTTTCCTGCGGGCAGGCGGGCGCGGGTAATGCCGTGCGCGACCATCTTGGCGTCGCACAGGATCGGCGCTCCGGCCAACAGCGCGGTGCGGGCGGCGGCGGTGAAGCCGGGGCTGAACTGCAGGTCCTCGGTGATGGCGACGATGCCGCAGGCGTGGATGACACGGACGGCGACGCGGGCCTCGTCGGGCGTGAAGCGGGACAGGTCGGCCTCGGCGCGGATGGTGGCGAACGAGCGCTCATAAATGGCGGCGCCGTCGCGGATGTAGTCGCGCGGGGTCATGCGGGCAGTCCCGGCACCCAGTCATCGACCAGCGTGTAGGCGCCGGCATGGCCGACCATGGCGGGGACGCCGCCGGGGTAGGCGCAGCCCTTGGCGCAGCCGGACAGGTGCAGCGGCCCGTGGCCCTCCCGCGCCAGCCGCGCCGCGTCTTGGCGGGCGGGCACGGTGGCGCTGGCGCAGCCGGGGCTACCGATGCAGGACGTGACCTGCAGGCGTGGGTCGTCGGGGTCGGTTGCCAAGCCGGCGGCGTGGGCGGCGGCGCGTGCAGCGGGTAGGTCGGCGGCGCGCACCCGGCCGAGCAGGAGGGTTCGCCAAGGGCTGGTGCGGATCGCGCCACCACCGAAGCGGTCGGCCAGGGCGGCCAGGGCGTGCAGCGTTGCCGGGTCCAACTGGGCCAGGGGCAGGCCGAGCGCCAAAGCGCCGCAGTCCGTGCCGGCATAAGGATAGTAGCCGTTCTTCCCCCTCTCCCTCCGGGAGAGGGCCGGGGTGAGGGGGTTTTGGCTGCGGAGCGGTGCGCTTCCGGCGCCAGCAGCAAGCGGCTCGTCCGGGTCGAGGTTCGTGCCCGCCCGCCCCCTCACCCCGGCCCTCTCCCGGAGGGAAAGGGGGAAGAGGCGCTTCCCGGCGGCTTCGGTCGTGAGACGGATAACTTCTCCGATGATCCGATCGGGCGCGCACGGACCTACGCCCGGCGTGATCCAGTGCCGCCCCGCTTCGATCCGAACCACGATGTCCCCCGCCAACGGCCAACCCGCCAGCACCCCGCCGGCATCGACTGCGATGGAGAACTTGCTCGCGAGCGCCGGGCCATACGCCAGCGCAGCCTCAATGCGCTCCGCCAGGCCGGCATCCGCCGCCCCGGGGTCGTCGCCGGCAAGCGGGGGCGCGATCACCACACGGCGGCGCTCCCGCTCCGGGTCCCGGTCCGCCAGCCCGGCCGCGACCATCGCCGCGGCGAACGGCGCCACCGCGTCCGGGAGCAGGCCGCGCACCTGCAGGTTGCCGCGCCGGGTCAGCTCGATCACGCCGTTGCCCAGCGATGCCGCGGCCTCCGCCAGCGCCCGCGTGGCAGGGGCGGTCAAGCGCGCGCCGGGCGGCTTCACGCGGACCAGCAGGCCGTCGCCGGTCGGCATGGGGTCGTATAGGCTGGGGCACCAGCCACGGCGCTGCGGCGTCATGCCCCGGGCGCCATGTTGCGGCGGGGGTGCCACAGGCCGGCTGCCTGCGCCTCCGCGAACCGCGCCGCCATCGCCGCCCGCGCGTCGGGGTTGGCGGTGCGCAGGAAGGCGTCCACCTCCGGCTCACCCAGCGTTGCCGCATGAAGCAGGTCGAATTGTGCGTCGAACCGGGTCGGCAGAGTGCGCGCGAAACCGTGCAATGCCTCGACGGACCGGGTGATCTCCGCAGCGCCGCGGTAGCCGTGCCGCATCATGCCCCTGATCCAGCCGGGGTTGGTCGCCCGGCCGCGCACGACGCGCACCACCTCCTCGGCCACCGTGCGCGGGCGCGGCGCGTCGGGGCAGGAGGTGTCCAAGTGGTACAACGCCGGACGCCCGCCCAGCCCGGCCGCAGCGGCGGCGAACCCGCCCTCGTGCGCCGCGTGCTCGGTGCTGTCCAGCAGGTCGGCCTCGGCGTGGTCCTGCTGGTGCACGAAGGCGTCGGCGGCAGCCACGCGGCCCCGCAAGCCGTCCGGGTCCGCGACGCCGTCGAGGTCGCGGCCATACGCCCCGGCCGACGCCGCCAGCCAGGCCGCGCCGGCATCCGGGCCGGCACCGGCGCCATACTGGCCAGACGGCGCGCCATAGACCCGCTGCGTCGCCCGGCGCAACGCAGCCCCCTCCAGGTCCCGCGCCAGCCCGGCCAGGGGATTGAAGTCTTCCGCCTCGTCGCGCGCCGCCACGGCGCGCACCACGCCGTCGAACAGCGCCACCTGCCCGGCGAACGCATCGCGGAACAGGCCGGAGATCCGCAGCGTGACGTCGATCCGCGGGCGGTCGAGCAGCGCCAACGGCAGGATCTCGAAGCCGCTGACTCGGGCGGAGCCGTCGTCCCACACCGGGCGGGCGCCCAGCAGGACCAGGGCCAGCGCCAGGTCCTCGCCCCCGGTCCGCATCGTGGCGCTGCCCCACAGGTCGATCAGCAGCGAGCGCGGGTACTCGCCGTGGTCCTGCAGGTGGCGGCGCAGCAACTCGGCGGCGGCCTTTTCGGCCAGCACCATGGCAGAGCGGGTCGGCACGCCACGGGGGTCGATGGTGGCCAGGTTACGGCCGGTCGGCAGCACGTCGGCGCGGCCCCGCGTCGGCGCCCCAGCCGGACCCGGCGGCACGAAGCGTCCGTCCAAGGCCGCCAGCAGCGCCACCCGCTCGGCTGCGGCACATCGGTCCAGGTCCGCCGCATCAGCGCCGGGGCTGCCGCGGCGCAGGGCGGCCAGCATGCGGTCGCGGTGCGGCGGCGGGCGGCCATAGACGTGCAGGCCGTCGCGCACCTGCAGGTCCTTCACGTCGCACAGGTAGGCGTCCAGCCGGGCGAGCGCGTCATCGTCCGTCGCGTCGCGGTCCACGCCGCTTTCGGCCAGCAGGCCCACGGCTTCGGCGCGGTCCAGGATGTCGCGGCGCAGCAGCCCGGTGCGGCGGCGGTCCAGGCCGTCGGCGGCGGCGTACTCGTCGATCAGCCTCTCCAGCACGCGGGCTTCACCGTGCGCGCCGCCCTCGCCGAGGGGGGGCGTCAGGTGGCCGATGGTGACAGCGCCCAGGCGGCGCTTGGCGGCGGCAGCCTCGCCGGGGTTGTTGACGATGAAGGGGTAGATGACGGGCACGCCGCCCAGCAGGGCACGGGGCAGGCAAGCGGCAGACAGGGCGACGGCCTTGCCGGGGAGCCACTCCAGGGAGCCGTGCGTGCCCAAGTGCACCAGGGCGTGGATGTCCAGGCCGGCGCGGAGCCATAGGTGGAAGGCGATGTAGGCGTGGCAGGGCACTTGGTCGGGGTTGTGGTACTCCGCCCGGCGGTCGGCGGGGCGGCCACGGTCGGGCTGGATGGCAACGGTGACGTTACCCAGGCGGAGGTGGCGGAGGGTGAAGGCGCCGGACTCGATGCCGGGGTCTTGGTCCGGGGCGCCCCAGGCGGCGGTGACGGCGGACTGGACCGGGACCGGCAAGGTCAGGAACAGGCGGCGATAGTCGTTCAATGACAGGACCGGCTGCGGCTGGCCGTTGCACAAACCGTCCGAGAGTGCTGCTGCTTCCCCCTCTCCCTCCGGGAAAGGGCCGGGGTGAGGGAGCGGGCAAGTGCCGTCCTCGGCAGCAGCGGGCTGCGTTCTTGCTGGACCCGCGGTGTCCGGCTTCGCGGGCAAGGCCCCCTCACCCCGGCCCTCTCCCGGAGGGAGAGGGGGAAGGCAGCCATATCCTTCCGATGAAAGATCGCTCAGGATCGCCGCCAGGCTGGCGAAGCTGTCCAGCCCCACCGCATGGCCGCGCTGCCCGCCAATGCCGGGGTAGTCGGACAACACGATCGCCACCCGCCGCTCCGCCCGCGGCGTGCCGGCCAGCCGCGCCCAGCCTGCCGCACGGTCCGCCGCCAGCGCCACGCCGTCCGGGTCCGCGCGGTGCACCGTTCGGGCATACTGCAGCCCAGGCACCGGGTCCTCCGCCGCCTTGAACGACACCGCGCCGGTCAGCAGCCGCCCGTCCAGCTCCGGCAGGGCGACGTGCATGGCCAGGTCGGCCTGGGTCAGCCCGCGGCTCGAAGCCGCCCATGCCTCCCGCGACGACCCGGCCAGCACGGCCTGCAGCACCGGCGCCCCAGGAGCGTCCAGCGGAGACGCCTCTGTGTCCCCCCGCGCGGAGAAGGCGGTGGCGTTCAGCACCACGGCCGGGCGCCAGGCGCGCAGGGTGGCGGCGACCCACGCGGCGCAATCCGGCGCCTTCAGGCTCGCAGCGAAGATGCACCCAACGTCCAGCCCGCGGGCGCGCAGGGCATCGGCCATTGCCATGATCGGTTGAGTGTCGGCGGATAGCAGGTGGGACCGGTAGAACACGATGGCCGCCAACGGCCTGTCCTCGCCGAGGTCCAGCGTGTGGACACCATGCTGCGGCAGCGGCTGCGCCGGACCCGCATCGTCCGACGCCAGACCGGCCAGGTGCGCGGCCAAACGCAGCGCCCGCGTCATGTTGGCGGGGCCGCCGTGGCGGAAGCAGGCGTCCAGCCGGGCCAGAGCATCCGGCGCCACGGTGGACAGCGCCGCCAGCCGCGGGTCGTCCCGTCCGTCGCCCGGCAGCACCGCCAGGGCGATGCCGCGCTCCCGGCACAGCGCCGCCGCCTCCTCGATGCCGTAGCGCCAGTACTCCAGCCCGCCCAGCAGCCGCACCACCACGCAGCGCGCACCGGCCACTACCTGCTCCAAGTACAAGTCCACCGACATCGGGTGCAGCAGGCGGCCTAGGTTGGCCAGCCGCAGGGCCGGCGCCCCCGGCATCGCCTGCCACGCCCCGGCCAGCGCCCCCAGGTCGGCGTCGGAGAAGCTGAGCACCACCAGGTCAGCCGTCGTCTGGCCGAGGTCGTCCGGCAGGCCGCCCTCGTCCAGCGCGCGGGTGTCGCGGACCAGCAGGTGCACGGCGCTACCCGGCGATCCCAGCGGCGATGGCCAGGCGGTCCATGCCGGCCTGGCCAATTACCACGACATGCCCGGCGCGCGTCTCGCCCGGCGCCCACGGGCGGTCGAAGTCCTGGCGGAACCGGGCGCCGACGCCTTGGATGGCCAGGCGCATCGGCTTGCCCGTGACGGCGGCGAAGCCCTTGATCCGCAGCACCCCGTGCCGCTCGGCCATCGTCCGCAGGCGGGCGACTAGGGCGTCCGGGGCACCGGTCTCGGGCAGCGGGACGACGAAGCTCTCGAAGTCGTCGTGCTCGTGCGCGCCGTCCTCGGCGTCGTGGTGGGACGGGCGGGCGGCCAGGTCGCCCTCGGCGGCGGCGTGCAGGCCGAGCAGGATGGCCGGGTCCACCTGCCCGCCCGACGCCGGCACCATCTGCACGGCGCGCGGCAGGGCGGCACCGACCAACTCGCGCAGCCGGGCTAGGGCGGCGGCGTCCAGCAAGTCGGCCTTGTTCAGCACCACCAGGTCGGCGGATTTGAGCTGGTCCTCGTACACCTCGGCCAGCGGGTTGTCGTGGTCCAACCCAGGGTCGGCGGCACGCTGGGCGGCGACGGCAGCAGGGTCGTCCGCGAAGCGGCCATCCAGCACCGCGGGTCCATCAACGACGGTGACGACGCCATCGACCGTCACGCGGGAGCGGATGCCGGGCCAGCCGAACGCCTTGAGCAACGGCTTGGGCAGGGCGAGGCCGCTGGTTTCGATGACGATGTGCTCGGGCGGCGGGGTGCGGGCGAGCAGGGCCTCCATGGCCGGCAGGAACTCGTCGGCGACGGTGCAGCACAGGCAGCCATTGGCCAGCTCAACGATGTCGGCCTCCTCGCAGGCGGGAATGCCGCAGCCGCGCACCAGGTCGGCGTCGATGCCGACGGCGCCGAACTCGTTGACGATGATCGCCAGGCGGCGGCCGCCGGCGTTCTCGATGACGTGGCGCAGCAGCGTGGTCTTGCCGGCGCCGAGAAAGCCCGTGATGACGGTGGCTGGAATCTTCGCAGTCATGCCGAATGTCCGCTCCATGGTTCGTCATTGCGAGGAGCGCTTGCGACGTGGCAATCCAGGGGCCGCCAAACCGGAACATAGCCCTTGCGGTCCTGGATCGCCGCGCTGAAGCCAGCTCGCAATGACGGCGGCTGGCGGGATGCGCCGGCGCGAGCGTGGGAGCGGAGGACGACCGGTCTCATTCTGGCGTCACCGCAAGGGACAGGTCGGGGATGCGGCCGACCACCATGCGCGCCAGCGACGCCGGGCGGCGGCTGGGCAGCACCGATCCCGTGGCGTGCCCGGCGTAGATGGCGGCATAGGTCAGCAGGTCCCCCGCCAGCGCCGGTTGCAGCCGCCCCAGCAGGTAGGTCCACTTGCCCGGCATCGAGATTGCGGCGGTGCAGCCCTGCTCGCAACTGGACAGGCAGGTGACGGGGCGCAGCTCTACCACGGCCGGGCCTTCAGCCATGGCGGCTTCAACGGCGTCATGCATGAAGCGGCCCGGCGCGGTCTGGCCGGGTTCCAGCGGCAAGCCGGCGCGGCAGGTGACGCAGATATGCAGGATGGGGAGCGGATCGGTCAACGTCGGTAGCCTCCGGCCGTGCAGTCACACGGGTGCCGGGTGCCCAGGGATTGCTCCGCTGAGTCGATGCAATCGCACCGCCGCCGCCGAGGCACCCCGCCCGGCCGCGCAACCTAGTCCTGATGGCAGGTCTCCTGGCTTGCGGTTCCGGACGCCTTGGCATCCACGCCCCTCGCCAGCCTTCCCGGAGTGACCCAGTGGCCTGTGACGAGCGGCTCGCCGCTTACAGTTGCGGGGGCAGCCGCGGCATCGGGAGTGGGGTCCCTACCGCGTTCCCTTTTAATCCGCCAACCGAAGCCCGGGTGGCGGAACCATCGGGGGTGGAGTATGTCCGCCGCCCCTCCCTGTCAATGAGAACCCGTGTGCCAACCCCTGTCCTGTGCCCGCAAGCCCTTCGCTCGCGTTTCGGCTATGTGCGAGTCCTTTGCCTATCCCGGCTCTGACGTTCGTCCTCGGCGGCGCCCGGTCTGGCAAAAGCCGCCATGCCGAGGCGCTGGTGACCTGCCTGCCCGGCCCCTGGCGCTACATCGCCACCGCGCAGGCGTTCGATGGCGAGATGCAGGCGCGCATCGCACAGCACCGTGCGGAACGGGCGCCGGGCTGGGTGACGGTGGAGGCGCCGTTGGAGTTGCCGGCTGCGCTGGAAGGGGCGGAGCCGGCGCTGGTGGACTGCCTGACCCTTTGGCTGAGCAACTTGATGCTCGGGGA
>CAXTFY010000118.1:10273-13298 GCA_964243265.1 uncultured Acetobacteraceae bacterium | reverse complement strand
TTGGGCATAGGGAAACACTCCGGACGAAAGCGTCAGGGTGTCCACCAAGGCGGGGGGGCAAGTCTAGGCAGGTTCAAGCAGGTGATCGGCAACGGGCTGCGCTCACGCACGGACGGGCACCCGGCGACCGGGGCCGCCGTCGCCGTCCATGCGCTCAACCGCATCTTAAAGCTGGGACGTTTGATCTTCATCCGCATTGCCTGAACCACAGCCGGGCTACCGCGCCCGCATCCCCGGTCCACGCAACCCGGCCGTTCCTGCGGCTGGCTTGTAGCTCCCTTGGCTACTTGTTCGTCCGGCCCAGCTTGCCGGGGTCCACGCCACCGCCTTTGGCGCCGTCGCTCACAACGTCGCCCTCGACGGTGTTGTCGGCTTCGATGTCCTCCGGGTCCACGCCGGTGCGGGCGAAGGCGCCCTTCGACGCGCCGATCCCCGGATTGCGCTCAAGGTCGTCCTGCAACGGTGGTACGTCGGCGCCGAGGTCGTCGGGACCGGCCGGCGGGTGCTTCGGGTGTTTGGATGAAGTCATGTTGGTCTCCTGGTCAACGGGTTCCCCGCGCCATGCCGCGCGCACCGGCTTGGCGAAGAGTGCCGGGCAGGCACCGTCTTGCACCGTCTGCCGGCAAGCCCATCAACGCAGCGGCCCGGCCAAAGGTGCCGAACCCCGCCATGCATTCGCCGCCGAATGTCCCGCTCGCGGCCTTCGCCCTGCTCGGACTGGCTGTTCATCCTTGCCTGGAACGCCTGCGGCATGGGATCACGCCCGCACGGGTTGGGGATGCAATGATGTCAGCCACTACGATGAACGGGACACAGGCGGCAGGCGGCGGGCAATACGGCAGCGTCGCCCAGGCGTTCCACTGGCTGGTGGTCGCCATGCTGGCGGGACAGTACTCGGTCGCGCTCTGGCTGTCCTACGTGCTGCCGAAGTCTGCCGAGGACGACCTGATCGCCTGGCACTTCTCGCTTGGTTCTAGCATCGCCGTGGTCATGGTGTTGCGGCTGGCCTGGCGGCTGACCCATCCGCCACCGCCGGCGCCGCGGGACCTCTCGGTCGGCCTGCGGGTGCTGTCGCGCGCCACGCACTGGGTGTTCTATGGCGTGTTCATCGTGCTGCCGTTCCTCGGTTGGGCGGCGGCGTCCGCGGACGGGGCACGGGTGAAGCTGGCCGGGCTGATCCCGCTGCCGCTGCTGGTCTCCAAGGACGACCCGTTCGGCAAGGCGATGCAGACTGTCCATCCCGCCATTGCCATCACGCTGCTCGCGGTCATCGCGCTGCATATCGCGGGGGCGCTGTATCACGTCCTGGTGAAGCATGACGGCGTGCTGGGGCGGATGCTGCCGGGGCGGGCGGGCGGACCTGGCCTGGAATAAGCTGGTCGGCAACGAAGGGAGGGTGGGGCGCGTTACCCATTTCGTGCCCGCATCCTGGAGGCCAACCATGCCCGGCAAGCCCTACATCCGCATCGGCCAGATCGTCCCAAGCTCCAACACCACCATGGAGACGGAAATCCCCGCTCTGTTCCGCGCCCGGGAGACCGTCGCGCCGGAGCGCTTCACCTTCCATTCCAGCCGAATGCGGATGAAGAAGGTGACCAAGGCGGAGCTGGAGGCGATGGACCGCGACTCCGACCGCTGCGCGCTGGAGCTGTCGGATGCGCGGGTGGACGTGCTGGGCTATGCCTGCCTGGTTGCCATTATGAGCATGGGCAAGGGCTACCACCGCGAGAGCGAGGCCCGGCTGCATGGCCGCACCGTGGAGAACGGCGGCCCGGCGCCCGTGGTGACCAGCGCCGGGGCGTTGATCCATGGGCTGCGGACCATCGGCGCCAAGCGCATCGCCGTGATCGCGCCCTACATGAAGCCGCTGACCCAGCTTGTCTGCGACTACATCGAGGCCGAGGGCGTCGAGGTGCACGACCGCGTTGCGCTCGAGATCGAGGACAACCTGGAGGTCGGCGCGCGGGACCCGATGCTGGTGCTCGATAGCTTGCCGAAGCTGAAGTACCAGGGCGTGGACGCACTGGTGTTGTCCGCCTGCGTGCAGATGCCGTCGCTGGGCGCGATCGCCGAGGCAGAGCGGCGCACCGGGTTGCCGGTGGTGTCCGCGGCGGTGTGCACGGCGTTCCAGATGATGGAGCGGCTGGACATCAAGGCCATCGCGCCGAACGGGGGCACGTTGCTGTCTGGCCGGTATGGTCCCGGCGCAGGCCGCAGCCAAGCGGCCTGAAGCGGCTGCCGGCCGTCAAGCCGGCTGCTACTCCGGCAGCGGCCGGCCCTTGGTTTCCGGCAGGAACCACGGTACGACCAGGCCCAATACGTAAATCAATCCGAGCGTCATCGCCGTGCGCGGGATGCCGCCGAAGAATGGGATCATCACCCCGGCCAGCACCGGAAACAGGCAGGCAATCAGCCGGGTCGCGTTGAAGATGAAGCTGGCCGCCGTCGAGCGCACGCTGGAGGTGAACAGCTCCGACGGGTAGATCGCCATCCACGAATACGCACAGCCCAAGGTAAAGAACCCGTTGACGAAGGCGGAGGCCAGCAACGCTTCCGGCGTGTGCAGCCACAAGTAGGTGACGGGCACCATCACCAGCGATCCGGCGTAGGCGAACAGCAGGTAGGCTCGCCGCCCCCAGGATTGCATGATGAAGCCCGATAGCAGGTAGGCCACCACCGCGCCGGTCGTGTAGATCAGCGACGCCCAGTTGCCCCACGCCTCCGGCGCCGCATAGCCCGCCGCCCGCGCCATTCCCGTGGCGTAGCGGTCCAGCAGGTTCGCCACCGCCCACCAGCCCACCGTGGTCGCCAGCGACAGCAGGAACATCAGCAGCACCCGGCGGCGGCTTTCAGGCTCGCGGAAGATTTCTGTCAGCGTGAACGGCCGCTTGCCGCCCTTTGTCGCCACACCGTGCGCGGAGACGCCCTCGGTGGCGTTCCAGCGCTGCTCGCGTATGGCGGTCAGCCACTTTTCGCTCTCGCCGACGTTGCGGCGGATATACAGCACGAACACCGCCGGCAGCGC
>CAXTFY010000118.1:0-10173 GCA_964243265.1 uncultured Acetobacteraceae bacterium | reverse complement strand
CCGCCGACCAGCCCGCCCAGGCCCCAGCCCAGCAGGGTGCCGCCGATGGCGATGCCGGCCCAGAATGGCGTCGCCGCCACCTGGCCCGGCGCCAGCAGCGACCGCAGCATCATGGGAAGCACCAGGAACAGCGCGAAGGACTCGAAGCCGTCGAAGATCCAGCCCATGAAGCTGGCCGCCAGGATGCGCCAGTGCATCGGCTGCAGCCCAGCGTACCAGGGCTGCCGGGGCAGGGCCGCCTGACTGGTGGTGATCTCGCTCATGCGTTCCCCGCGGGTTTGCCGGCCGTTCCGCCGGCTTGTTCCGCGGTGCAAGGTGTCGGAGAACAGCGGCCGGTTCAAGCCGTCGAACGGCCTTGGCAAGCGGCCAGGGGGTCGCCAATCTGGCCGGCCATAGCGAGGACACCATGATGAGCGAAGCCGCAAGCACGGGGAGCAAAGCCGCAAGCACCGGGAACGCGTCGGCGGGCACCGGCCTGCTGTCGGGTCTGCGAGTGCTGGAGCTGGGCCACTTCGTCGCGGCGCCGTTCTGCACGCGGCTGCTGGCGGACCTGGGCGCGGATGTCATCAAGATCGAGCCGCCGGGCAGCGGCGACCCGGTGCGGCAGTGGGGGATGCAGGTGGACGGCCACTCGCCCTGGTGGTCCCTGCACGGACGCAACAAGCGGTCGGTCACCCTGAACCTGAAGCACCCGAAGGCGAAGGACCTGGTGCTGCGCATGGCCGCCGGGTGCGACGCGCTGGTAGAAAACTTCCGGCCGGGCGGGCTGGCCAGAATGGGGCTGGGGCCGGAGGCGTTGCGCGCGGTGCGGCCGGACTTGGTGGTGGCGCACGTCTCCGGTTTCGGCCAGGACGGGCCGTATCGCGACCGTGCGGCCTTCGGCGTGATCGGCGAGGCGATGGGGGGGTTGCGCTACTTGACCAACCATCCGCCGGGCCTGACCGAGCTGCCGCCGGTGCGGGTGGGGGTCAGCATCGGCGACTCGTTGGCCGGGCTGTATGCCGCGTTCGGCGTCATGGCGGCGCTGTGGCAGCGCGACCGCACGGGCGGCGACGGGCGCGGGCGCACGCTGGACGTGGCGCTGACGGAGTCGGTGCTGAGCCTGATGGAGGGCCTGCTGCCGGAATACGGTGCCACCGGGTCGGTGCGGCAGCCCACGGGATCGCGCATCGCCACTGCTGCGCCCACCAGCGCCTATCGGACGCGGGACGGCAAGTGGGTGCTGATCGCCGCCAACTCGGACCCGCTGTTCGCGCGCCTTGCGGCGCTGATCGGGCAGCCCGGCCTGGCCACCGACGCCCGTTTCTCCGGCAACCCCGCCCGCGTCCGCAACGTGGAGGCGCTGGACGGGATCATCGAGGCCTGGACCCGCGGCTTCGACGCCGCCGACGTGGACGCACGGCTGACCGGGGCCGACATCCCCTGCACCCTGGTCTATACCGCCGCCGAGGTCGCCGCCGACCCGCAGTTCCGCCACCGCGGCATGGTGCGGGTGGTCGAGGATCCGCTAACCGGCCCGCTGCTGCACCCCGGCATCGTGCCGCACGTCCCCGAAAGCCCCGGCGCGATCCGCTGGCCCGGCCCAGCGGTCGGCGCACACACCGACGAAGTGCTGGCCGAGCTGGGGCTTGGGCCGGAGGAGATTTCTGTTCTGCGGCACGATAAGGTAGTCTAGCCTTCCGCCGGCTTGGCCCGCCCCGTGCCCCGCCCTATGCAGCGCGGGGATTGTTCATCGGCATCCAATGCAACGGCAGGGCCGCGGGCCGCCGTCAGCTTGCCGTGACTGCCAGCGACCACTGCCATTCGGCGTCAGGAAGCGCATTGGGGACCCACTCCACCGCCGCCCGTCCCTGCGATTGGAGCAGGCCGCCGGTTTGGAAATCCGCGAACAGCAGGGCGGCCCGGGGATCGAGCAGCAGTTTGCCCAGAGTGTTGAGTTGGCGGTTGCGGCGGTAGTCCGGCACCAGCAGCACGTCGCCGTCCACCTGGACGAAGCCGGCCGGGCCGCCACGGTAAGATGTCCAGGCCGCCGGCCTTGCCGCTGCCGGGTCCGCTGCCCGATGCGACGAAGAAGGTGTCGGCCCCGGCGATTAATGCGCGCGCCGTTGCGTCCAGCCCGGCCAGCCGCTACACGGGCCTGGGCGTGACGGCCGGGGCGGGCGCGACCTGCCGCATCTGGATGTACTTTGGGCAGTTGCCGACACTCTGCCGCAGGACACGCTGTTGTTTTCCATCCGCCCCGCGCCGGCCGAGTGGCGCTTCTGCGAGGAGCCACGTAGCCGCGTCGTGCGCCTGGCGCCGCGCTTGCTGGTGAACGATGGCGAGGCTGCCCGGGCTGCTGCCCGGGCCGGACAAGGCGTGACGCGGGCACTGTCCTATCAAGTCGATAGCGAATTGGCCGCCGGCGTTCGAGCCACCGGGGCTGCCGGTGCAGCTTGTCCTGCCTGGGGGGCAGCTTATGACCCCCCCGTGCCGACCTTTTTGGACCACGCGGGGCGCCACCTGCTCGGCCCGGCAATGGTCCGCCCCTCTGGCCGGGCTGCAGCCTAACCGGCGGGAAAGGCGCCCTCGAATGCCGACTCCGCCAGGGGGCGGCGGGCGTTCGGCGCCTCACGGGCGCGCAGGCCGTCGGGCAGGATGGCCGGGTCGCCGCGGCGGCCGACGGTGATCATCTGCTCGACGCGGTAGCCCGCCGGCACCTTCAGCTCGGCGAACGCGCGGGCCATGTCGAAGCCGACCATGCCGTGTGCCTGATAACCCATGTGCGCCGCCTGCAGCGCGAAATAGGCCCAGCCGGCGCCGGCGTCATGGCTGTGGCTGTGCGACGGTACCTCGCCCTCCTTGCCCGGCACGGCCATGGTCGATTTGGACAGCAGCACCAGCAGCGCCCCGGCATCCTTGCACCAGCTTCGGTTGCCCTCGACCAGCAGGCTCAGGAAGTGGTCCCAGTGCGGGCCGTCCTTCAGGGCATACAGGAAGCGCCAGGGCTGCGAGTTGTAGGATGACGGCGCCCAGCGGGCGGCCTCCAGCATGGTCATCAGGTCCTCACGCGGGACGGGCTGGCCGTCATAGGCACGGGGGGACCAGCGCTCGAGGAAGGCCGGGTCGATAGGGTGGTCGGCGGTGCGGCCGTTGGCGGTCAGGGTCATGGCGGCGTCCGTGGCTGTTGGTGGCGTGCAAGAGATGGGATTCGGTTGGAGGCGTCAACACGGGTGGGTCATCCCGCTGGGGACGTTCCCGGTTACGGCGGACCCTGGCGGGCGCGGTCTCGGCGCTGCTGGTCTTGGACACCTGATATGGATGGTTCACGGTCAGGCAGTATGCGGTGGGTTGCCGACCGCCGGGCGGCAGCGGCGGACCTGGCGTTCGACGGGCGGGATTTCGCCGGGGTGCGACGCATCCATGCCCTGCTGCGGCCAGGCAAATCTGCCGGCGGTCCGACGCGCCAAGGGGTGGATCAGCCGCTTGCCACGCCCGGTAGCGTCGCGTGCGGCCCGCCTTGCGAGCCACCTTTCGCGACGCAGTGGCCGGGTCAGGCCGCGCAACTAGGCCTGGCACCGCAGCCGGGTCCCTGGCCCCAACCGCGCCGACCTGCTACGGGGGACAATAAGGTCGGGCGCCGCGACATGGCTCCTGGAATGGGTTCCTGGGACCGCCTCTGGGGACGGGAATGTAGCGCAGCACATGCAGGACGGATGGGACAGGTTCCGCAGCAGCCTCGCGCCGCTGGCGGTGGACGACCCGGTGTTCCCCGGGATGCGCCCGGTCGTGCTGAAGGACGATGCGACGGTCTGCACCATCGTCGTGGACGCCGAGGAGGACTTCGACTGGCGCAGCCCGGTGTATGGCGCGCAGCACACCACTGGCAACATGCTGAACACTCGGGTCTTGCAGGAGATCGCCGGCGCGTACGGCGTGGCGCCGGCGTACTTGCTGACCTACCCCATTCTTAATGCGCCGGAGGTGGTGCAGGTGCTGCGCCGCCGGATCGAGCGCGGGGAGTGCGAGGCCGGCGTGCAGCTCCACCCCTGGGTCACGCCGCCGTTCGACCATGGCAGCGCGTCGGCAACGTCGTTCGCCGGCAACCTCGCGCCTGAGCTCGAGCGGCGCAAGCTGGTGGCGTTGACCCGCAAGTTCCAGGAGTGCTTCGGCGCCGCGCCGCGCATGTACCGCGCCGGACGCTATGGGCTGGGTGAGCACTCGGCGGACCTGCTGGTGGAACTCGGGTTCACGATCGACACCAGCCTTGCGCCGCGCACCAACTTCGCCTTTGAGGGCGGGCCGGATTACAGCAGCTACGGCTACCGCCCGTTCTGGTTCGGTGCCGGCGCCCGGCTGCTGGAGGCGCCGCTGTGCCGGGAGGTCGTGGGCTGGGGCGGACGCTGGGCGCCGGGGGTGCTGCAGGCGCTGTCCGTCCCGCCGCTGGACCGGCTGCGCGTGTCGGCGGTCGCGACGCGGCTGCGCTGCGCCGAGCGCATCACCCTGTCGCCGGAGGGCAACGACCTGGCGGCGATGGTCCGTCTGGTACGGCGACTGCATGCGGCGGGGCAGCGGCTGTTCGTGCTCAGCTTCCACAGCTCGTCCCTGGCGGTCGGCCGCAATCCCTATGTGCAGACCAAGGCGCAGTTGCACTTCTTCTACGACCGGCTTTCCGGCATCCTGGACTTCATGGCCACCCAGCTTTCGATGCGGTTCACCAGCCTGTCGCGCCTGCCGGCCCTGCTTGCGCCGCCCGGCCCTGCCGCCGCCGCGGACGCCTTGGCGGCGCCAAGCCTATTGGCCCTGCCGGACTGATGCCGGACGGTCCCTACCGCCGGTGGGCCGGACAAGGGGCCAAGGTCCTGCTGGTCGCCAACAACTTTCCCCCCGTGCGGGGCGGGTCGGCATCGGTGTATGCCAACCTGGCGCGCTGCGCCGGCGGCCGTATGATCGTGCTGGCGCCCAGCATCGATTACAGCGACGGCCTGCCGCTGATCGGCTGGCGCGAGCACGACCGGCGGGCGCCCTATCGCGTGCAGCGCATCCCGTTGCTGCGCACGACGGTCGAGGGCCAGGCCCGGAGCGGGTTGGGCAAGCTTGCCTGGGTTGCCTGGGACGCGACGATCCGCCTGCGCCTGGCGCTGGCGCTGCTGGTGCTGATCGTGCGGGACGGCGTGCGCACGGTCTGCGTAGGCGAACTACTGGCCAGCAGTTGGGTGCTGCAGTTGCTGCGGCTGCTGCCGGGGGTGCGGACCATCGCCTACGTGCACGGCGAGGAGATCACGACCGACGACCTGTATGATCGCTCGCACCGGCGTGCCCGGCGTGCGCTGGCCAGCAGCGACAAGGTGGTGGTGGTCAGCGCCTTCACCCTGGACGCGGTGCAGGCGCTGATGGGCGCCAGCGCAGCCGGGCGCGTGGCGCTGATCCAGAACGGCGTGGACACCCACCTGTTCCATCCCCAGCCAAAGTCGCCGGGGCTGTTGCGGCTGTATGGGCTGGAGGGGTGCTTCATCTTCGTGTCGGTGTCCCGGCTGGTCGAGAAGAAGGGCACCGACAACGCCATCCGGGCATTTGCCGAGGTGGTGGCGCGGCATCCGGACAGCCGCCTGCTGGTGGTCGGCAGCGGCCCTTACCTGCCGACGCTGCAAGCGGTTGCGGCGGAGGCCGGAGTGGCCGGGTCGGTCGTGTTCACCGGCACCGTGATGGATGAGGAACTGGTCGAGCACTACCAGCTCGGCGACGTGTTCGTGATGCCGAACCGCCGGATGCCGGACGGCGACACCGAGGGCTTCGGGCTTGTGTTCCTAGAGGCCAACGCCTGCGGCCTGCCCGCCATTGCCGGTCGCGACGGCGGCAGCACCGAGGCGGTGCAGGACGGCGTGAACGGCCTGGTGGTGGATGGCCGGTCGATCCCAGCCATCGCCCAGGCAATGCTGTCGTTGCGTGAGGACCCGGAGCTTTACGCGGAGTTGCACCGGCGGGCGTTGGCCCGGGCGGAAGACTCGGACTGGACCGTGAAGACCGAGATGTTCCTTGGGCTGTGCGAGGACTGAACCCGGGTCAATGCGGCGCGGTCAGCGCATGCACGAAGGCGTAGCCGACGACCGGGATGGCAATGATGACATAAACCCGCAACAGCACCAGCAGGGCCAGCGTGCCCCGCCCGAGCACCCGGCGCGGCAATGGCTGCATGGTCTCGGCGGCGTGCTGGCCTGGCTCCAACGCGCGGTCGGCGACGGGATCGTGCTGCACGTCCACCCTCATTTGCCCAACAGGTTCGGGAACACGGTGACCACGCCGTACAACGCCCCGACCAAGGAAATGCCCACCGCAATGGTGCCGCCGGCCAGGTTGGCCCGCCAGCCATTCGCCAGCCCGCCCATAATCTCCCGGTCGTTGACCAGCAACAGCAGGAACAGCAGCGCCGGCGCCATCAGTAGGGTGGCGATCACGTTCACCGTCAGCGTCATCGCCAGCAGCGGCGCTCCCGGGATCAGCACGACCACCGCGGCCAGCAGGGTCGATCCAATGGCCGCGCCGTAAAACAGCCGGCCCTCGCGCAGGTTGAGGTTAAGGCTGTGCCGGGCCTGGAGGGTCTCCGCCAGGGCGTAGGAGCTGCTTGTGGAGATCGTCATGGCAGCCAGCAGCCCAGCCTCGATGATGCCCAGCGCGAACAACGTGGCCCCGGTGCTGCCGAGGTACGGCCGCAGGGCCGTGGCGAAGTCGGCGCCGCTGGCGAACTCGGAGACATCGACGTGGTTGGCGAACAGCGGCGCGGTGGCGACGACTGTGGCGACGGCGGCAATGGCGCCGACGAGGGCGCCGATGGCGGTGTCGGTGCGGCCCTGCGGCACATCGGCCCGGGTCAGGCCCTTGTCCACGACGGCGCTCTGCTGGAAGAAGATCATCCACGGCGTCACCGTCGCGCCGATGTTGGCCAGCAGCAGGGTGACGAAGGCGGTGCCGACGCCGCCGGGCAACGGTCCCCAGGTGGCAACGGCGTGGGCCAGCGCCGCGCCGCTGGGGTGGGCATACAGCGCTGCGGGGATGAACAGCAGGTTGCCCACCGCCAGCACCATCAGCGACCGCTCCCAGGTCGCATAGCGGCGCAGCGCCAACGAGGCGATCACCGCCCCGGCCCCGGCCGTGACCGACAGCCAGGCTGGCAGCCCGAAGTACAGCCCGCCGGCCTGGATGGCGATGAACTCCGTCACCAGGGTCAGCAGGTTGCCGACCACCAGGTCACCCATGGCGAAGTAGCCCCAGAACGGGCCGAAGCGCTGGAAGATCAGCTCGGCATGGCCGCGGTGGGTGGCGACGCCGAGCCGCACCGTCATTTCCTGGACGACATAGGCCATGACAAAGGTCAGCAGGATGAACGGCACGAAGAAGCCGACCCCGTAAGTGGCACCAGTGGTGGCATAGGACACCATGCTGGGACCGTCGTTCTCCCCCAGCATCACCAGCACGCCAGGCCCGGCCAATAGCCAGAGCAGCCGCAGGGGACGCCGGGCGAGGCGGGTGTGCTGTACGCGCAGGCGGTCGCGCGCACGCAGGATGTCCTCTCGCATGTCGGCGGTTCCGCCCAGTGTGGCCGGAGCCGTGGGGGTCAGCGTGTCTTGGCTCACGTCGCCTCCGAGTTGGCGGGGATGTTGACCGGTTGCATGCCCTGCAACATGTAGCGCAAGCTACACTTCGGTCAACCGGCGTTGTTTGGGCGTAGCGGCAGGATCATAGGCGGGGTGCATCATTTTGGCGCGAGTGCTAACCTTGCCGGCACGTGGGAGGGGACGCAGCGGATGACGCAGGACACGGCCGAGATGCCGGCGGAGCCGACCCAGGCGCTCCGTTTCGGCAAGGCGCGCACCGCCCGGTCCACGGCGCTGCTGGAGGACTACGTCGAGCTGATCGCCGACCTGCTGGCGACCCACGGCGAGGCACGGGCGACCGAGGTCGCCAAGCGCCTGGGCGTGACCCACCCGACGGCGGTGAAGAGCATCGGCCGGCTGAAGCGGGAGGGGTTGGTGACGGCGCGGCCCTACCGCGGCATTTTCCTGACCGAGGCCGGGCTTGAGCTGGCCGGGCGGGTGCGTGCCCGGCACCGGCTGATGGTCGAGTTGCTGCTGGCCGTCGGGGTTCCAGCGGAGGCTGCGGAGGCTGATGCGGAGGGGATGGAGCACCATGCTTCGGAGGCGACGCTTGAGGCGTTTGCCCGGTTCCTTGAGCAGCTTGGCCCCGGTTGATGCAAAGTACCCCTCAAGCTGACCGGTGAGGGTGTCTGCCGTCAGCACCAACTGCACCTGCGATGTTGCGAAGCCAGGGCGGCATGATGAGCCTTGCCGCCCTGGATTGCCGCTCCAATTTGATATCGCAACGACTGCGGCTGCTTGAATGCATCATCATAAGAGGCAGAACGAAAGGCCGTTAGCTTCGGTGATCTGGTGTGGCAGGCTGCAGCAACGGCCGGCACCTTGGCCAAACGGCAACGCCGCATCGGCGTTGGGCGGCACCATGCTGACGCCGGCTCGGACCCGGCTGATGAGCGAAGGTTAGGGGCGCCTGCGCGGCTCAGGGATGTCCGGCGTCGAACCCAAGGAAACCGGCCTGGGGAATCGGTGTGCCGCCTTGTCCAGCAAAAAGCCGAGCGGCCTGCGGTGTCTGGCTGGTCGCTGGGCGGACGGCCATGGCTCCTCCGCTGGCGGCTCCGGTAAAATCATCTGTCTTGCCGCCACGGGCTGCGACTCGGGCGGCACGGGACGCCGCCTGCCGTTCGGCGCGGCTTTGCGGCGCGGGCGCGGCCGGCGCGCGGGAGGTCGTGTAGCCGTTGCCGCCACGCAGGGTCAGCAGCACAAAGGAAATCTCGTTCCGGCCGAGGTCCACCGCGAGTTCCAGCGGGGTAAGGCCGAGCACGTTAGTGCCGTTCAGGTCGGCACCGCGGTTGATGGCGTCACGCGCCGTAGGCAGGTCGCCGCGGTTGATGGCGTCGAACAGCGCCTCGGTGGGCGGCAACTCGGCGGCATTGCGATCGGCGGGGGCAATAGCGGTAGGTTCGGCGCGCGCACCGGGCACTGCGGGCGGGGGAGCTTCCTTCTTTTCCGCCGACGCATCACCTTTTGGCGCCCCGCCGTTTCTCGGGCCGCTTCCACTGCCGGCACCCATCATGCCTTGGCCAAAGGCAGGTGCGGCAAGCACGGGAAGCAACAGAAAGGGTAGGAGCTTCTTGATCATTTCGCGCCTATAGCGCAACGCGGCAGACAGTGCCAGGGTTCCCTGAGGGTCGTGTCTCAGCAATATGCCGGCGGCGGGACCTAACCTGGGCTCAGCCACCACGCCCCGGCGTTCAGGTACGCTGAATAGCCAACCCACGCCGCATAGGCCGCCATCAGCGCTGCCCCGGCGGGCTGCAAGGGACGGAAGCGGTGCGCCACCAGCAACGCTGCCACCAGCATTGCCAGCACGACCCCGACGCTGGCGCCCAGATCATGCAGGCTGAGAAAAGCCGGGGACCAAGCGGCGTTAGCCAGCAGTCCCCACCCCCACAGCCGCAGCGCCGCCCGCTTGCGATCCACGCCGATGTCCACCCGACGCCAGACCAGCCAGGCAGCCAAGCCGATCAAGATGTAAAAGGTGGTCCACACCACGGTAAACAGCCAGTGCGGCGGCGTGCCCGGCGGCATGGCGAGCATCGCATACCAATCCTGCACGCCGTGCCCTGTGAGGGTGCCATTGCTGACGCCGGCCAGCAGCGCCAGGCCGACGAAGCCGAGCAGGGCGAGGAGGCTGCTGCGGGCAGCGCGGCGGCGGGGCGGCTCTAGCGGCTGGAAAACACGGGCACTCCGGGCAGGTCGCACCCAAGCTGGGGAGAGGACGCAAGAGTTGGAAGGGAAGGCGGGCCTGAACAGTTCTACTCGCAGCAATGGAGCAGGAGCCGCGACGAGCACAGCATCCAGCGGCATCGGCAGCCTGCACGGCGTGCGTGGTGCCGCCATTGGGTTAAGCGTGCGTCAACTGGTCATACAGGCGGTCCGCATTTTGCCAACGGATCACCTTCATGAACACGTCGACATAGCTTGCTGCCTTGGCGCCGAAATCCATCTGGTAGGCGTGTTCGTACATGTCCATCACAAGAATCGGCGTGCCGCCGGCCAGGGTGGTCGTATGGTCGGCCGCCCAGGCGTTCACCAGGCGCTT
>CAXTFY010000117.1:5633-13339 GCA_964243265.1 uncultured Acetobacteraceae bacterium | reverse complement strand
TGGCCTACAAGGACGAGATCGTGCCCTGGCTGCGCCGCCTGGCCGACGAGTGCCATGAGCACGGCTCAGCGGTGATGATCCAGCTCACCCACCTCGGGCGCCGTACGGCGTGGAACAAGGCGGACTGGCTGCCGATCCTGGCGCCGTCCCGCGTGCGTGAGGCTGCGCACCGCGGCTTCCCCAAGGCGGCCGAAGCCTGGGACCTCGACCGCATCGTCCGGGACTACGCCGCGGCGGCGCAGCGGATGCAGGCGGCGGGGCTGGATGGCTTCGAGATCGACGCCTACGGCCACCTGCCCGACCAGTTCTGGTCGCCCGCCACCAACCAGCGCGAGGACGAGCACGGCGGCAGCCTGGAGAACCGCATGCGCTTCTCCGTGCGCGTGCTGCAGGCGATGCGCGACGCGGTGGGGCCACGCTTCTTGATCGGCGTGCGGATGGTGGCCGACGAGGACTGGGACATCGGCCTGTCGCGTGAGGACGGCGTGGAGATCGCCCGGCGCTTTGCCGGCGGCGGCGTGGTGGACTTCCTGAACATCGTGCGCGGCCACATGGACACCGACAACGCGCTGTCGCACGTCATCCCGATCCAGGGCATGGGCACGGCGCAGCACCTGGACTTCGCCGGCGAGGTGCGGGCGGCGACGCGGTTCCCGACCTTCCACGCCGCCCGGATCAACGACGTGGCGACGGCCCGGCACGCCATCGCCGAGGGCAAGCTCGACATGGTCGGCATGACCCGCGCCCACATCGCCGACCCGCACATCGCCCGCAAGGTGGCGGCCGGGCACGAGGCGCGCATCCGGCCCTGCGTCGGCGCGACCTACTGCCTGGACCGCATCTACGAGGGCAACGAGGCGCTGTGCGTCCATAACGCCGCGACCGGGCGGGAAGCCACGATGCCGCACGACATCCCGCGCGCGTCCGGCCCGGCCCGGCACGTGGTGGTGGTCGGCGCCGGCCCGGCCGGGCTGGAGGCGGCGCGGGTGGCCGCCGAGCGCGGCCACCGCGTGACCCTGCTGGAGGCGACGGAGCGGGCCGGCGGCCAGGTGCTGCTGGCCGCGCGCACCCCGCGGCGGCGCGAGCTGGTGGGCATCGTCGATTGGCGGCTGTCCGAGCTGGAGCGGCTGGGGGCGGAGCTGCGCTTCAACAGCTATGCCGGGGCGGACGACGTGCTGGCGCTGGAGCCGGACGTGGTGTTCGTCGCCACCGGCGGCGTGCCGGACACCGAGGTGCTGGCCGAGGGCAACGAGCTGGTGGTCTCAAGCTGGGACGTGGTGGGCGGCGGCGCCCCCTTGTCCGGCCGCGTGCTGGTGTACGACGACAACGGCGCGCATCCCGGGATGCAAGCCGCCGAGGTGCTGGCCGAGGCCGGCGCGACGGTGGAGCTGGTGACGCCCGAGCGGATGGTCGCGCCGGAGATCGGCGGGCTGAACCATGCGGCCTATGCCCGCATCTTTCGCCGCAGGGGCGTGCAGGTGACGGTGAACACCCGGCTGCTGTCGGTGCGCCGCGCGGGCAACGGGCTGGCGGCGGTGCTGGGCAGCGACTACGGCGCGGAGACCGAGGAGCGCCTGGTCGATCATGTGGTGGTCGAGCACGGCACCCTGCCGCTGGACGAGCTGTACGAGGCGCTGAAGCCAGCATCGCGCAATGGCGGCGAAGTGGACCATGCGGCCCTGCTCGGCGGCAGGCCGCAGGCGGTGGTGCGCAACGTGTCTGGAGCCTACCAGCTGTTCCGCATCGGCGACGCCGTGGCCAGCCGCAACATTCATGCCGCCGTGTTCGACGCCCTGCGGTTGGCGAAGGACTTGTAGATAGGCCTCACGAGTGCTCTGCCCGACTTCACCATCAGCGGTCACTCAAGCGAAGCGAGATCCCCGCATCCGTTCAACATCTCCCAAACCCGGTCCGCCGTGAACGGCGGCGCGGTGAACCGCACCCCCGTCGCGTCCGCCAGAGCATTCGCCACCGCCGCCCCCACCGGATTGAACGGGCTTTCGCTCATCGACTTCGCCCCCATCGGCCCGAACGCATCGTGCGTGTCGGCGAACAGCACCTCCGTCCGCGGCACGTCGGCCCAGGCGGGGATGTGGTAGTGCCGGAATGCCGGGTTGCTGACCGCGCCGTCGTCCCCGATCCGCACCACCTCGTGCAGCGCCGCCCCTAGGCCCTGCGCCACCGCGCCTTCGACCTGGCCGCGCAACTGCATCGGGTTCATCACCCGCCCGGCGTCCGCGGCATGCACGCTGCGCAGCACCACGATCTCCCCGGTCCCCCGGTTCACCGCCACCCGCGCCCCATGCACGTTGAACGCCAGTGAGCGCGGCGTCGCATCCGCCTTCCGCATCACCGCCAGCCCCGCCCCGGCGCCGGGCAGGTCCGACAGGGGTACCGCCCGGTTGCCGCACAGCACCGCGCCCTCGATCAGTCGGCACTCTGCGACCGGATGCCCCGATAATACCGACGCCGCCAACAGGATGCGCTCCCGCAGCGCCAGCGCCGCCGTCTCCGTCGCCCGCGCCGCCACCACGGTCCCGGTGCTGCCGAACGCGCCGGTGTCGTGCCCCACCAGATCGGTGTCGGACTGCCGCAGCCGGATGCGCCCCGGCACGGTCCCCAGCACCTGCGCCGCCACCCGGCAATGCGTGGTGGAGGTGCCGTTGCCGAACTCCGCCGTGCCCACCAGCAGGTCGAACCCGCCATCCGCCGCCAGGAACAGCCGCGACTCCGCCCGATGCCCGAACGGCGGCGCCGTCGCCAGCATGCCCATCGCCACACCCTGTCCGACGCACCACTCCGCCCCCTCGGGCAGCGGCAGGCCGGGGTCGGAGGCCAGGGCGTGCTCCACCAGGTCCAGGCACTGGTCCAGGCCGTAGCTGCCGAACTCGATGTCGTCCAGCCCGCCATGCGGCGCGGCCAGGCGGTCCCCCGGCCGCACCATGTTGCGGCGGCGGAACGCGAACGGGTCGATGCCCAGCCCGCGCGCCAGGGCATCCACCGCCTGCTCCAGCGCGAACAGCGTCTGGCCCAGGCCATAGCCGCGGAAAGCCCCGGCTGGCACGGTGTTAGTGTAAGCCGCCACCGCGTCCACCTGGGTGTTCGGGCAGCGGTACAGGTTCATCAGCTCGGCGCAGCTATGGTCCAGCACCGCGGCGGTGTGGTTGCCGTAGGCGCCGCCATTCGCCACCACGTCCACCTGCAGCGCCGTCAGCACGCCGTCCTGCGTGGCGCCCAGGCGGACCAGGACCCGCATTGGGTGGCGCGTGGTGGTGGTGGCGAACTGCTCGGCCCGCGTCAATTCCAGCTTCACCGGGCGGCCCAGGCGCAGGGCGGCCAGGGCGGTGATGTCCTCGACCAGCATCTCCTGCTTGCCGCCGAAGCCGCCGCCGACGCGCTCGCACAGCACGCGGACCTGGTGCGGCGGCAGGCCGAACAGGTCCGCCAGGCCCTGGCGCGCCAGGAACGGCACCTGGGTGCTGCTGCGCACCGTCAGCCGGTCCCCGTCCATCCAGGCGATGGCGCAGTGAGTTTCCAGGGCGGTGTGCTGCACCCGTTGCAGGTCGCACATGACCTCCTCCACCCGGTCCGCCGCGGCGAAGCCGACCGCCACGTCGCCGCTGCGCCCGTGCAGGGAGGCGACGATGTTGCGAGCGGGATCGGCGATGCGGCTGGCGGGCTTGTCGTGCAGGACGGGCGCGCCGGGCTGCATGGCCTCCACCGGGTCGAACACGGCGGGCAGGACGTCGTACTGCACCCCCAGGGCGCGGCAGCCGGCTTCGGCGGCGGCCTCGGTCTCCGCGACCACGGCGGCCACGCGCTGGCCGACGAAGCGGACCACGTCGTCCAACAGCCGCGTGTCGTCGGGGTTGGCGCGGTAGTCCTCGTGCCGGGCGGTGGAGTACAGCCGGGCCGGCGCGTCCTCATGGGTGAACACTGCCACTACGCCTGGCACGGCCAGCGCGGCAGAACGGTCGATGGCGCGGACGCGGGCATGGGCGTGCGGCGAGCGCAGCAGCCGCATGTGCAGCAGGCCCGGCATGTCCACGTCCATCGTGTAACGCGATGCCCCGGTCACCACCGCCTGCGCGTCCGGCGCGGCGTCGCTGCCCGGCAGCGCGCCGACATGGCGCACCCCGGCGATGGCGTCCTCGATCGCGCGATAGCCGGTGCAGCGGCACAGGTTGCCCTTCATGGACCGCGGCAAGTCGTCCTGCTGCGCCGGGGTCAGGCTGCTGGCGGTCAGCAGCATGCCCGCGGTGCAGAAGCCGCATTGGAAGCCCTGGGCCGCCATGAACGCGCGCTGCAAGGGGTGCAAGTCGCCGTTTGCCAGGCCCTCGATGGTTGTGACCTCGCGGCCCTCCGCCCGCCAGGCTGGCAGCAGGCAGCTCTGCACGGCCTGGCCGTCCAGCAGCACGGTGCAGGCGCCGCAGTCTCCGGCGTCGCAGCCCTTCTTGACCCCGAACCAGCCGAGGTCGCGCAGTTGCGTCCGCAGGCACTGGCCCGGCGCGGGATCGCAGGACTGGGCCACGCCGTTGACGTGCAGGTCTAGCATGCCAGCAACTCCTCATGCAGTTCCGCCGCCAGCCGCCGGGTCATGTGGCGGCGCCAGGCCGGGGTGCCATGGACGTCGTCGAACCACAGATCGGCTGGAATAGCCTCGATGTAGGCGTCCAGAACGTCGCGTGAAGGCGGGACCGGCCATGCGGCGTGCAGCGGGCGCACGGTGCTGGCAGTGATGGTCAGGGCGAACCCGCCCGTGCCCGCCCCCGACTCCACGGTCGCCACCAGCAGGGCGGCGGAGCGTCCATGCACCGTCAGCGACGCTTGCCGCATCGCGCCGCGCCGCCGCAGCGCCGCAACGGGCAGGTCGATGCAGCGCAGCAACTCGCCAGGCTGCAAAACGGTGCGCTGCGGCCCCGTGGTGAAATCAGCCATGGGCACCTGCCGCTCCGTCCCGTCCGGCCGCCACACCTGTGCCACCCCGTCCAGCGCCACCGTCAGCGCCACCATCGGCGCGGCCGGCAGGGACAGGCAGACGTTGCCGCCCACCGTCGCCACCGCCCAAATCTTGAACGACCCCAGCAGCGCCCGGCAGCACCCGCCGAACAGCGGCGCGGCGAGCCAGCCGGCGGGGGCCGCGAACGCCTCCAGCGCCGCTATGGTGCAGGTGGCGGCAATGCGCAGCCCGGCGGCGGACGGCTCCAGCGCCGGCCATTGCAACCCCGCCAGATCGACCAGCGCGTGCAGGCCCGGCTGCGGCTCCGAGAACAGCCAGGTTCCGCCTGCGAGCCATGCGGACCCGGCAGCGACGGGGGGCAGATCGTCCCGGGCGCGGGGGCGGGCGACGGCTTGGATGCCGGGTAGGTCCATGACCCTACGCCATCCGTCGAGGTGGCTGACCGTTGAACATCGCACCGTCGTTGCAAGCCGCGCTTGCGGCGTGGCAATCCGGGGCTGCACGGGCCGCGGTTTCGGTTTTGTGACCCTGGATTGCCACGTCGTAAGCGCTCCTCGCAATGACATGCATCATGACATGCACCAGTACCGGCACTACACGGCCCTGCCGGCGATACTGTTCAAAGGGTAGCGGATCATCTCCGCCGCCAGTGCCGCCACGCCGCGGGCTTTTGAGAGCGTCAGCTGCCTCCCCCGCTCGGCATCCGCGTCCGTGGCGTTTCCGCAGGCGCCGGCCGGGTGCAGGTCCTGGGCCTGCCAGCCGAAGCCAACCGCCGCGCCCTCGGCCCGCAGGAACTGGTACTCCTGCTCGATCCCCAGGGTCCGCGGCGCGAAGTCCGCGCACTCCGCCGCCCGCACCAGGTCCGGCCGCAGGTGCAGCATCTCCGAGGTTTCCGCGGCCCCGCCATGGATGCCGTGCCGCCACTCCTGTGCCGGGAACAGCCCGCGCTCGTCGTGCAGGCCCGACAGGTTGGCCGCCACCGCGAACAGGCCCAGCCGCACCCGCAGGTCGCGCGCCACGATGTCCATCACCTGCGGCTGCCCGCCATGGCTGTTGAGCATCAGGAACTTCCGCACCCCGGCACGGGCGACGCACTCGCCCAGCTCGGTCCACACCCGGATCAGCGTCTCGGCCGAGAACGTCAGGGTGCCGGGGAAGGCCAGGTGCTCGTTGGACTTGCCGACGTGGCTGGGCGGCAGCACCAGCACGCTGTCCGGCATCAGTGGCATGGCGGCGGCGACCACGCCCTCGTTGATGAAGTCATCCACGCCCACCGGCAGGTGCGGCCCGTGCTGCTCCACCGCCGCCACCGGCAGGAGGGCGATGGTAGCGGCCGGATCCAGGCCCTCGAACTCCGGCCAGGCGAGGTCCCGCCACCAGCGCGCCATGCTAGGCCGGCTCGGCAATGGCGGTTTCCGGCAAGGCGGCCTTGGGCTGGTAGCTCCGCATCTTGCCGGGGTTCAGCAGGGCGTGCGGGTCCATGTCGGCCTTCAGGGCCGGCTGGCCCTCGCCGACCCGCTTGTGCCCGGCGCCGTCCTCCAGCGTGTAGAAGTGCGGGTTGGCGATGGAAACGCCCCGCGCCTCGTGGTGCGCCACGATCTCCGCCATCCGCGCCTCAGTGGTGAAGCGGATCACCGGCAGGCCGCTGCACGTCACCCGCCCGCCGACGCGGATGAACTCCAGGTGCTGCACCAGCTCGTCCGGGTAGGCGGCGCGCATCTCGGCGACCAGCTCAAGCTGCCGGTCGGCGGGATACAGGCACTGCAGGTAGGTCACGCCCTTGTCCTGCCGCAGCGCGTGCAGCGTCGTGTGGTTCCAGGTGTACTCGTAGATCGGCGTGCGGCCCCCCTCGGCGTCGTCGGACGGCACGCGCAGCGCCTCCCGCCCGCCGTGGCGGCGCAGCAGGTCGCTCCACGGCACCAGGCCGTGCCGGGCCACGATGGCGAGCACGACATGGGCGCCCGGCGGCAGGTCCAGGCCGCGGAAGCTGTCCGGCAACGGCGCGGCCACGGCGGTCACCAGCTTCTTGGCGATGCCGTCCGCCTGCCCCAGCGCCAGGCCGAACCGGGCGGCGGCGTCGAAGCTGTCGAAGGTCGCCACCAGGTCTATCCAGGGCTGCACCGGGGCCATGGCAATCGTCAGCTCCGTAATGACGCCCGTGGTCCCGTAGGCATGGTTCACGCCCATCACCGCCTCCCCGGTCAAGGTCACGACGCGCGGCGTGGCCTCGCACGACACCACGCGGGCGCTGATGACGTTGCCGGCGTCGCGCAGCCCGCCCCAGGTGATCGACCCGGCCCCGCCGCTGCCGCCCGCGACGAAGCCGCCGATGGTGGCGGTGCGCTTGGTGGAGGGGTGCATCCGCAGCTCCCACCCCTGCGGGCGGGTGGCGGCGTCGATCTCGACCAGGCGGCGGCCGGGACCGACCGTGAGCAGGCCGTCCTGTAGCGACGCGATCCCGTCCAGCGCCGTCATCTCCAGCACCACGCCGCCGTGCAGCGGCACCGCCTGGCCGTAGTTGCCGGTGCCGCCGCCGCGGGTGGTCAGCGGCACGCGCCAGCGGGCACACTGGGCGGCGACGGCGACCACTTCGGCCTCGGTGCGCGGGCAGACCACGATGTCGGCGGACATGCGGTTGAGCTGCGCCTTCAGGATCGGGCTGTACCAGAAGAAGTCGCGGCTTTTCTGGCGCACCAGCGCCGGGTCGGTGATGGCGGGGATGCCGTCAAGCTCGGCGGCGAAGCGC
>CAXTFY010000117.1:2754-5533 GCA_964243265.1 uncultured Acetobacteraceae bacterium | reverse complement strand
ACCGGCAAGTGCAGCGCCGTCCCGGATGCCGCGCCGTGATGCAGCATGACGGTGATGATCCGCTGGTCGATCAGCCGCTCCTGCGCGGGCGGCTTGGCGGTGCCCGAGTTGACGGGGAACGCGGGGTAGGCGCCCGCGGCGACGGACAGGCGCAGGCGGCTGCCGGCAGGGATGCGGGCGCACACCGCGCGCATGTCCACCTCGATTGGCCCTTTCGGCATGCCATCCACCCGGCGGTATCCGCTGGCCAGCTCGTAAACGCCGCCCTCCGCCGGGGCTTCCGACAGGATGGCGTGCAGGTCGAAGCTGGCGGCGTCGGATTCTGCGCGAAGGGTGGCACGCACTGCACCGGCCAGGTGCAGGTCTTGCGGGAGCGGCGCGGTGGTGAAGGTCAGCACGTCGCTGCGGGCGTCCGTGCCGGTGCGGTCCAACGGCCCCGGCGGATACCCGGCATGGCCGCCCACGGACGGGGTCGGCCGCCAAGGGTCATAGACGATTATGTCCAGCCCCGATTCATCCAGGCCCGATTTATCCAGGCCCGATGTGTCCGGCATTGAGGCGCCGTTGCCGCCGCGTAGCAGGGTGCCGTCCGCCTCCGTCATGCCAGCGCGGCCGGTGCTGGCAAGGTCCCACTGCTCCGCCGGGCCATCCGGCCAAGCTGGGAAGCTGCGCCAGCCGCCGCCCATCTCGAACAGCGACACCGGCGCGGCGTCCCCCGGCCAGGTGCCTGAGTCCTTGAGCCAATGGTCGAACCAGCGGATTTGCAGGGCGTCGATCTCGCTGGCGGCGGCCGGGCCGAAGTCGCGGCCGCCGACATGGCGGCTCCAGGGGATGTGCATCCATGGCCCCACCACCAGCGCCTGCGCCGCCCGGCCGGCGGCGGACAGCGCGGCATGGCAGGCCAGGGTGCCGCTCAGCAGCCCGTCATACCAGCCGCCGATGTGCAGCGCCGGCACGTCGATCCCGCCCGCGGCGGAGGGGGACACCCGCGCCCAGTACGCGGCGCCCTGCGGCTCGGTCAGCCAATCCAGGTAGTGCCCGTGCTGCCCCAATGCCTCCGCGATGGGCGGCAGGCACGGCACCGCCGTCCCGAGCGGCGCGGCGCGGGATGCGGCATGGATCGCCTGGTGCGCCGCCACGTCGCCGAGCCGGCGCACCGTCTCCAACGCAAGCTGGCACCCCCAGCCGAACCCGGCCTGCAAGCGGAACGCCCCGCCCTCGGTGGCGAAGTCCTCGCGCACGTCCCATGCCGCCATGGCCGGGGCGATGGCCCGCAGCGCCGGCGGCCGGGCGGCGGCGGCGAACAACTGCGTCATGCCCTGGTAGGAGAACCCATACATCCCCACCCGCCCGGACGACCCCGGCAGCGCCGCCGCCCAGGCCACGGTCTCCGCCCCGTCCGCCTGCTCGGCCTCGCACAGCCGGAACCGGCCCTCCGAGGTGCCGCGGCCCCGCACGTCCTGGATGACGACGAGGTAGCCGTGCGCCGCATACCAGGCCGGGTGCGCGTAAACGACGGTGGAGGCGATGGACCGCCCATAGGGCTGCCGCATCAGCAGCACCGGCCATGGCCCGGCGCCAGGGGGCCGCCACACGTCGGCGTCCAGCCGCACCCCGTCCGTGGTGACCATGTGCGCCGCCTCGCGCACCACGCCGTCCATGCTCAAGTCGGGGTTCATGCAGGCCCACTCCAATCAGTCATGCCAACTGCCTTGTGCCCTTACCCTTGAGTTACCGCACCGGGTTGAGCGTTGTCATCGCGAGCCGCGCTTGCGGCGTGGCGATCCAGGGCTGCACGGGCTTGCGATCGGGTCTGGCGGCCCCTGGATTGTCGCGTCGCAAGCGCTTCTCGCAACGACTCACGGGCAATGACAAGGGGGCGGCAGGCAGAGGGGTCACGGCAAGGTGCAAGTGGCATGGGACACGAAGCCTAGCGCAGTGCCTGCGAGCAAGGCAAAGCCGCATCACGATGCCCAACGGCGTTGCATCCAGCCTGGGTCCTGCGCCAGATTGCATCACTTTGAAGGGACGGCCCAGCATGATCGCACTTGGTTCCGCCTTGCAGAACCGCTGGGCCGTATCCGCCGGCCATGCCGACCTGGTGCGCCCGCTGCGTCCGGCGCGGGCCGTGCGGGTGGAGGTGATGCCGAAGGCGGTCACGCTCGACCTGGCCCGCAGCGCCATCGTGGTGATCGACATGTAGAGCGACTTCTGCACCCCTGGTGGCTGGCTGGACCACATCGGGGTGGACGTGACGCCGACGGCGCGTGCCACCGCCGGGCTGCAGGCGCTGTTGCCGGTGCTGCGCGGCGCCGGGGTGCCGGTGGTGTGGGTCAACTGGGGCAACCGCCCGGACCGGCTGAACCTTAGCCCGGCCCTGCTGCATGTGTACAACCCCGGCGGCGACGGGATCGGCCTGAGCGACCCGCTGCCGTGCGGTCCGGTGCTGGAAAAATCAAGCTGGGGCGCGGCCGTGGTGGACGCTCTGCCGGCTGCGCCCACCGACATCCATGTGGACAAGTTCCGCATGAGCGGCTTCCCGGACACGCCACTGGACAGCATCCTGCGCAACCTGCGCCTCGATACCCTGCTGTTCGGCGGCGTCAACGCCGACCAATGCGTGATGACGACGCTGCAAGACGCCAATTTCCTTGGTTACGATACCATCCTGCTGGAGGATTGCAGCGCCACCACCTCGCCGGCGTTCTGCTGGGATGCCACGCTCTATAACGTCCGCCAATGTTTTGGCTTCACGCTCAACGGCGCGGAACTTGCACGG
>CAXTFY010000117.1:0-2654 GCA_964243265.1 uncultured Acetobacteraceae bacterium | reverse complement strand
CGATGCCAGACGGAGCCGCCCGATGAACGTCCCCATGAGCATGGCCATCGCCAAGCCCGCGCAGTCCTACGAGGCCTGGCGCATCAGCCCCGGTGACAGCAACCGCCTGGCGCTAATCTTCGACCCCGTGGCGGACGGCGCCAACTTCATCGCCGCCGTCGAGATCTTCGACCACGGCGGCTGCACGCCCCCCAACCAGCACGCGGTCGGCCAGGAGATGTTCTTCGTCCTGAAAGGCGAGGGCCGCGCCAGATGCGACGGCAAGACCATCGACGTCCGCACCGGCGACAGCCTGCTCCTGAAGCCCGGCACCACGCACGAGCTGCACAACACCGGGCCGGGCCGCCTGTACTGCCTGACCATCATGGTGCCGGACGACGGGTTTGCCGCCCTCATCCGCTCCGGCGTGCGGGCGGAGCTGGACGCCGAGGACCTGGACGTGCTGGGCAGGCTCGGGCGGTAGATGCGGGTCCAGGTCGTTTACGCGCACCCGGTCGAAACGAGCTTCAACGCGGCCCTCAAGGACCGCATCGTCAACTCCCTTGCGCCACGCCACCTCGTCGACCTGCTGGACCTGAACGCCGAGGGCTTCAACCCCGTGATGTCCCGCGCCGAGCGCATCGGCTACCACGACATCCCCGCCAACGTGGCCCCGGTGGCAGAGTATGTCGGGCGGCTGCGGGCGGCGCAGGCGGTGGTGCTGTGCTTCCCCGCCTGGAGCTTCGGCCCGCCCGCCATCCTGAAGGGCTGGATCGACCGGGTGATGCTGCCCGGCGTGTCCCTGCACATCCGCGGCGACGGCAAGGTGACCGGCGGGCTGACGCACCTGCAAAAGCTGGGCGGCGTCGTCACCTATGGCCAGACGCACTGGCGGGTGCGGATGATGGGCGACTACCCGCGCAAGCTGGTCCGCCGCTATTTGCGCTACAGCATGGGCATGCAGAAGCCGGCGGTGTTCCTGGCGCACCATGCGATGAACGTGTCCACGCCCGAGACGCGCAGCCGCTTCCTGGCCCGGGTCGGCGACGCCATGGCGCGGTTCTGATGATCTCACCCTGCAAGAAAGGCCGCCCGAGATGACGCCATTCCCCCTGACCCGCCGCGCCGCCCTGTCCGCCGCCGCAGCTGCGGGCCTGGTCCGTCCGGCGCGTGCCGCCGCACCGACCAAGATGACCTTCCTCACAAGCTGGTTCGCCCAAGCCGAGCACGGCGGGTTCTACCAGGCCAAGGCCACCGGGCTGTATGAGAAGGCCGGGCTGGACGTGGACGTACGGATGGGTGGGCCGCAGGTGAACGGGATGCAGTTGCTGACCGGCGGCGCGGCCGACGTGGTCATGGGCTACGACATCCAGGTGCTCAAGGCCATCGAGAATGGCGTGCCCGTCACCACCGCCGCCACGACGTTCCAGTTCGATCCGCAGGGGATCATGACGCATGACGACATCCCGAACATTGCGGCGCTGAAGGGCCACAAGATCCTGATTGCCTCGTCGTCCCACACCACGTTCTGGCCGTGGCTGAAGCAGCGGTTCGGCTTCACCGACGACATGGCGGGGGTGGACACCTTCAACCTGCAGCCGTTCCTGCAGGACAAGACCATTGCCATGCAGGGCTACCCGTCGTCCGAGCCGTTCGAGGCCGCCGCCGCCGGGGCGAAGGTGAAGTTCTACCCGCTCGCCGACGAGGGCTACCCGCCGTACGGCAGCACGATGGTCACCACCAACGCCTTCATGGCCAAGAACCCCGAGGCGCTGGCCGCCTTCGTCCGCGCCTCGCTGGAGGGCTGGCGCGACTACTTCCGCAACCCGGCGCCGGCCAACGCGCTGATCAAGATCGACAACCCCAAGATGACCGACGAGCGCATCGCCTTCGCCATCCAGAAGATGAAGGAGATGCATATGCTCGACCGCGGCGCGGCGGCGAAGGACGGCATCGGCACCATGACCGCCGCCCGGTGGGAGCAGACGCGGGACTTCCTGGTGAAGGCCGACCTGCTGAAGCCCGGCACCGATTGGCGCAAGGCGTTCACCACCCGCTTCACCGACGGCCTGAACATCAGCGCCTGATATGCTGGTGCGCGTGTCCGACACGGCCGCCTCCGCGGTCGAGGCCCCCGCGGCCCCGGCCCCCGCAGTCGAGGTGCTGTCGGCGGACAAGGTGTTCGCCAACGGCGCCCGCGGCCTGTCGCCCATCAGCCTGCGCATCATGCCCGGCGAGTTCGTCAGCCTGATCGGCCCCTCCGGCTGCGGCAAGTCCACACTGTTAAAACTGATCGCCAATCTGATCGAGCCGAGCGACGGCCGCGTGCAATGGTGGCGCGGCGGGTTCGGCCAGGTGGGCACGCCGGGTCGGCGGCTGGCCTTCGTGTTCCAGGACCCGACGCTGATGCCGTGGTCCCGGGTGGAGGGCAATGTCCGCCTGCCGCTGGACCTCGCCGGCGTCGGGCGGCGCGAGGCCACCGAGCGCACCGCTGCGGCACTGGCGCAGGTGGACCTGACGCCGGCCGCCCGGCGCTATCCTCGGCAGTTGTCGGGCGGGATGCGGATGCGCGTCTCCATTGCCCGCGCCCTGGTGACCGAGCCGGACCTGCTGCTGATGGACGAGCCGTTCGGCGCACTGGACGAGTTCACCCGCAACAAGCTCGACGAGGACCT
>CAXTFY010000116.1:11330-13634 GCA_964243265.1 uncultured Acetobacteraceae bacterium | reverse complement strand
GGGAACTGCACGCCCTGGTTCTGGCCGATGGGCCGGCCGAACACCTGGCGCTCGTTCGCGTAGCCGCTGGCCTTCTCGATGAACCACTTGGCGTCGCCGATGCACTCGGCGGCGATCAGGATGCGCTCGGCGTTCATCCCGGACAGGATGTAGCGGAAGCCGCGCCCTTCCTCTCCGACCAGGTTGGCGGTGGGAATCTCCATGTTATCGAAGAACACCTCGCAGGAGTTGTGGTTCATCATCGTCCGGATCGGCCGGATGGTGAGGCCGTGGCCCACCGCCTCGCGCATGTCGACGATGAAGGTGCTCAGGCCTTCGGTCTTCTTCGCCACCTGGTCGCGCGGGGTGGTGCGGGCCAGCAGCAGCATGAGGTCGGAGTGCTCGGCCCGCGAGGTCCAGAGCTTCTGGCCGTTGACGATGTACTTGTCGCCTTCGCGCCGGGCCGTGGTGCGCAGGGCCGTGGTGTCGGTGCCGCTGGTCGGCTCGGTCACGCCGAAGGCTTGCAGGCGCAGGGAGCCGTCGGCGATCTTCGGCAAGTACTCGGCCTTCTGCGCCGCGCTGCCGTGGCGCAGGATGGTGCCCATGATGTACATCTGCGCGTGGCAGGCGCCGCCGTTGCAGCCCTGGCGCTGCACCTCCTCCAGGATCGCCGCAGCCCCTGACAAGGGCAGGCCGGCGCCGCCGTACTCCTCGGGGATCAGGGCCCCCAGGTAGCCGCTGGTGGTCAGCGCCTGGACGAACTCGGTCGGGTAGCCCCGCACCTCGTCCAGCTTGCGCCAATAGGCGCCGGGGAAGCCCGTGCAGAGCTTGGCGACCTCCTGCTGGATTTCGGCATAGGGGTGGGTTGCAATGGGGGAAATCTGGTTCATGCTTCGGCTCCCTACCGCATGCTAGGCCCAATGGCCGGTGCGAGGGAACCCGCGGCGAACCCGGCCCGAATGCACGTCATGCCTTGAGCGAGGGGCAGGATGCTTGACCAGCAGGTACGGCCGGCAGCGGCATCCCGCATTGAAGCATCGGTCTAGCCCGGCTCGTCAGGCACCTGCCCGACCTCCCCGAGGTACTCCGGGGCGCCGAACTCCTCGGCGTCGTCGTCATGGTGCATCCGCACGATCCGCGCGCCCAGGATGGAGCCGCCGGCCAGCGCCTTCTCCGCCCGCCGCATCCCCTCCTCCGGGGTGCGGCAGATGATCGGGATGCCCGGCTTTAAGGCGCCGCGGGCGCCGGCGACATAGGGTTGGTAAACGATTTGCGCCGAGACTGGCATGATGCCTCCTTGGTGCCTCCTTATCGTGGTCCTCGCGGCGGCATGCTACCCCCGACGCCCTTGCGGCATGGCGGTTTTGCCGCACCTGTCCGCGAGTGGCGCAGGTGCGGCCACGCCAGCATTGCCTGCCGGCCCTGGCCGCGGCACCATGCTTGAACGTTGGGATACGGGGGTGCAGCCATGCTGGTCGTCGCCGTCATCGCGCCCGGGGCCATGGGCGCCGCGGTCGGGCGGGTCCTGTCCGGGCACGGCGCGGAGGTGCGGACCCTGCTGGCCGGCCGTAGCTCCGCCAGCGCCGCCCGTGCGGCGGCGGCAGGCATGCAGGCCGCCGATCCCGCAGGCGTCGCCGAGGCGGACATCGTGCTCTCCATCGTGCCGCCCGGCGAAGCCCTGTCCCTGGCCGAGCGCCTGGCCCCGGCGTTGCGCCAGGCCGCGTCGTTGCGCCACGCAGCACGCAGGCTGATCTATGCCGACTGCAACGCGATCAGCCCACAGACGGCGCAGCGGGTCGGCGCGGTGATTGCCGGGGCAGGGGTAGGGTTCGTGGACGCCGGCATCATCGGCGGGCCGCCGCAGCCGGGCCGGCCGGGGCCGGTGTTCTACGCCTCCGGCCCGGACGCGCCCAGGCTCGTTGTGCTGGCGCAGCATGGCCTCGATGTGCGGGTGCTGGAGGGTCCGGTCGGCGCGGCATCGGGCCTGAAGATGAGTTATGCCGGGATCACCAAGGGGGTGACGGCGCTTGGGGCGGCGATGATGCTGGCCGCCACTCGGTTCGGCGCGGCGGCGGACCTGCATGCGGAGTTGACGAGCAGCCAGCCGGAATTGCTGGCTTGGCTCAGTAAGGCGGTGCCGGGAATGTACCCCAAGGCATACCGGTGGGTGGCGGAGATGCAGGAGATCGCCGCCTTTGCCGGCGAGGACCCGGCGACACAGGAAATCTATCGCGGGATCGCGGCCCTGTATGAGAGCCTGGCACAGGACCAGGCCGGGCCGCAACGGGACATAGGAGCGCTGGATGCCTTTTTGCGGACGTGAAC
>CAXTFY010000116.1:0-11230 GCA_964243265.1 uncultured Acetobacteraceae bacterium | reverse complement strand
TTGCGGACGTGAACGACGCCCCGGCTCCGCTGCCGCGGGCCGCTTGGCGATGCTGCTGGTGCTGGCCGGCTGCGGACAGCAGCGGTATGCCGGGGATGGCTTCGTTCCCTATGACGGCACCGTGCCGCCCGCCGACCGGGTGGGGCGGGCGGGCCGGATCGCGCCATCGCGCTTCTATCCGCCGCCGGGTCCGTCGAACGATCCCTGGGGACCCTACGTCCGGGAGGCCGCAGCACGGTTCCGCGTGCCCGAGCAGTGGGTGCGCGCCGTGATGCGCCAGGAGTCCGGCGGGCGCGAGCAGGCGGTGTCCTCCGCCGGGGCGATGGGCCTGATGCAGGTGATGCCGGCCACCTATGCCGGGCTGCGGGTGCGGCACAGCCTCGGCGAGGACCCCTACGATCCGCACAACAACGTCCTGGCGGGCACGGCCTACATCCGCGAGATGTACGACCGGTATGGCTCGCCTGGCTTCCTGGCGGCTTACAACGCCGGGCCGGACCGGGTGGACAGCTACTTGGCGGGTGGCGGCGGCTTACCGAGTGAGACGGTGAACTACCTGGCCGCGATCACCCCCAACCTTGGCGGCGAGGTCGCGCTGTCCGGCCCGCTGGCGGCGTATGCCGACGCGCGTGCGCCCGCCGTCCTTGGCGGCGAAAGCCCCAGCACCATCAGCCTGGCCTCGGGATGCGACGTGAACGCGGCCTACGACCCGGACCGGACCTGCACCCGGCTGGAGCAGGCCGCGGCGACCTCGGTCCAGACTGCCGCGGCGACCCCGCTTCAAGTGGCGGCGGCGGCCTGCGACCCGGACGCCGCCTATGATCCGGACCAGCCGTGCCGCCCCATCCCATCGGCCGGGCCCGCGCCGTCCCCGGCCCTGGCGACCCGCCCTGCCCATGCCGAGGCGTCCGCCGCACCCAGGCTGCTCACCGCAGCGGCCCTGCGCGGCCCGGCTCCGGCAGCGTCGCCAGCAGCGGCGTGGGCCATCCAGGTCGGCGCCTTCGCCAACCCCGGCCTTGCCCGCGCCGTCGCAGAGGGCGCCCGGGCCGAGGCGCCGGAGCTGCTCCGCACCGCCCGGGTGGCGCTGCCGACGACGACGCCGTTGGGCAGCGCCCCGCTGTACCGCGCCCGCATCGAGCACCTGTCGGCCAACGCCGCCACGGCAGCCTGCCAGCGCCTCAACCAGCGGCAACTGCCCTGCATCGTCGTGCAGCCGGCAAGGTCCTGGATGGGGGCCGCGCAGGGCAGAACCATGCCAACGTCCGCACCCAGTTAAGCGCCGTCATTGCGAGCCGGCTTCGGCGCCGCAATCCAGGGTGCAGGGGCAGGGATTCCGGTCTTGCGCCCTCCTGGATTGTCGCGTCGCAAGCGTTCCTCGCAATGATGAACCTGGGGGTAACGAGGAGCGGTGGATCGTTTGGAACACGGGGAGGCGGCCTCAATCCTCGCCGCGGTAGTGCGCGATGACCGTTCGCGTGACTTGAGCCTGCGGCGTGCCGGCCGGCAACGGCGGCGCGCGTCCGCCGCGGAGCATGGCCAGGGCTGCCTGGTCCAGCCGGTCCGCAGAATGTGGCGCGGTTGCACCCAGGCGCAGCGGCCAGATCCGCTCCGGGCCACGCACCTCATGGCCCGGCCATCGAGGCCCAAGCGCTTCCCACCCCCGATGCCGAGACGGTCCGCACCGCATAGCCGCGCCGCCGCGCAGACGCCGCCGGGTCGGCCGGCCCATCATCGACCCACATCGCTGACCGCAGCGGCACCGGGGAGATCAGGGCGCCGTCCCGCAGCACTTCGTAGCTGTAGAACGCCGGGTCGGTGCTGGGCGTCCAGCGCAGCCGGACGACGGCACCGTCCCGCCGAGCCTCGATCCAGTGGGGCGGGGCAGGGGCGCGGGCCTGGAACGGCGACACCCACAGCAGGACGGCGCCGTATGGGGCCAGGGCAATTGCCTGCGGGACCGGCGCCACGTTGCGGCTAATCGGCTCCACGACCGCCAGTTCGGCCGCACGCCGCATCGCCGGGGCGGCCAGGCCGGGCCGGGCGCCGGTATGGCCGGCGTCGATGCAGAACTGCACGATGTTGACGCGCCGCCACGGCACGGTATCCAGCGGGCAGGCGAAGTTGCGGCCATCCGGCCCGTAACGGCTGAACAGCGCCGCCATCCCGGCCTCGCCCATGGTGGCCAGGTGCGCGACGCCCGGCGGCGCCTCCGACGGCAGGCGGCGGCGTCCCATCAGCCGCAGCAGCTCATAGAAGCCGAACACCGGCAGCTTCACCAGGTCGTCCGGGTCGTCGGCCAGCGGCGTCATCAGCGTGCGCCGCCCATCGAAGGGGCCAAGCGTCAGGTGCTGGTTCGCGTTGTCCGACGCCGCCCGGAAGCGGATGCCATGCCCGGCATAGGCGACGCTGAGCCGGTCATGCGCCGCCATGGAGGCGGCCAGCCACGCCGCCGACTGATGCGTCATGCGCGGGGCGTAGGGCCGGTCGAAGCCCACCATCATGTCGGCCTCGTCGTTCACCACCACCATGCCGCGGGCGCGGCCGGGCGTCAGCCGCAGGATGGCCTGCGCCGTGTCGTCCGCCGCCCGCACCAGGCGGTCCAGGTCCGGCTCGCCCTCCTCGTTGGTCCAGCTTCCCTTGCGGTGCAAGGATATGAAGTCGCAGCGGACATCGGGCGAGGCGGCCAGGAACGTGAGGAAGCGCTCCATCAGCGCCGGCCCCTCCCCGGGCAGGTAGGCCAGCACCGGGCCGCCCAGCCGGACCGGGTGGCCGCTGGCGACGACGGCCGCCGAGGTGACGCGATACAGGTCCAGGTAGCGGTCGAAGCTGCCGGTCCAGAACGGCGGCATGTTCGGCTCGTTCCAGACCTCGAACCACCAGCGCCCCACCTCCGCCGCGCCGTAGCGGCCGACGATGGCGTCAAGGAAGGCGCGCACCAGGGTGACCCAGCCGTCCCATGCCGCGGGGGGCTGCGCCGGCGCCGGGGAGAGATGCAGCGGGAAGAACGTCAGCGGCAGGAACGGCGTCAGGCCGCGGCTGGTCAGCGTCTCCAACGCCTGCAGGGTGCGGGAGAAGTCGGGCGGCCCCGGCCCGTCCCACACCCCGGCGCTGTGCAGCGGCGCCACCCTGTCCCGCCCCAGGCTGAGCGCGCCGAATACCCGCACCGCCCGGACCGCGCCGGGCGACGCCGCCAGGGTGTCCAGCAGTCGGGTGAAGCGCGGGTCGAGCAGCCAGTCCAGGCCGAACACGCCGACCATGGCGAACTCGTCCACCAGGAACGGCGGCTCGTCTGGCGTTGCCGCGGCTCGCGCCGTTGCATGGCCGATCAATCGGCGGCGCGTGATCCCGGATGCGGTGCTCATCGCCGGCATCATGCACCCGCAGGGCGGCGCGTCCAGGACCGCCCGCCTGTCGTCTTGGTGATCCCGCCAGGCATGTTGGTGATGGCGCTGCCTGGAAGGGTCGGGCTAGGCTTCCGGCATGAAGCAGCCCGGCCCGCGGCGGAACACCCTAGCAGCAGTCCTGTCCACAGCGTGGGCCATCGCCGTGCTGGCGCCTGCAGCCCCGCCCGCGGCGGCGGCGACCATGACGGTGCCGCAGGTGATCGCCGCCCTGCACGGCCCGCACCCCGCCGACCTGTCGGGGCAGGACCTGTCGCGGCTGGACCTGGCCGACGTCGACCTCAGCGGCGCCAACATGGCCGGCGTCAACCTGTTCGGCGCCGACCTGACCGGGGCGCGCCTGGTCGGCGCCAACCTGGCCGGGGCGGACCTGGACCGCGCCATCATCATCCGTGCCGACTTCTCCGGCGCCAACCTGGCCGGGGTGCGGATGTTCCTCCCTGCGGCATCCTCCAGGGCGGGCGAGATGCCGGCCGAGGACGCGCCACGGTTCCGCGGCGCCAACCTGTCGGCGGCGCACCTGCTGGCCAAGCTGGGCAACGGCGACTGGACCGGCGCCAACCTGGCCGATGCCCACTTCGAGCTGGGGGAGACGCAGTTCCTGGCGGCGCTGAAGTCGGACCTCAGCGGCTGCAACCTGGCGGGGGCGAACCTGGCGGGGGCCGACCTGTCGGGCGTTCGCATGCGCTTCGTGAAGCTGCAGGGCGCCAACCTGCGCGGCGCCAACCTGCGGGGGGCGGACCTCGCCGGAGCGCGGCTGGAGGGTGCGGACGTGACCGGCGCCAACCTGGCCGGGGCGGACGTGCGCCGCGCCTTGCTGCACGGGATCATCGGGCTGGAGGCGGCTGAGGGCGTGGACGACCTCCGCAATGCCGACCTGGCCGAGCGCTAGCCATGCGCTGGTGTGCGGCCCTGTTGGCGATCCTGCTGCTGCCCGGCCCCGCCGCGGCGCAGCAGGAGAAGGTGGACCTGGCGCTGGTCCTGGCCGTCGATGTGTCGGAGTCCATCGATGCCGCGCGGTTCTCGCTGCAGATGCAGGGTATCGCGGCAGCGTTCGACTCCGCCGACGTCCAGGCTAGCGTGCTGTCCGGCAAGCACAAGTCCATGCTGATCGCGATGGTGCAATGGTCGAACCGGCCGTTCCTGGTGCTGCCGTGGACCTTGCTGACCAGCGCCGACGACATCCGCTCGGTGGCCGCCCGGGTGCGGCGGCTGCGCCGGGCCGACAGCGGCTTCACCTGCATGTCGGTGGCCCTGCGCAGCATCGCCGACAAGGTGCTGACGCAGCTTCCAATCCCGGCCGAGCACCTGGTGGTGGACGTGTCCGGCGACGGCCGCGACAACTGCAACCCGCAGGAGACGGTGGACCAGGTTCGGGACGGCATGGTCGCCGATGACATCACCGTGAACGGCCTGCCGATTCTCGAGGGTGATGAGGCCGACACGCTGGAGGATTGGTACCGGGAGCACGTCATTGGCGGCCCTGGCTCATTCCTGCTGCCGGCGTCGGGGTTTGACGACTTCGAGCGGGCGATGCGGCGCAAGTTCGTCGTCGAGATCAGCGCCGGCGCCTGCGGCGGCTGCGTGCGCGAGGTGCGGCGGTAGGCTCAGCCGGCGTTCCAGAGCGTCCCCGGCTGCAGGTGCGTCGCGGGTCCGACCAGGGCGGGTCCGCCGATGTCCGCCAGCAGGTCGTACAGCCGCGGGACCGCCGCCAGGTTCCACGCCGCCGGAACGCCGCGCCGGTACCAGGTCCGCAGCCGCGCCAGCTCCTCGGGGCTTGAAGCTCCGGTGAGCGGCGCGATGCGGTCCCACTCGGCGTCGGACTCGACCAGGATGGCCCGGGCCTTGGCCGACGCCTCAACGAAGCCCTGCACCGCCGCGGCGTCGCGCCCGGCGAAGGCGTCGGAGAACACCCAGCCGACGAAGGGCAGGCCCGGCGGGAGGCCCAGTGCGTCCACCGCGTCCTCCATCGCCAGCACCCGGCGCTGTCCCGCCGCCTCCGCCCGGGCCGCAAAGGGCCAGTAGGTGAGCACGGCGTCCAGCCGCCCCGCCGCCGCCTGCTCGGCCAGCAGGGGGGGCGGGCCGAAGGTCTTGGTGGTCGCGGCGTCCAGGTCCAGCCCGGCGGTGCGCTGCGCATAGGCGCGCAGGATCAGCCAGCTTTTGTCCAGCGGGCTGGCCGCGATGCCAAGCCGCCGCCCGGCCAGGTCCGCCACCGCCTGCACCGGCGACCCCTGCGGCGCCATCACCGCCCCCAGCGCGCCGGAGGTCGGCGACAGGGTCCAGTCCGCGCCCGACGCCCGCTGCCGCGACACCCACAGCCAGTCCTGCACGATGGCGTCCACCCGGCCGGCCTGCAGCGCCACCTGCGGCGCCTGCGCGGAGGCGAACTCGACCGCCTCCACCGCCACGCCCGCGGCGCTGTCCAGGCCGTGCACGCGCATCACGTCCAGTTCCCAGGCGACGGACCCGAAGCGCAGGGTGCCGACGCGTATGGCGGGCGCCGCCCTGGCCCGGCGGGCGCCGAGCGCGGCGGCCACCGGCAGGAACAGGATTGTGCGGCGTGCGTGTTGCATTGGCCCCTCCCTGGGCGTCGTTGGCGTTACTGCGTGGGGAAGGCAGCCCGGTTGTCAATCGCGGCACCATGGTGGGTAGGGCGTTCGCACATAGCATGGGGATGCCGCTTCCTTCTCCCTCTCCCTCCGGGAGACGGCTGGGGTGAGGGAGGCCGAGAGGACCTGACTTGGCCAGAGGAGAAAGCGGGCCTTGCTTCCAACACGGCTATGATTGGCGCTTGCGGCCTCCCTCACCCCGGCCCTCTCCCGGAGGGAGAGGGAGCAGGCAGGCAGATGGCGTCGGTGCTGATCGTCTGGCCCGGCGGTGGGGGCTGACAACGCCGGGCTGAGGGTCCATTCTCTCGCCAAGGCGCTGCATGGCAACGCGGCCGTCATGGAGGAAACAATGCCAGCCCTGCCCGGTCCGGCCCTGATGCTCGCAGCGCTGTTGTTTGCGGTTCCGGCGCGTGCGGCGGACCCGGTGACCGTGGGCATCGCCTACTTGGCCCTGGCCCCCAAGCACATTTCGCCGTTGGTGACCCTGGACCCGCCCCCCGCCGATGAGGGGGTGCAGGGCGCACGGCTGGCGCTGGCGGACGACCAGACGACCGGGCGGTTCCTTGGTCAAACCTACGCCCTGCATGAGTCGATCCAGCCCGATGCCGCCGCCGTGATCCTGGCTGCCCAGGCGATGCTGGCCGAGGGCGAGCGGGTGATCGTCGCCGACCTGCCCGCCCCCCTGCTGCTGCAGGTCGCCGACCTGCCGGAGGCGAAGGGCGCGGTGCTGCTGGACGCCACCAGCGAGGATGACAGCCTGCGTGGCGCCGGGTGCCGGGCGGGCGTGCTGCACCTGCTGCCCAGCCGGGCCATGCTGGCGGACGCGCTGATGCAGTACCTGACCGTCAAGGGGTGGCGCAACCTGCTGCTGGTGCAGGGCCGCACCGACGACGACAAGGCGTATGCCGACGCATTGCGCCGCTCCGCCCGCAAGTTCCAGCTCCACATCGTCGCGGACAAGCCCTGGACCTTCCAGCCCGGCGCGCAACGCACCGACACCGGGCACGTCGCCATCGGGGCCGAGGTCGCCCGCTTCACGCAGGGGCTGTCGTACGACGTACTGGTGGTGGCCGACACCACGGCGGAGTTCGGTGACGACCTGGCCTATCGCACCACCGACCCGCGGCCCATTGCGGGCACCCAGGGATTGCAGCCGACCGCCTGGGCGCACGCCTTCGAGCAGTGGGGTGCCACACAGTTGCAGGCGCGGTTTCAAAAGCAGGCGGGCCGGGCGATGACGGTGCGGGACTTCGGTGCCTGGATGGCCGTCCGCGCCGCGGGGGAGGCCGCACTGCGCGGCGGCAGCGGGGATCCGGCCGCCATCGGCGCCTACCTGCACAGCCCGAAGTTCGAGCTAGCGGCGTTCAAGGGCGCCCGGCTGACGTTCCGCCCCTGGGACGGGCAGTTGCGCCAGCCGGTGCTGTTGGCCGACGCGCGCAGCCTGGTGTCGGTCAGCCCGCAGCCGGGTTACCTGCACCAGTTCTCGGAACTCGACACCCTGGGCATCGACCAGCCGGAGACCCAATGCAAGCTGTAGCCGCGGCCGTGTGCCTGTGCCTCCCCCTTTTGCAACTGGTCGGCGCCCAGGCTGCCCGGGCGGAGCGGCTGTTCGTGTCCAACGAGAAGGACAACACCATCACGGTGCTCGACGGCGCGACGCTGGCGGTGACAGCGACGGTGCCGGTCGGCGACCGCCCGCGCGGCATCGTCGCCAGCAAGGACGGCCGCAGCCTGTATATCTGCACCAGCGACAGCGACCATGTGGAGGTGCTGGACCTCGCCACCCTGGCCGTCAGCCGCGTGCTGCCCAGCGGCCCCGACCCGGAGCTGTTCGCGCTCAGCCCCGACGGCAAGACGCTGTATATCGCCAATGAGAACGACAATATGGTGTCGATCCTGGACATCCCCGCCGGCCGGATCGTGACCGAGATCCCCGTGGGGGTGGAGCCGGAGGGCATGGGCGTCAGCCCCGACGGCAAGGTGCTGGTCAACACGTCGGAGACGACGAGCATGGCGCACTTCATCGACACCACCACGCAGCAGTCGATCGCCAACGTGCTGGTCGGCAGCCGCCCCCGCGTCGCCCGGTTCACCGAGGACGGGTCGCAGGTCTGGGTCAGCTCGGAGGTCGGCGGCACCGTCGCGGTGATCGATGCCGCCGAGCACAAGGTGCTGCACACCATCAGCTTCGCCATCCCCGGCGTTCCCTCCGAGAGCGTGCAGCCGGTTGGCGTGGTGTTCACGGCGGATGCGGCAACCGCCTTCGTGGCGCTCGGCCCGGCCAACCGGGTCGCTGTCATCGACGCCAAGACCTACGAGGTCCGCAAGTACCTGCTGGTCGGCCAGCGGGTATGGAACCTGGCGTTCTCGCTGGACGGCAAGCGGCTGTTCACCACCAACGGCGTCAGCAACGACCTGTCGGTGATCGATGTGGCGGCGCTGCGGGTGACGAAGTCGGTGCCGGTGGGGCAACTGCCCTGGGGCGTCGTGGTGGCGCCATGACGGCGCCCACCGCCCTCGATGTCCATGGCTTGACGCACCGGTTCGGCAACCGGACGGTGCTGGATGGGGTCAGCTTCAGCTTGCAGCCTGGCGACTTCACGGTGCTGCTGGGACAGAACGGCGCTGGGAAGACGACGCTGTTCGCGCTGATCACCCGGCTGTACCACGCGCACCAGGGGGGCATCGCGGTGTTCGGCCAGCCGTTCCGTGCGAACGCCTCGGCGGCGCTGGCGCGCATGGGGGTGGTGTTCCAGCAGCCGACGCTCGACCTGGACCTGACGGTGCGGCAGAACCTGGCCTATCACGCGGCGCTGCATGGCATTGCCGGGTCGGTTGCGGCGCCGCGCATCCGGGACGAGCTGGCGCGGGTCGGCCTGCAGGAGCGGGCAGGGGACCGGGTGCGCCTGCTGTCAGGTGGCCAGCGCCGCCGGGTGGAGCTGGCCCGCGCGCTGGTGCACGAGCCAGCGCTGCTGTTGCTGGACGAGCCGACCGCGGGCCTGGATATGGAAAGCCGTGCCTTCCTGCTGGACCACGTCCGCACGCTGTGCCGGGAGCGGCGGATGGCGGTGCTGTGGGCGACGCACCTGATCGACGAGGCCGGCGGCGATGCCAAGGTCGTCGTGCTGCACCGTGGGCGCATCCTGGCCGACGGCCCTGCCGCGGGCATGGTTCCCGAGGGCGGCAGCCTGAAACAGACCTTCGAGACACTGACCAAGGTTGCAGCATGACCGTGCCATCATTGCAGGAGGCGCCGCCGCTCGGCGGTCTCCGCGCCGCCAGCCCAGCCATTGCCGAAAGCCCCGGCATCGCCGTGGGGACCTCGGACCTGACTGCGGCGGCCTACGCGCGCTGCATGGGCGGCATCATCCGGCGGGAGGGACTGCGCTGGGTGCATCAGCGGGGGCGCTTCATCTCCGCCCTGGTGCGTCCGCTGGTGTGGCTGGCGATCTTCGCCGCCGGGTTCCGCTTCGTGCTGGGCGTGTCGATCATCCCGCCGTATGAGACCTACATCCCCTACGAGGTCTATATCGCCCCGGGGCTGATCGCGATGATCGAGCTGTTCAACGGCATGCAGAGCAGCCTGTCGATGGTCTATGACCGCGAGATGGGCAGCATGAAGACCCTGATGGTCAGCCCGTTCCCGCGCTGGTACCTGCTGCTGTGCAAGCTGCTGGCGGGCGTCGCGGTGGCGGTGGTGCAGTCCTACCTCTTCCTGGGCATCGCCTGGTTCTGGGAGATCGAGCCGCCGATGGTCGGCTACTTCGCTGTGTTGCCGGCGCTGGTGCTGTCCGGGCTGATGCTGGGGGCGCTGGGATTGGTGCTGTCGTCGTTCATCCGGCAGTTGGAGAACTTCGCCGGGGTGATGAACTTCGTCATCTTCCCGATGTTCTTCGCGTCGTCCGCGCTGTATCCGCTGTGGCGGGTGAAGGAGAGCAGCCTCGTCTTGTGGTGGGTGTGCCAGTTGAACCCCTTCACGTCCGCCACGGAACTGATCCGCTTCGCGCTGTATGGCCAAGTCGATTGGCTGGCAGCCGCCGTGGTGGTTGGGTGCAGCGCCGTGTTCATGGCGTTGGCGGCCGTAGGTTACGATCCCGGCCGGGGTCTGCTGGCGCGGCGGGCCGCGGCGGAGTGAGCCGCCTGCGTGCGGCCTGGACGGTGACGGCAGCGGTGGTGCTGGGCGCTGCCGGGCCGCCGGCTGATCCGGATTGGCCCTGCGTGCAGCGCCTGGTGCCGGAGTTGGCTGCCGGCGCCTATTGGGGTGGGCCGGTGGCGTCCGGCGACTGGCACGCCGACCCGCGGGTGGCCGCCGTGGTGGCCAGCGTCGCGCCGCGCGGGGTGGCAGCCCAGGCGGGCGCCGACCAGCTTTCCGCATTTGCCGATACCTTGCCTGCGCCGGAGCGTCCAGCCGTGCTGGCCGAGGTGTTTGCCGGGCTAGTCGAGGACATCAACACTCAGCGGACCGAGATCATCGACCGCCTGCATAGCATCGCCCACCGTCAACGCCTGCTGGCGGAGACGACGTCCCGCATCACCGCCGAGCTGCGCGCCTTGCCAGCCGACGCACCGGCCACACAACGCGAGGAGATCGTCAGCCGCCGGGCGCTGCTGATCCGCGAGTTCCAGGAGATCGAGCGGACAATCCGCTACGCCTGCGAGGCGCCGGTGCAGATGGAAGCGAAGCTCGGTACCCTGGCGCAGGCGTTGCAGGGTAAGCTCGGAGGCTGATGGCTGCCTGTTTCGGTCGTGCCTACTCCGGCGGGTCCGGGGTTGCCGCGACGGTTGGCAACCCGGCCGCGATCCAACCATCCACACCCTCGGGATACCATGCGGCCCGCACGCCCAGCGCCGCGGCACGGCGGGTGGCGTTCCAACTCATCCAGCAGTCGTTCAGACAAAAGAATACTACGAGGCGGTTCGTGTCGCCGCTCGCGATCTCCCGCAGCCGTTGTTCGAAACGGGCCTCGAACGCGGCTGGCAGGGCACCTCGGCCGACCTCGGGCCACCAAAGCGCTCTGGGCAGGGTTTGGTGTGGCAGGGGCAGCCAGGGACGCCCGGAGCGCATCGCGTCCGGGCGACGCGGGGCAGGAAGCACATCGATCAACACGGCATCACCGCGGGCGACAACATCCTGCATCGCTTGCAGGTGCAGCACGACGGCCCCGGGCACGGTGTCCGGAACCGGCGCACGGTAGTCATCCTGCCGATAGCCGTCTGGTA
>CAXTFY010000115.1:0-13810 GCA_964243265.1 uncultured Acetobacteraceae bacterium | reverse complement strand
AGGGCGCGGGCGATGGCGATGCGCTGGCGCTGGCCGCCGCTGAACTCGTGCGGGTAGCGGTTCAGCGCGTCCCGCGGCAGGCCGACTTGCTCCACCAGCTCCGCCGCCCGCGCCCGGCGGTCCCCAGGGGTGCCGATCCGTTGGATGCGCAGCGGTTCGGCAATGATCTCCGACACCGGCATCCGCGGGTCGAGCGCGCCGTAGGGATCCTGGAACACCACCTGCACGGCACGTTGGCTGATGCCGTGCAGCCGGACGCCCCCCCGGGTCGGGGCACGCAGCCCGGCGACGACGTTGCCCAGCGTGCTCTTGCCGCTGCCGCTCTCGCCCACCAGCGCCAGCACCTCGCCGGGCGCGATGCCGAAGCTGACATCCTCGACGGCGCGCAGCACCTGCTTCCTGCGGAACAGGCGTGCGCGCTGCGGGAAGTGGACGCTGACGTGCTGGACTGCGAGCAGCGGGGTCATCGTGCCAGCGCCATGCGATGCGCTGTCGCCCCCTGTGAAACCGTCATTGCGAGCCGGCTTCGGCGTGGTAATCCAGAGGCGGCCAGGACTGTGCGTGCGACTGCTGGATCGCCACGCCGCAAGCGCGGCTCGCAACGACGGTGTTCCATGTTGAGAACGCCACCCATAAGCATCCGAACAAGGCGAGCAGGCATCACGCGCCCACCCGGATGCACGCCGCCCAATGCCCCGGCGCATGTTCGGCCAACGGCGGTTCGGCCTGCAGGCAGGCGGGGATGGCCCGCGCGCAGCGGGGGGCGAAACGGCAGCCGTGGACCGCGGCGCCCAGGTCCGGCACGCCGCCGGGGATGACCGGCAGGCGGTCCATCCGCCGGGCCGGGTCAGGCAGGGTGGCGAGCAGCCCGGCGGTGTAGGGGTGCAGCGGCCGGCTGAACACGGCACCGGCCGGGGCACGCTCGACCACGCGGCCGGCATACATCACCACCACTTCGTTCGCGAGTTCGCTGACCACGGCCAGGTTGTGGCTGATGAACTGGATGGCGGTGCCGGTCTCCTCCTGCAGGGCCAGCAGCAGGTCGAGGATTTGCGCCTGGATGGTCACGTCCAGCGCGGTCGTCGGCTCGTCGGCGACCAGCAGCGCCGGGCGGCAGGCCAGCGCCATGGCGATCATCGCCCGCTGCCGCTGCCCGCCGCTGAGCTGGTGCGGATAGGCCCGCGCCCGGTCGCGTGCGGCGGCGATGCCGACCTGGTTCAGCAGCCCGATCGCCTGGTCCCCGGCTGCCGCCCAGCCCAGGCCCTCATGCAGCACGAGCGCCTCGGCGATCTGCCGGCCGACGGGCATCACCGGGTTCAGCGCCGACATCGGCTCCTGGAACACCATCGCCATCCGCGCGCCGCGCATCGCCCGCCAGGCGGCCGGGGGCTGGTCCACGATCTCCCGGCCCTGGAAGCGGATGCTGCCCCCGACCCGGCCGGGCCGTGGCACCAGGCCCATCAGCGCCAGCGCCGTGATCGATTTGCCGCAGCCGCTCTCGCCGACCACGCCCAGCGTGCGGCCGGGCGGGATGCTGTAGCCGATGCCGGCGACGACGGTGCGGGAGCCGCCGGGCAGGTCGAAGGCGACGTGCAGGCCCTCGACGCGGAGGACGGGTTCGGTCGCCGTCATTGCGAGGGGTGCAGCGACGCGGCAATGCAGGGGCCGCAAGCCCCAGCGTCCAGCCGTGGCGGCCCCTGGATTGCCGCGCCGAAGCCGGCTCGCAATGACGGCCCAGGAATTACTGCGCCGTCCACTGCTCGACGAAGTTGCCGACGCCGTAGCCGTTGCCCAGCGGCTCGTAGCCATGCAGCCACTTGGGGACGATGTGCGGCTCGGCGCGGAAGAACAGCGGCAGCACCGGCACCTGCTCGGCGTAGATGCGCTGCATCTCGGACCAGTCGGCCTTGGCCTTCATGGGGTCCAGTTCGCCCTCCACCTTGGCGATGTCGGCGTCCACCTGGGCGTTGCTGAACCCGGGGAAGTTCGTGCCGCCGAAGTTGTTGGCCTTCGCCGGGATGTCGCCCGTGCCGAGCGTGCGGCGCGGGCTCTCGCTGATGCTGCTGGACCAGGCGTACATGCCCATCCCGGTGTAGGTGCGCTGCTTCAGGGTCTGGCCGAACAGGGTCCGCGCCGGCTCGTTCCGCAGCGCCACCTCGACGCAGGCGGCCTTCCACTGGTTCTGCAGCACCTGCTCGGTCAGCTCGCGCAGGCGGTTGCCGGCGGTGGTCGCGATCTCCAGCGACAGCCGCTGCCCGGCGGCGTTGCGGCAGACGCCATCGGGGCCGGGGGTCCAGCCGGCCTCCTGCAGCAGCCGCTTGGCGCCGGGCAGGTCGAACGGCGCCGGCTGCACCCCGGCGTCGTACATCGGGTGCAGCGGGTTGACCCAGGTGGCGGCGACGGGCTGCAGGCCCTCGAACAGCCGGGTCACCAGGGTCTGCCGGTCGGTCGCCAGCAGCAGCGCGCGCCGGGTCCGCACGTCGGCCAGCAGCGGGTTGTCCAGGTTGAAGTCGATGTGCTCGTAGGTCAGGCTGGGGCGGAACTTGTAGTCGAACCGATTGGGCGCCTGCTTCCGCAACGCCAGGGCCTGGTCGATGGTCAGGCCGACGCCCTCGCCGGCGACCATGTCCACGTCGCCGGACAGCAGGTTGGCCTGCAATGCGGCGGTGTTCTCGATGGTGCGCAGGACGATGCGGCGCAGGGCGGGCTTGGGGCCGGGCCAGTGCGGGTTCGGCTCCATCACAAGCTGCGCGCCGGACTGGTACTGCGTCACCCTGTAGGGGCCGTTCCACAGCCCGGGCGTCGTCGGCTCCCGCGCATACAGCGTGCCCCTGATGTAGTCGCCGGGCGCCGTGGCTGCGGCGGCGACCGGCCCCTCCAGGTGCTCCGGCAGGACCTGGTTCCACATCATGTAGTCGCTGAGCACCCGGTCGGTGTGCAGCACAGCCGTCGCGTCATCGACGACCTCGACGCTGCTGGCGCGGCCCCACGGATAGGCGTTGCTGAACCCGGCATCCGGGTCCGCCGCCAGGCGCCAGGTGAACGCCAGGTCGCGCGCCGTCACCGGATGGCCGTCGCCCCAGGCCAGGCCGGGCCGCAGCTTGATGGTGATCCGCATCCCCGTCTTGCCGTCCGGCCGCTCCTCCAGCGCCGCCAGCCCGTTGTCCAACGAGGGCAGGTCGGTGCATAGCAGGCACACGGGGCGCCAGTCCTTGTCATAGCCGGTGATGCTGCGCTGGGTGAACGCCAGCACGTAGTCGCGGATCACCTCCGCATCCAGGAACGGGTTGAGGGTCGAGGGGAACTGCGCCACCCCGATCACCAGGTCGTCCTTGGCCTGCGCCGCGCCCCCATGCAGCAGGGCCAGCAACAGGGCCGGCACGGCGGCGAGCAAGGCGTGGCGCAGGCGCATGGGCGTGTCTCCCGGGGGGCTAGCAGGGCAGAACAACCGGACGCGCGCTGGCTGCGTCAACTGCCGGCGGGTCGGGACGGTCCAGGCGCCTCAGCCGTGGCAGGCCCGGTAAACGCAAGGCCATCGTGAAGCACTGCCATTGAGACTTCCGCGCCGATTTCGGGCATCGCGAGCAGTCCGTCTGGGCCAACCAACGCATGATCCCAGCCGGTGGCCGTGCGGGTGATGACCGTGGCGAAAACCCGATCCTGCTCCAGCATGACATAGCGCCGAACGGATGAAAGCGACTTGTACTCCGCAAGCTCGATCGTCCGGTCATCCCCGGCAGTGCTGCCTGACAGCACCTCGAAGATGACGACCGGTTCCGCAACAATCGTCTCGGTGTCCGCGAACGGTGTGCAGCTTACGGAAACGTCGGGGTAACGGTAGCTCGGTCCAGTCTGGACCTTGAGATCGCTCCCGTAGGCCCGGCACGGCGTCCCCCGCAACTGCCGGGTCAATTCTGTGAGCAGGTTCGCCTGAACGACCGAGTGCGCCCGGGTGCCCCCGTTCATCGCGACAGGCTGGAAGCCGTCAAACTCCCACTTCAGCTCCTGCTTGGCTTCCCAGGCAAGGAACTCGTCCGCCGTCATCGGCGCCAGGATGGCGTGGCTCACCGCCGCACCCGGTCCTGGACCGTTATTGGCGCTGCCTTGCAGGTCATGGCGCAAGTCATGGCGCAAGTCATGGCAATGTCTCCGTCACGGCAGCCAGGGCGCGGCACATGCCGCCTGCCGCAGCATAGCATGACGGGAAGCCGGCCAGGGTACGGACAGCACCGCCGCCCTCACCGCACCAGCGCCTGCATCCCGCGCTCCAACTGGTCGGTCAGCCGGTCGAAGTGCGCCAGCAGCACCTCGCTCCAGCGGGCGATGCCGTCGCGGCCTGCGGCGGTGCCGGGCTGCGCCAGGGCGGGCAGCAGCGCTTCCCATGCCGTCACCGCCCCCCCCAGTTCCCGCGCGATCTCGGTGTTGCTGAGCGGCAGGGTCTGCAAATAGACCAAGCCTTCGAGCAGCTCCGTCTCTGCCGCAGACTTGGGCGGGCAGGCCGCGGCGGGCAGCAGGCCGGCGATCAGCGCCTCCTTCGCCAGCCGCTGGCACAGCATACGCTGCCGTCCCGCCACGTTGATCACATGCAGCGCCGTGGCGAAGCCGCCGACTTCGAGGTTCTCGGTCAACTGCTCGGCCTGCACCAGCAGCTCCTCGGCCAAGCCGTCCACCTCCGGCAGGCGGCGGGCGACGGCCGGGGTGCCCAGGGCGGACCGCAGCCGGCTCCAGGGCGCCAGCACGGCTTCCAGCAGGTCGCCGAAGGTGGGACGCGACAGGATGCGCCCCAGGATCGCCAGGTTGGCCTCGACCTGCGCCATCGAGTCGGCGAACAGCCCGGCCGTCCCATGGCCGCGCCTGTCAACGCTGGTCCCAATGCAGTTCAATGCATACAGCTTGACCAGCCGCTGCGAGAGCATCCGCAACTGCCCGGCCCGGTTGACCGCCTCGCCATACCGGGCAGAGTCGATCACCACCTGCGCCACCTGGCCGATGCGTTGCTTGTTGTGCATCGCGGCGCTGCGCAGGGCGCGGTAGGCTTCCTCCTCCCGCAACTGGCGCGCGCCCATCAGGATGCCCTTGGCGCGATCGACCAGCTTGCGCTCGGCGAAGCGTTGGTTCACCTCGGCCAGCTCCCCGCGGATCGTCTGGTCGTGCTGGAAACGCGCCTGCGCCAGGTGCAGTACCGAGCGCAGGCGGCTGCGGCTGTAGCCGTTCACCACATAGGCGTGCACGCCGGACCGGGTGGCGACGGCAATCTTCTCGGCGTCGGGATCGTCGGTGAACAGGATGACCGGCCGCGGCGCCGCGGCGTTCAGGGCGGCAATGCCCTGAAAAACGGCAACATCCGGCACAGCATCGTAGATCACGACGAAGTCTGGTGATTCCTTGATCACATCTTGCAGCAAATTAGGGCAGTCGGTCTGGCCAAGGACCGCAACGCCAACCAGTGCAAGGTCATCCGCGAGCGCGGGCGCACCTGGTCCAAGGCTGGACGACACCAACGCAGACGGCATTCGATCCTCTTCGCAGGCGGTTATGCCGCGGTGCAACGCAAGTTCCACACCAGGACGCTGACTTGGGGTGCGGACTGGCATGAAACCTGCTTAGCGGCAGGCGGGACACAATGGCGTGTCCTGACCAACGTTCACGCACTGCGCGTCATGGCCACACCGCTGTGGCCTTCCTGTGCCTCCCGCCCCGGCCCGACGCCGGGGCTTCTGCTTGGAGGTCCCTTTGTCTGATTCCGCCACCCTGGAGACGAACAACGCCCTGCTGGTGAAGAACAACGCGTTGCTGCAAAGCAATGCCACGTCGCTCAAGGGCAACAACGCCTTGTTGGAGCAGAACCACGACCTAGTTGCCGGCAACAGCACTGCGCTGGCCAGCAACAAGAAGTCGCTCGCTGCCAACACCGCCATGCTGACCTCCAACAGCGCGTTGCTGGAAGGCAACAAGTCCGGGATCGCCGAGAACCATGAGATCCTCGCCGCCAACTCGGCGTCGATCAAGGGCAATGCCGCCGTGGTCGAGGCCAACCGCAAGGTGCTGGCCGCCAACTCCGACCGCATCGGCGCCAACAGCGAGGTGCTGGGGCGCAACGCGGCGTTGCTGGCCGACAACAGCGCGACGGTGAAGGCGAACAGCGAGGCGCTGGAGGGCAACCACGGGCTGCTGGAGGCCAACAAGGACCTGCTCGGCAGCAACGCGGCCAAGCTCGCCGCCAACACCGAGGCGCTGACCCGCAACAACGTCCTGCTGCAGTCCAACGCAGCCGCGGTGACGGGCAACGCCGAGACGCTGGAGACCAACCACGCGCTGCTGGAGGCCAACAGCCGCCTGCTCAAGTCCAACGCGGACATAATGAAGGCGAACCATGACCTGCTGACGCTGATCGCCGCCAAGCTCGGCGTCGCCGCCTAACCCACGATTGCGGTCCGGCTCCCACGAGCCGGACCGTGACGGCCAGCAAAGTAACCCTAGCCAAACAACCCCTGCCAGGACATCCTCAATGGTATCCAACAAGGCCACCCGCATCGACCTATTCAGCCTGCGAACGCCGCAGATGCGAGCGTTCCACCTCACTTGGATCGCCTTCTTCGTATGCTTCTTCGCCTGGTTCGCCACCGCCCCGCTGATGCCGGTCATAAAGGGCGACCTGCACCTGACCAACGACCAGGTTTACTCGATCGGCATCGCCGGCGTGTTCGCGACCGTGCTCGCCCGCTTCGCCATCGGGCCGATGTGCGACAAGTATGGCCCGCGGCTGACCTACACGCTGTTGCTCTCGCTCGGCGCCCTCCCGGTGATCGGCGTCGCCTTCGCGTGGGACTACACGTCGTTCCTGATCTTCCGCCTGATGATCGGGGTGATCGGGGCGAGCTTCGTGATCACGCAGTTCCATACCTCGGTGATGTTCGCGCCCAACGTGGTCGGCACGGCGAACGCCACGGTCGGCGGCTGGGGCAACGCAGGCGGCGGCGTGACGCAGAGCGTGATGCCGTTGATCCTGGCCGGCGTGGCTGCCTGGGGCTTCAGCGGCGGCCTGGCCTGGCGGTACTCGCAGGTCGTTCCGGCGGTGCTGATGCTGGTGGTCGCGGTGCTGTACTGGAAGTACACGCAGGATACGCCTGAGGGCAACTTCGCTGACATGCGCCGCGCGGGCCTGTCCACGGACGTCGGCAAGAAGGGCGGCCTGGCGACCATGAAGGAGGCGGGCAAGAACTACCGCGTCTGGCTGCTGGGGGCCTGCTACGGCGCCTCGTTCGGCGTGGAGCTGTTCGTCCACTCGATCGCGGTGACCTACTACTTCAACCGCTACTCGATGACGGTCGAGAATGCCGGCTTCGCGGTCGGCGCGTTCGGCTTGCTGGCGCTGTTCGCGCGGGCGGTCGGCGGCCTGCTGTCCGACAAGGTCGCACGGACGCGGGGGCTGGATGGGCGGACCTGGCTGCTGTTCGGCCTGATGATCGGCGAGGGGGTGTTCCTGATCCTGTTCTCCCAGGCGAACACGGTCACGGTCGCGGTGTCGATGATGCTCGTCTTCGGGCTGTTCACGCACATGGCGTGCGGCTCGTTGTATGCCTTGGTGCCGTTTATCGACCGCAAGGTGCTCGGCGGCGTCTGCGGCATCATTGGGGCGGGCGGCAACATCGGCGGCGTCGCGGCCGGGCTGCTGCTGCGGGGCACCGGCGATCCGCAGCTCTGCTTCATGGTGCTCGGGATCTGCGCCATCATCTGCGCCTGCGGGGCGGCGGCGATCCGCTTCTCCATCAAGCACAAGCAGGACGAGCAGGCGCTGTACGACATGGCCGTCGCGCAGCGGAACGCGGACATGGCGGGGGCGGGCATGGTCGGCGCCGACTAGGCCCGGCTATCGCTGGGTGCGGGTGGCCCGCACCCAGCCGCTCACCCGGTTGCGCGATGCCGGCGGCTTGCCCACCTGCTTCTCTCAACCAGGGAGGCGCCGGGAATGCAGCAGCCAGCATTGGCATCGGTCATCATCCCGCGTGCTCACGACCTCGGCGGCTTCGAGGTGCGGCGCGCCTTGCCGTCGCAGCAGCGGCAGATGGTGGGTCCGTTCATCTTCTTCGACCAGATGGGGCCGGGCGAGTTCCTGACCGGGCGCGGCCTGGATGTGCGCCCGCATCCGCACATCGGCTTGGCCACCGTGACCTACCTGTTCGACGGCGCCATCCTGCACCGCGACAGCCTGGGCACCGAGCAGAGCATCACGCCCGGCGACGTGAACTGGATGACGGCCGGGCAGGGCATCGCCCATAGCGAGCGCACCGGCGCTGCCGAACGGATCCATAGCAACCGGTTGTTCGGCATCCAGTCCTGGGTGGCTCTGCCGCGCGACGCTGAGGAGGCCGCGCCGAACTTCGCCCACCACCCCGGCGCGACCCTGCCGGTGCTGGAGGATGGCGGGGTGCGCCTGCGCCTGATTGCGGGCACCGGCTGGGGCCTACGCGCGCCGGTCGTCACGCGGTCCCATCTGTTCTATGCCGACGCGGTGCTGGCGCCCGGCGCCGCGGTGCCGTTGCCGTCCGGGCACGAGGAACGGGCGGCCTACGTGCTGGACGGCGAGATTGAGGTCGCGGGCGACCGCTTCCTGCCCGGCCGGATGCTGGTGTTCCGCGCCGGGGACGGGCTGGCGCTGCGGGCTGGTCCCGCTGGCGCCCGGGTGCTGTTGCTGGGCGGCGCGGTGATGGATGGCCCGCGCCACATGTTCTGGAACTTCGTCAGTTCCCGCCCCGAGCGGATCGAGCAGGCCAAGGCCGATTGGCGCGCCGGCCGCTTCGCCGCCGTGCCCGGCGACGACAAGGAGTTCATCCCGCTGCCGGAGCCGTCCCCGCCGCCGACCGTGATGTAGCCGACCCCTGGAGCGTCGCCGTGCCAGCCGCGGTCTCGACGCCCCGCCGGCGTCCGGGCCTGATTGGCGGCCGGGTCTGATGGGCGGCGCTGGGGAGGGGTTTTGACCATGCTGCCTTCGCAGGCCCGGATGCTGTAAGCAGGTCCGGCCGGAGGGGGCGTTGTTAGCGGTGGTGACGATGGCGGCATGTCTGTTGGGATGGCAAAGGCGCGGGGCCGGGCCGTGATCCGTACCGAGGGGCTGTGCAAGGGCTTTGGCGCGACGCAGGCGCTGGACGGGATCAGCCTGGATGTGGCGGCGGGCAGCTTCGTGGCGCTGCTGGGGCCTTCGGGGTCGGGCAAGACTACCCTGTTGCGCGTGGTGGCCGGGCTGGAGCAGCCGGACGCCGGCAACCTGTGGATCGATGGCCGCCCGGCGCTGGACCTGCGGCCGGGGCGGCGCGGGGTCGGGATGGTGTTCCAGGGCTATGCGCTGTTCGGGCACATGACGGTGGCGGACAACATTGGCTTCGGCCTGCGGGTGCGCGGGCAGGGCCGCCCGGCGATCCGCGCCGCGGTGGAGCGGCTGCTGGCGATGGTGCACCTGGAGGGGCTGGGCGACCGCCTGCCGGCGCAGCTCTCCGGCGGGCAGCGGCAGCGCGTCGCCCTGGCGCGCGCCCTAGCGGTGCAGCCGCGCATCCTGCTGTTGGACGAGCCGTTCGGGGCGCTGGACCGCCAGGTAAGGGAGGAGCTGCGGACCGGGCTGCGCCGCCTGCAGACCGAGCTTGGCATCACCGCGCTGTTCGTCACCCACGACCAGGAGGAGGCGCTGGCGCTGGCCGACCGGGTGGTGATCCTGAACCGCGGGAAGGTGGTGGCGGACCTGACGGCGGGCGACCTGGTGGACGGCGCGGTGCGGGGGTTCGCGGCGCGGTTCCTCTCGCTCGGAGATGCAGAGGGGGCCTAGCCCGGGTCCTGGAGGGGCCAACGGTGATTGCCGCGACGTCAACCGTGCGACGGGCGGGGAGGTCTGGCTACCTTGCCCCGATCGCGGCGATGTCGGGCCTGCGACATGATTATGCAGGCCCGGATCGCTCCTGCCGCCTCGCGCGTTGCATGGTAGGGCTGGACAGCACCGCTGCCTGAGAACGCCGGCGCCTGCCGCCGAGCGGCGGCACGTCGCCTCATGCTGACGGCCCTTCGCCCTGACCCTTGCGATACTGTACCCGATCAACCGTCGTCGTTGCGAGCCGGCTTCGGCGCGGCGATCCAGGAGAGCACGGACTGGGTTCCGGCCTTGCACTCCCCTGGAGTGCCGCGTCGCCAGCGCTCCTCGCAATGGCAAATGGGGCAATGGCAGACGGGGCAAGGACAAGCGGGGCAAGGACGAACGAGGGGCCGGACAGACCAGTCAGCGCAAATAGCCGTCGATGTCAGACGTAAGTCACCCGAGACCGCTGCCAGTCATGCCCGGGGCGCATTTCGACACCACGGCCGGCCCCGCCTGAAGTCGTTGCTTTATCGAACAATCAGCAGTTGATCTTGGATTGGCATAAAAGAAACCTGGATCAACCCTTATAAAGCTAGTAGACGAGCATCACACTGTACGGCGTAAGGCAGATTTGGGCTGTGTCGGCTAAGAAACCTTCCTTGAAGTGTTTTTAGCTTACATAACGTCAACTAAGGTTTTACGATTACGGACGTGCCATCTCCGCGGCAGGACCCCTGGTTCGTACGGTGGCGCACCCGCTTTTACACTGGAAAACGGCATATGCTGCCCCCGGCCCCGACGATCTTCCGCAACACCGTGCTGGCAGAGCTGCCAGCGGCGGAGTTGGCGCTGCTGCGGCCCCACCTGATCCGAACCTCGCTGGTGAACGGGCAACCGATCCACGAGGCCGGTGAGCGCATCGACCAGGTGTACTTCTTCGAGCATGGCTTCGCCTCCATGGTCGCCGTCGCAGATGACGGAGGCGGCTCGGTGGAGGTCGGACTGGTCGGCTTCGACAGCATGGTCGGCCTGGGGGTCCTGCTCAACTCCTCCGCCATCGCCTTCAACCGCAACATGGTGCAGATGCCCGGCGTCGCCTACCGCATGTCCACGACAGCGCTGCTGGCTGCGGTGGAGCAGGCGCCCAGCCTGCGGGCCATGCTGCTGCGCGGCCTGGAAGTGCTGATGGCGCAGGTCGCGCAGACCGCCGCTTGCAACAGCCGCCATGCCCTGCCGCAGCGCTGCGCCCGCTGGCTGCTGCTGGCGCACGACCGGGTGGAGGGCGACGAGTTGCGGCTGACGCAGGAGTTCCTGTCGCTGATGCTCGCCGTCCGGCGTTCCGGCGTGACGGTCGCGTTGCAGACCCTGCAGGCGGAGGGCTTTGTCCGCTCCGGACGCGGGCGCATTCTGGTGTGCGACCGGGTGGGGCTGGAGGCGGCGGCGTGCGAGTGCTACGAGCGGGTCAAGACGTTCGCCGCCGCAGTGAGCCTCAACGCCCTCGCCATAGACGGCCGCAGCTCGAAGAACGGCATGCTCGCGGGCGCTGTGACCTGAGGGCAGGGGCATCGCAGCCAGGAAGCGCCGGTGCGTGTCGCCTCTCCGCAGCGTGAGCGGCCGCGGCATGAAAACGCCGGGTTTGCACGACACCATGCCACGGCAGCGGCGTTGCTGGGCTGACGCCATCCCAACCCGGCGCGGCGCGACGGCAGGAGACGCAAATGTCTGACATGACCAACCCCGGTCCGATCACGCCAGGTTCAATGACTCCTGGCCCGATGATGCCTGGCCTGACCCGGATGGACGGCATGAGCGCCGCGCTGGCCCGCAACTGGTGGGCAGTGGCCGCGCGCGGGGTGTTCGCCATCCTGTTCGGCCTGGCGGCGTTCCTGCTGCCCAACCTGACCCTGGGCGTCCTGGTGCTGCTGTTCGCGATCTACATGCTGGCGGACGGGGTGTTCGCCATCGTCGCCGGGGTGCGCGCGGCGGCGCACCACGAGCGATGGGGGCTGCTGATCCTGGAGGGCGTGGTGAACCTGGGTGCCGGCGTGGCGGCGGTTCTGCTGCCGGGGTTGACCGTGCTGCTGCTGGTGACGGTGCTGGGCATCTGGGCGGTGCTGTCGGGCATCACGATGCTGGTCTCGGCATTCCGGCTGCATTCGGGGCATGGGCGGGGGCTGTTGCTGCTGTCCGGGCTGGTGTCGCTGGTGTGGGGGGCGCTGCTGTGGTTCTCGCCGGTTGCCGGGGCGCTGGTGCTGACGTGGTGGCTCGGCGGCTATGCGTTGGCGTTCGGCGTGTTGCTGCTAGTGCTCGGGTTCCGGCTGCGCGGGCGGCGGGGCGGGATGGCGCCCGCCTAGCCAGGCGTGGGCGGGAAACCATACAGCGCCGCCGGGTTGTCCACCAGGACGGCCCGGCGCGCGGCGGGATCAGGCAGCCACTGGCCGAACAGGTCCAACAGGTCGCCGACATTCATCATCGGCGCCCAATGCGCGACATGCGGCCAGTCCGACCCCCATAGGCAGCGGCCCGGCGCCGCGGCGTGCAGCGCCTTTGCCAAGGGGACTGTCTCGGACCACGGCGCGTCGGCCAGCCGGTAGGCGCCGCTCAGCTTGACCCAGGCGCCGTCGCGCACCAGGGACAGTAGGGTGGCGAACCCCGGCTCCCGCACGCCCCCGGCCGCCGGGGAATGGCCCATGTGGTCCACGACGAACGGCACCGGCAGGGCAGCCAGGCGTGGGGCCAACTCGGGCAGGGTGCGGGCGTCAAGCAGGAATTGCAGGTGCCAGCCCATGTCGCGGCACAGGGCGCCGTAACGCTCCAGGCTTTCGAAGCCGACACCGCCGCCATACAGCACATTCAGGCGCAGGCCGACGACGCCGGAGTCCTTCAGGGCGATGCAGCCGCGTTCCGGCAGGTCGGGCGGGATGACGGCGATGCCGCGCAGCCGGGTCGGATGGGCGCGCAGGGTCTCGGCCAGCAGGGTGTTGTCGGTACCGTGCACGCTGACCTGGACCAGCACGCCATAGGCCATCCCGGTGGCGTCCAGCATGGCCAAGTAGGACCTGGCCGGGGCGGCTGGCGGGGTGTAGCTGCGGCTGGCAACGAAGGGGTGTGCGGGCGGGGCGCCGATGACGTGGGCGTGCGTGTCCACCGCGCCGGGCGGGACGGTGAAGGCGCGGGGGCCGTGCGGCGCCGGGTCCGGGCCGGGGCAGGGGGGCGGGCTGGTCATCGCGACTTCATGCCTCGCCGAACAGGTGCAGGACCAGTTCCCGCTTGTGCAGGCCAGAGCGATGCTTGAACACGTAAAGATCCTGGAACTCGCCGAACACCGGGCGGCCCTCCTCGAAGGGCACCACGACCTGCACCTGGGTCAGGGCGGCGCGGAGATGCGCGGGCATGTCGCCGGGGTTGTCCTCATTGTGGCGGTACAGCCCCTTGCCCTCCGGGGCCAGGCGGATGAAGAACGCCTCCAGGTCGGCCCGGACACCGGCGTCGGCATTGGCCTGCACCAGCAGCAAGGCCGACGTGTGCCGGCACCAGACCGTCAGCAGCCCGGTGGCGATGCCCTGCGCGGCCACCCAATCACGGATGGGCTTGGTTGCGGTGAACAGCCCACGGCCGAAGGTGTGGACCACGACGTGGTGAATGGCCTGCTTCACAGGCGGCCCGGCCCCATCGCCATATCGGTTGTGGAGTAGAGGTCCGGCACCTCGAACCAGCCGTCGATGGAGCCGAGGCGCAAGTGGCCCGTGACGTGCTCGGGCGCCGCCGGCCAGTTACCATCCGGCAGGCGCGTCAGCAGCTCGGCGCCGATCTCCAACGAGCGCACGATCAGGATGTCTTGCGCGGAGGGAATGGTCGTGCAGGCCCAGATGGCCTCCCAGGTTTCCTGCTCGTTGTTGGGCGAAAGGATTTCCACGACCAGCACCGGCTCGGCCAGCAGGCATTCGCGCCGGGAGCCGGGCTTGCAGG
>CAXTFY010000114.1:11382-13843 GCA_964243265.1 uncultured Acetobacteraceae bacterium | reverse complement strand
GCTGTAACAACGGCTATGGTGATAAACGGTAGTTGGAATAAGCGTTGTGGACCCGGGGGCAGTGCCCGGCGCCTCCACCAACATCTCGGGTAGGTCCGGGGCTGGGTGCGGGGGCGACACAGGCTCGACACGCGTGGTAAAGACCTACCTTTTGCTCGGCATGATACCGCCGTTATCGGGTCAAATCACAAGTGCCAATGACAATCATGAGGCGCTCGCGATCGCTGCGTAAGCAGTGACACGCGCGGTCCGGGGGGTACCGGGCAACAGAAACCCCCCACTCCTATCCCCGCTCCACGTTCCAGAACACCGGCAGCCCCGGCTGGATGCCCATGATGTCCGCACGGTAGGCCGTTTGCTGGAATTGCTGGCCCAGCGGAACATACGGCACGTCCTGGAACGCCTGCACCTGCATCTGCTCCGCCAACGCCCGCTGCGCCCCGGCGCCGTCCGCCCGCAGCCAACCATCCCGCAACCCCTCTAGGGCCGGGCTGCTCGGCCAGCCCGGTGCGGCTTTCAGGCCGTTGCCGCGCAGGAACGGATGCCCGGCTGGCGTCGCCATGTCCAGCCCGGACCAACTCGTCTGGAACACGCTCCAGCCGCCGCGCTCCACCGGCTCCATGCTGGTGCGGCGCTGCACGGCGGTGCCCCAGTCCATCGCCTGCGCGTCCAGGTTCAGGCCCAGGCGGCGGAACAGGTCGGCCGTCACCTCGGCCAGCGCGTTGGTGCTCGGGATGTCGGTCGGCACCAGCAGCACCACGCGCTCCCCGTGGTAGCCGGCGGCCTCCAGCTCCCGCCGGCTGCGGTCCAGGTCGCGCGGGGCGGTCAGCGCCTCCATCCCGGCCGTGCTGGCCAGGGGCGTGCCGGGGCAGAAGAAGCCGACGCCGTCCGCCCACAACGCCCGGTCCGGGCCAGACACCGCCTGCATGTGGTCGGCCTGGGTGACCGCGCCCAGCACGGCCCGGCGGACCCCGGCGTTGTCGAACGGCGGATGAAGCTGGTTGAAGCGCATAGTGCCGATGATGCCCGCCGGGTCCTGGGTGCGGACCACTAGGCGGCGGTCGGCGCGCAGCCGCGGCAGCAGGTCGGGGTTCGCGGCCAGCCACCAATCCACCTCGCCCCGCTGCAACGCCGCCCCGGCCGTGGCGGCATCCTGGATGACCGTCCACTCCACCCGGTCGAACCCGGCCCGCTTCGGACCCGCGGTGCGGGACGGCGTGCCGCCCGGGCGCGGCACGTATCCGTCGAACCGCGCATAGGCGACGCGGGCGCCGGGCACGCGCTCGTCCGCCAGGAAGCGGTAGGGGCCGCTGCCGACCATCTCGGAAACCTGCTTGAAAGCGTCCGTGGCGGCCAGGCGCTCCGGCATGATCACGCAGGGAACCGGCGCGGTCTTGGCCAGCGCGTCCGGCAACAGCGGAAACGGCCGGCTCAGGCGAAACACGATGGTGCCGTCATCCGGCGCAGACAACCCGTCCGTCGCGGCGAGCAGCGCCTGGCCGAAGCTGTCGCGCACCGCCCAGCGGCGAATGCTGGCCACACAATCCCGCGCCAGCACCGGCGTCCCGTCATGGAACAGCAGGCCCGGCCGCAGCCGCAGCGTCCAGCGCAGCCCGTCCGCATCGGGGGCGGCTGCGTCCAGCATCTGCAACTGCGCGGCAAAGCCGGCGTCCTGGCCGAACAGGGTGTCGAACACCAGGAACGCATGATCCCGCGTCTGGTAGCTGGTGGTCCAGATCGGGTCCAGCACCGCCACGTCCGCCTGCGGCACGAAGCGCAGCGCCCGCCTCTCCGCCCCGCGCCCAATGCGTGGCGCCGCAAGGGCCGCCATGCCGGCCCCGATCAGCCGCCGCCGGTGCAACCCAGCCGTCATCCCCCGTCCCCCGTTTCAATCCCGCCCCGGACGTTCTACATCAGCGCCATGGAAGACAACGACGACGGCCCAGCCGGCCGGCCCGACAGCTTGCTGCCCTACGATGCCTGGACCGAGGAGGCGTTGCGCAACGTCGTCGTCCGTGCGCTGGCGCATGTCGGCGCGCACGGCATGCCCGGCGAGCACCACTTCTACGTCAGCTTCCGCACCGACCGGCCCGGCGTCACCATCCCGGCCCGGCTGTTGGCGCAGTACCCGCACGAGATGACCATCGTGTTGCAGCACCAGTTCTGGGACCTGCAGGTGGACGAGGGCGAGGGCTGGTTCAGCGTCGGCCTGTCGTTCGGCAACATCCCCACCGTCTTGGTCGTGCCGTTCGCCGCCGTGACCGCCTTCGCCGACCCGCATGTGCAGTTCGGCCTGCGCTTCCGCCCGCCCGGCGACGAGGCTGCCAACGACGAAGAGGACGTTCCGCCGCCCGCGCCCGAGCCTGTCGCAGACGCGCCGTCTGAGGAAAAGCCGCAGGTCGTAAGCCTCGACGCCTTCCGCCGCCGCCCGCCCACCAAGGACTGATCCTCCCCAACGACA
>CAXTFY010000114.1:0-11282 GCA_964243265.1 uncultured Acetobacteraceae bacterium | reverse complement strand
CCTCGACGCCTTCCGCCGCCGCCCGCCCACCAAGGACTGATCCTCCCCAACGACAACCCCCTCCTCCAGGGACTGCCCTCCTCCAAGGACCGACCGGCTAAGGACAGAAGCATGAACGCACCCGTGACCCCGGCCCAAGCCAGGCCGGCCAACTTTCTATACTCGCCGATGTTCCCGCTTGGCCCCAGCGCGACGCCCTGGCGCAAGCTGGACATCGCCGGGGTCAGCACCGCCACCTGCGACGGGCAGACTGTGCTGCGGATTAAGCCGGACGCGCTGAGCGAGCTGGCGTTCCAGGCCTACAAGGACGTATCGCACCTGCTGCGGCCGGGCCACCTGACGCAACTGCGGAAAATTCTGGATGACCCGGAGGCGTCGGGCAACGACCGCTTCGTGGCGCTGGACCTGCTGAAGAACGCTGGCATCGCCGCTGGCGGCGTGCTGCCGATGTGCCAGGACACCGGCACGGCGCTGGTGTTCGGCAAGAAGGGCCAGCGCGTCTGGGTCGAGGGCGACGAGGAGGAGGCGCTGTCCTGGGGCATCGCCCGCACCTACACCGAGACCAACCTGCGCTACTCGCAGATGGCGCCGCTGTCGATGTTCGAGGAGGTCAACACCGGCAACAACCTGCCCGTGCAGTTCGACATCCTGGCGGCGTCGGGCGACCACCATGCCGACGAGTTCTTCCTGCAGTTCGTCGCCAAGGGCGGCGGCTCCGCCAACAAGACCTTCCTGTTCCAGGAGACCCGTGCGGTCCTCAACACCGGCAAGCTGCTGGACTACCTGGCGATGCGCATCCGCACGCTGGGCACCTCGGCCTGCCCGCCGTACCACCTGGCCATCGTGATCGGCGGCACCTCGGCAGAGCTGTGCCTGAAGACCGTGAAGCTGGCCTCGACGCGCTACCTGGACGCCCTGCCCACGTCTGGCAGCAAGGCCGGGCACGCCTTCCGCGACCTGGAGCTGGAGCAACAGGTGCTGGGGTTGACCCGCACCATGGGCATCGGCGCGCAGTTCGGAGGCAAATACTTCTGCCACGACGTGCGGGTGATCCGCCTGCCCCGGCATGGCGCCAGCCTGCCCATCGGCATCGGCGTCTCGTGCAGCGCCGACCGGCAAATCCAGGCCAAGGTGACGCCGGACGGCGTGTTCCTGGAGCAGTTGGAGACCGACCCCGCCCGCTTCCTGCCCGAGGCCACCGACGATATCCTGGACGGCGAGGTAGTCCGCGTGGACCTGAACCAGCCGATGCAGGCCATCCGCCGCCAGCTATCGGCCTACCCCGTAAAGACCCGGGTGTCGCTGACCGGCACCATCGTCGTCGCCCGCGACATCGCCCACGCCAAGCTGAAGGAGCGGCTGGACCGCGGCGAGGGCCTGCCGGACTACCTGAAGGACCATCCCGTCTACTACGCCGGTCCCGCCAAGACGCCGGAGGGCTACGCGACGGGCAGCTTCGGCCCAACCACCGCAGGGCGCATGGACAGCTACGTCGCCGAGTTCCAGCGCGCCGGCGGCAGCCTGGTGATGCTGGCCAAGGGCAACCGGTCCCGCGCGGTGCGCGACGCCTGCAAGGCTTATGGCGGCTTCTACCTCGGCAGCGTCGGCGGCGCGGCGGCGCGGCTGGCGCAAGACTGCATCCGCAAGGTGGAGGTGCTGGAATACGCCGAGCTGGGCATGGAGGCAGTCTGGCGCATCGAGGTCGAGGACTTCCCCGCCTTCATCGTCATCGACGACAAGGGCCACGACTTCTACGACGGGATGGAGTGATGCGCTTCACCGTGGACCGCCTGGACCACCTGGTCATCAACTGCGCCGACGTGGAGCTGTCGGCGTCCTGGTATCAACGCGTGCTGGGTATGGAGCGGGAGGAGTTCGGCCCGGACCGCCGCACCGCGCTAAAGTTCGGCGGCCAGAAGATCAACCTGCGCCCGCACGACGCCGACACCCGCGCCTGGTTCACCGGCGCCTGCTCCACCCCTGGGAGCGCCGACCTGTGCTTCGTCACGGCAGTCGGGCCGGAGGACGTGGTGGAGCACCTGCACGACTGCGGCATCGCCATCGAGGCCGGGCCGGTGGCCAAGGAGGGCGCGCTGGGCACCATCCAGTCGGTGTACTGCCGGGACCCCGACGGCAGCCTGATCGAGATTTCGTCCTATCTCAGCCGGTGACGTCAGCTTCATTGCGGGTTGCGCTGGCATCCGACAGGTCATTCGAGGCTGCCCAGCATGAGCGATGCGCTTCCAACCATGACCCGCGAGACGTTCCTCGCCTGGGCTGAACAACAAGACCCCGGCTATGAGTTCGACGGCTCCAAGCCGGTCCTCATGCCGCCGGGCACGGTCAACCATGGCCGGATCCGGACCAACCTGATCTGCGCCCTGCATGACCGGTTTTCTGGCGGCGAGTGGACCTGCTACGTCCTTGGCGTCGGCCTTGCGACGACAGGAGGCGCCGTGCGCTATCCCGACGTCATGATCAGCCGAGCCGAGATACCGGGCGACGCACGCCTGATCCGGGACGTGATTGCGGTGTTTGAGGTGCTCAGCCCCGAGTCCAGCCATGTCGATTGCATCTTGAAAACCCGCGAGTACCGCACCGTTCCGACGATCATCCGTTATGTTATTGTGGAGTCTAGCAGCAGAGGGCTGACCGTCTTGTCACGGAACACCGGTCAAGACGACTGGACGGCGGCGACGCTGACGGACGACGAGGTCTTGAACCTGCCCGAGGTCGGGGTTTCGGTGCCGGTCGTCGAACTATACGGCAACGTCGATTTCCTGAAGACTGGCGCCGACGCAACCGTTCGCGGCTGACATGCGCCTATCCGAGTTCGACTTCGCCCTGCCGCCAGGCAGCATCGCCCACACCCCGGCACGCCCGCGTGACGCCGCCCGCCTGCTCGTCGCAACCGACCCCTTGCAGGACCGCACCATCCGCGACCTGCCCACCCTGCTGCGCCCCGGCGACGTGCTGGTGGCCAACAGCACCCGCGTCATCCCCGCCCAACTCGCCGCCCGCCGCGGCGACGCACGCATTGGCCTGACGCTCGACCAGCCCGGCGCGGATGGCGCCTGGCACGCCCTGGCCCGCAATGCCCGCCGCCTGCACCCCGGCGACACCCTCACCTTCGACGGCGCCGAGGACCTGACGGCAACCCTGGTGTCCCGCGACCCCGACGGCGGCGTGACGCTCCGCTTCAACCAGGCCGACGCCGCCTTTGCCGACGCGCTGCACCGGGCCGGCGCCCTGGCGCTGCCGCCCTATATCCACCGCCCGAACGGCCCCACCGAGCAGGACGCGCACGACTACCAAACCGTCTTCGCCGACCAGCCCGGCGCCGTCGCCGCCCCTACCGCCGGGCTGCACTTCACCCCCGCCCTGCTGCAGGCGCTGGAAGCCGCCGGCATCCCGCGCGTGCTGGTCACGCTGCACGTCGGCGCCGGCACCTTCCTGCCAGTCCGCACCGACGACGTCACCGACCACCGCATGCACCCCGAGCGCGGCGAGGTCACCCAGGACGCCGCCGACCGCATCAACGCCGCCCGCCGCGTCGTGGCCGTGGGCACCACCAGCCTGCGCCTGCTCGAATCCGCCGCCGGCCCGGACGGTCGCGTGCGGCCGTTCAACGGCGACACCAGCCTGTTCATCACCCCGGGCTTCCGCTTCCAGGCCGTGGGCGCGTTGCTGACCAACTTCCACCTGCCGCGCAGCACCTTGTTCATGCTGGTCTGCGCCTTCGCCGGCCAGGCCCGGATGCAGGCGGCCTACGCCCACGCCATCGCCTCCGGCTACCGCTTCTACTCCTACGGTGATGCCTGCCTGCTAGAACGGGCCTGATGTTCAGCCACGCCACCCTCGCGACCGACGGCCCTGCCCGCGCCGGACTGCTGCACACCGCGCACGGCCCCGTGCCAACGCCGACCTTCATGCCGGTCGGCACCGCCGCCACCGTGAAGGCCATGACCGCCGACCAGGTGCGCGCCACCGGCGCCGGCATCGTGCTGGGCAACACCTACCACCTGATGCTGCGACCGGGAGCCGACCGGGTGGAGCGCCTGGGCGGCCTGCACCGCCTGATGGACTGGCCCGGCCCGATCCTCACCGACAGCGGCGGCTTCCAGGTCATGTCCCTCTCCGGCCTCCGAAAGATGGACGAGGGCGGCGTCACCTTCCGCAGCCACCTCGACGGCACCCAGCACCGCTTGACGCCCGAGAGCGCCACCACCATCCAGCACCAGCTCGACGCCACCATCACGATGGTGCTGGACGAGTGCACCCCCTTCCCCGCCACCCCGGAGCAGGCCCGCGCCAGCATGGAGCTGTCCATGCGCTGGGCCGCCCGCAGCCGCGCCGCCTTCACCGCCCGCCCCGGCTACGCGCAGTTCGGCATCGTCCAGGGCGGCATCTACCCGAAGCTGCGGGCGCAATCCGCCGCCGCGCTGCAAGCCATCGGCTTCGAAGGCTACGCCGTCGGCGGCCTGGCGGTCGGCGAGGGCCAGCCGATGATGCTCGACGTGCTCGACGCCACCCTGCCGCTGCTGCCGGCGGACCGCCCGCGCTACCTGATGGGCGTCGGCACCCCGGACGACCTGGTGGCGGCGGTGTCGCGCGGCGTCGATATGTTCGACTGCGTGATGCCCACCCGCGCCGGCCGCACCGCCCGCGCCTACACCAGCCGCGGCGTGCTCAACCTGCGCAACGCCCGGCACGGTGACGACGCCGGGCCGGTGGACCCCGACTGCGCCTGCACCGCTTGCACCCGGCACAGCCGCGCCTACCTGCATCATCTGTTCCGGGCCAAGGAAATCCTTGGCCCGATGCTGCTGACCCAGCATAACCTGGCCTACTACCAATCCCTGATGCGTGGCCTGCGCACGGCGATCCTGAACGGTCGGCTGCTGGACCAAGCCGCCACGATCCGCGCCGCCTGGACCGCGCAAGACCCGCCTGGAGGCGTGTAATGACCGATTATTCTGTCCTCACCCAACTCGGCTCCGTGACCACCACCCCGGTCGATCCCGACGTGGCCGTACTGGAGCGTGTTGCCAACCCGCAGCCCGGCATGGACTACCTGGTGCGCTTCACCTGCCCGGAGTTCACCTCGATCTGCCCGATGACCGGGCAGCCGGACTTCGCGCACATCGTCATCGACTACGTGCCCGATGAATGGATCGTGGAAAGCAAGTCGCTCAAGCTGTTCCTCGCCAGCTTCCGCAACCACGGAGACTTCCATGAGGCGTGTTCCATGCAGGTCGCGCGGCGGCTGGTCGATCTGCTGGTGCCGCGCTGGTTGCGGATCGGCGCCTATTGGTACCCCCGCGGCGGCATTCCCATCGACGTGTTTTGGCAGACCGGAGCACCGCCGGCCGGGGTTTGGCTGCCCGACCAGGGCGTCCCCCCCTATCGCGGGCGCGGCTGATCCACCGTGCTGACGAACATCGACCCGGTTGCCAGCGCGATCCAAACCCGCCGCGTCGCCAGGTAGTCGTCGCCGATGATCAGGTCCCCAGCCTGCGACGGCAGGTTCGCCACGTTCAGCACGGGAGCCTTGATCACGTCGATGCCGACCCGCAGCTCGCGGAACTGGCGCGGGCGCACCACGATGCCGCCGGCGTCCAGGCTCTGCGTCACGCTGGAGGGGCCGCGCAGCAGGTCGGCCTCGGTCACGCCGGCATCGGCGGCGGCCTGCAGCCCGATGGTGGTGCGGCTTGCCCCGGTGTCCAGCAGCCCGATCACCGGCTGGCCATTCAGCAGCGCCGGCACGAACAGGTGGCCGCTGCGCTGCTGCTGCGTCGGCAGCCGCGTGAACGGCCCCGTCCAATTCGGCTCTATCCCGGCGCAAGGCCGGGCGCGATACAGCATCACTATGCCATGTGGCACGTCCAGATCCAGCTCGAACCCGATCAGCACGTTGATGCCCAGCACGCCGTCAATGGGCGGACGCAGCCCCTTGCCGACTACCGCATGCACATTGGGCACGATGGCGGCCCCGAGTTGCAGTTCGGGCAGCACCGTCCGGCTGGCCCGCGCCTGGCCGCCCGCGCCGTTCAGCCGCACCGCCAGCCGGTCGTCCCATCGCACCTGCAGCCGCTTCGCCGCACCCTGGCTGAGCAGGGTCACGTCCGAGCCGATATCGAGGATCAATGCCGAGGGATGGCCGTTGATCACCGCGACCGTCACCGGGACGTTGCCGATCAGGCGCACCGGCAGCGCCGCGACAGGCTCCAAGGCACAGACCCCGCTGGTGGCGCCCCCGCCGGGAGCGCAGGCGGCGAGCAGCAGCAGCAGGGCTAGAACCTTCATAGCGCCAACATGAAGGCAGCGCCGCCGAATGCAAAGCCCGATGCGAAGGCGCTGATCCGCGACAAGGCCTTGGCGCTCGGCTTCCATGCCGTCGGCTTCGCCCCGGCGACGCTGGCGCCGGAGGCCCGCCTGCGCCTGGCCGCCTTCCTCGCCGCCGGGCAGCATGGCGACATGGGCTGGCTGGCGGACCGCGCGGACCAGCGCAGCCACCCGCAGGCGTTGTGGCCGGAGGCGCGGTCGGTGATCGCACTCGGCCTGTCCTACGCGCCGGACGAGGACCCGCTGGCGACCCTGGCCCGGCCGGATTGCGGCAACGTCTCCGTCTATGCCCGCAATCGCGACTACCACGATGTGGTCAAGGGAATGCTGAAGCACCTGGGCGCCTACATCGCCAGCCGGTTCGGGCCGTCGGTCAAGGTGTTCGTGGACACCGCGCCGGTCATGGAAAAGCCGTTGGCGCAGCAGGCCGGGCTGGGCTGGCAGGGCAAGCACACCAACCTGGTGTCGCGCGCGCACGGCTCCTGGCTGTTCCTCGGCGAGGTGATGACCACCCTGGACCTGCCGCCGGACCCGCCGCACGCCGACCGTTGCGGCACCTGCTCGCGCTGCCTGGACGCCTGCCCCACCGCGGCCTTCCCGGCGCCGTACCGCCTCGATGCGACGCGCTGCATCTCCTATTTGACCATCGAGCACCAGGGGCCGATCCCGCACGCGCTGCGGCCGCTGATGGGCAACCGCATCTACGGCTGCGACGACTGCCTGGCCGTCTGCCCCTGGAACCGCTTCGCCCACGCGGCGCACCCGAAGCTGCAGGGCCGCGACGACCTGCGGGCGCCGGCCCTGGCCGACCTTGCCGCGCTGGACGACGCCGGGTTCCGCGCCCGCTTCGCCGGCGGCCCGGTGAAGCGCATCGGCCGCGACCGCTTTGTCCGCAACGTGCTGACCGCCATCGGCAACTCCGCCGACCCGGCGCTGCTGCCCGCCGCGCAAAGCCTGATCGCCGACCCGAATCCGGTAGTCGCCGAAGCAGCCCAATGGGCCGCCCTGCGTTTGCCCGGCGGAGGACCAACATGACCCGCACCGAAACCGACAGCCTCGGCACCATCGAGATCGACGCCGACCGCCTCTGGGGGCCGCAGACCGAGCGCGCCCGCCGGCTGTTCCGCATCGGCCATGAGCGCTTCCCACCGGTGCTGATCCGCGCCGTCGGCCTACAGAAGCAGGCGGGCGCCGAGGCCAACCAGGCCCTGGGCGAGCTGCCGCCAGACCTCGCCGGCCCCATCGCCGCCGCCGCCGCGGAGATCGCTGCCGGGGGGATGGATGCCGAATTCCCCCTACCGGTCTGGCAGACAGGATCGGGCACCCAAACCAACATGAACGCCAACGAGGTGATCTCCAACCGCGCCAACGAGCGGCTGGGCCAGCCGCGCGGCAGCCGCAGCCCCGTCCATCCCAACGACCACGTGAACCGCGGCCAGAGCAGCAACGACAGCTTCCCAACCGTGATGCACGTCGCCGCCGCCGAGGCCGTGCAGCACCGCCTGATGCCGGCGCTGCGCACCCTGCACGCCAGCCTGCAGCGCCGCGCCGCCGAGTGGGACGGCATCGTCAAGGTTGGCCGCACCCACATGATGGACGCCGTGCCCGTCACCCTGGGGCAAGAAGCCGCGGCCTGGGCGCGTCAGGTGGAGCTGGGCCTAGATCGGTTGCAGGGCGTCATGCCCCGGCTGCTCAGCCTGCCGCAGGGCGGCACCGCCGTCGGCACCGGGCTGAACACCCATGCCGACTTCGACCGCGTGTTCTGCGAGCGCATGGCGGCGCTGACCGAGTTGCCCTTCACCCCCAACCCCAACAAGTTCGAGGGCATGGGCGCGCATGACGTGTTCGTGGAGCTGTCGGGCGTGCTGAACGTGCTGGCGGTGTCCCTGAACAAGCTGGGCAACGACGTGCGCCTGCTCGGCTCCGGCCCACGCTCAGGACTGTCGGAGCTGACCATCCCCGCCGACGGCCTGTCCTCCTCCATCATGCCGGGGAAGACCAACCCGACGCAGAGCGAGGCCCTGACGATGGTCTGCGCCCAAGTGATGGGCAACCACGTCGCCGTCACCATCGGCGCGGCGCAGAGCTTCCTGGAGTTGAACGTCTTCAAACCGCTGATCATCCACAACGTGCTGGGGTCCGCCGCCCTGCTCGCCGACGCCGCCGAGAGCTTCGCCCACAACATGATGGACAAGCTGGAGCCGGCACGGGAGCGCATTGCCGACAACCTGGCGCGGTCGCTGATGCTGGTCACCGCGCTGAACCCGCGCATCGGCTATGACAAGGCGGTGCGCATCGGCAAGCTCGCCCTGGCGGAGAACCTCACCCTGCGCGATGCCGCCCAGCGGCTTGGGTTCGTCGAGCCGGCCGACTTCGACCGCTGGGTGGTGCCGGTGGAGATGACCCGGCCCGGCGCCACCCTCGGCGACTGACCGGGCGCGCCGGGGGGGATGCTGCTGCAGAAACGCAGCTTCACCCTGGCCGGGCATCGCACGAGCGTAGCGCTGGAGCCGGAGTTCTGGACAGCCTTGGCCGCGCTGGCCGCCGGCCAAGGCGCAACCCTGTCGGCCTTCGTCGCGGAGGTGGACGCGGCACGCGCGCCGGGGCAGCCCTTGGCGTCGGCCCTGCGGGTGCGTGCCCTGCTCGGATCGGCGCACGGGTCGCAGGACCGTTAGTACTGCGGTAACCGTGATCGCCGACACTTCGTCATGCCGGCGGAACTTCGCCGTGGAGGCACCATGGACGTTGCTGGCGAGATTGCCCCTTCAATCAGCCCGATCCAGATGGCGGGCCGCCTTGTCCTACTTGCAAGTGATGCCGACCAGGCTGGCTTTGCACTCGTGGCAGCGGAGCTGATTACCCTGGTTTATGCCGTGCTGGACGCTGCGTTGGGCACCTAGCGCCGGCTGTCTTCGGGATGGCGCTGAGGCTGGCAAATCCGGCTAACCGCCAGGCCGCCCCGCCAGCCAGCGCGACAGCCCCGCCAGCTCCGGCGTCCGCGTGCCGCCGAGCGGGCCGGCTAGCAGCAGCCCCAGCTCCGGCCCGGGCTGCTGGTCCGGCGCCATGGGCTGGACCAGCAGCCGTAGGTCCACCGCCCCGAGCAGGTCGAGCGTGCCGCCAAACTGGACGCCGCCCGCCGGGGCCTGCAGCGTGCCCCCGACCTGGACGATGCCGTGCTTGATCGGCATGGCCAGCTCCAGCCGGGTGAACGGCGTTGTCCCCGCCAGCAGCGCCGCGCGGACAGCGGCGCCGATCCCGGCTGGGTCCGGGCCGGACAACGCCGCCGCCGCCGCCGGCAGGTCCAGGCCGGACAGCACGCCGTCTTGCACCGTGACTCCGGCCGAGCCGGACGCCGTCGCCAACAGCGCAGCCGGGCTGTGCCCCGCCGCCAAAACGTTCAGCCGCGCCGAACCCCCGCCCGATGCGAGGTCGAGCGGCGCGCCCAGCAGCGGCCCGGACAGGACGGCACCGTCCAGGCTGGCATGCAGCTCCAGCCGCGGTGGGTCCGCAGCCCCCTCCAGCACAACCTCGCCGGACAGGTTGCCAGACAGCGCACCCTCCGGCAGCCGGGCTGTCGCACGCGGGATGCGCAGCGTGCCATCCTGCACCAGCACGTCCGCCGACAGCGCCTGCGCCGCCGGCTGCTGACCCAGCAGCACCTGCGCCGCATCCAGCCGTAGCGCAGCGCCCCAACCCTGCAGCACCCAGACCGGCAGCGGGTCGCGCGACCCCGGATAGGGCAGCGGCAGCGGCAGCACCTCCGCCGTCACCTGGCCGGACACCAGCCGCTGCTCCAGCGTCAGTTGCCCCTCGGCGCGCAGCGACGCCGCGACCAGGCTGAACCGGTCCAGGTCGATGCGGCCCGGCGCCGCCGTGACCTGCGCGACCAGCGACAGCGACCCATCGCCCAGCCACGCGGCCGTGCCGGGCACGCCGAGCGCCTCCAGCAGCCGTGGCGCGCCTGGATGGTGCAGCGTGACCGGCCCCGCCCAGCGCCGCGCCGCCAGCGCCAGCACCGGCTGCGCCTCCAGCCGGATGCCGGCGGCATCGACGGCCAGCCGGCCCGCAAGGGCGTCGGGCGGTCCGGCCAGGGTCAGCGAAAGGGTGCCGGCACCGCGAGCTAGCGGCGCCAGCACGAAGCCCGGCGGCAGCAGCGGACGCAGCAGCGTCAGGTCCGGTATGCTGATGTCGAGCGATCCGTCCACCACGCGTCCGCCCTCCCCCACCGTGCCCGAGGCGGTCAGCCGGGCGCTCAGCGGTGCTGCTTCCAACCGGTGTAGGGTCAGGCGCGTCGCCTCGGTCTGCACCTCGACGGCCAGGGGACCCAGGGACACGCCGCGCAGCGTCGCCTGCTTGGCCTGCAGGCGCAGGTCGGCGTCGATGCCGCTGGCGTGGGCCAGGGCAGCAGTCATGCCGGCCGGCGTCCGCAGCGGCGCCAGGTCGGGCAGCCAAGGGTCGAGCGCCAGCCGGTCGAACGACAGCCCGGCGTCCAGGCCAAGCCGTTGCCCCAGCTTGACCGTCAGCTCACCCGTGAGCGCGTTGCCGTCCAGCGTGCCGGCCAGCTCCGACAGCGAGGCCTGCCCGCCCCCGGCCGCGACCTTGGCCCGCAGGTCTGCCGTCCGCAGCACCCCTGGCGCCAGGCCAGCCGGGATGCCGCCCGCCGGCAGCAGCGGCGACAGCCAGTCCAGGGTCGTCCGCAAATCCGGCGCCGCGAGGTGGGCGGTGCCCTCGGCCCGCGCCGCCTGCCCCGCTGCGCCGCCGTCCGCCGGGCGGGTCAGGCGGCCCGACAGGGTGAGCTGCGCATCGCCGGGCAGCAGCGCCTGGCCCTGCCGCAGGGTCACGCCGTCCCGGTCCAGGTCGAACGCGCCGCGCACCTGGCGGAGCGTGCCGCCGGCCAGCCCCGCCGCCTCCGCCGACAGGTCCAGTCCTGTAGGCAG
>CAXTFY010000113.1:1220-13872 GCA_964243265.1 uncultured Acetobacteraceae bacterium | reverse complement strand
CCCCGCGCCGGCCTGGCCGCCCCGTCCCCCGGCGGCATGGCCGGGCTGGAGGTGGACCTATGCCGCGCCCTGGCCGCCGCCGTCCTCGGCGACCCCGCCCGGATCGAGTTCCACCCCTACGTCCTGAACCAGGACTTCGACCGCCTGCGCCGCGGCGAGGACGCCGTCGCCTTCCTGACCGGATCGGAGCTGCTCGGCAACGGCCTGCTCGATGCCGTCGTGCCCGGCCCGGCGGTGTTCCACCAGGCCAACGGCGTCATGGTCCCCGCCAGCAGCCCGGCCCGGCACCTGGCCGACCTCGCCGGCACCACCGTCTGCGCCGAGCCCGGCACCGGCCCGGAGCGCACCCTGCTCGCCTGGTTCCGCAGTCGGAACCTGCCCCTCCGCTTCTCCCCCTGGCAGGAGGAGGAGGAGATGCTGGACGCCTTCGACGTCGGCCGCTGCCCCGCCGTGGCCCTGGACATGGGCACGCTGGCCACCGAGCGGGCCGCCGCCGACCCCGCCCATCCCCTCCGCATCCTGCCGGAGCCGCTGTCGGTGTCGCCGATCCTGGCGGTCACCGGGCTGGACGACGCGCACTGGACGGCCATCGTCGGCTGGACGGTGCAGACCCTGCAGCAGCCCGACCCCAAGGCGCTGCCGGTGCCCGGGGCCGGTCTGGGCCTCGCGGCGGATTGGCAGGCGCGGGCGCGGGCCGGCGGCGCCCTGGCTGACCTGATCGCCCGCAACCTCGGCGGCCTGGGCTTGCCGGCGGGACTGGATGCGGCGTGGCGGGACGGCGGCCTGGTCCTGCCCGCCGGGGCCGAGTAGCCGCCGCCACGGCGTTAATGAGATTGTAGCGAAGCTTTAACACGCCGCCGCCAGGGGCGTGCGATGGTGGAACTCTGGAATCGAGAGGGTGTCCACACGATGAAGCGTCTCCTGTTGCAAGGCTGTTCCGCCCTGGTCGCGGCTGGCTTGGTGCTGCAACCCGTCCTGGCCGTCGCCGCGTCAACAACGCCCGTCGTGACCGGCCAGCCCGCGCCGAACGCGGACGTAGCGCCCTACTACAACGACCCGACGCTGGACCCGGCGCTGACCAACGCGCAGCTCATCAGCCTGCTGCGCCACCGCGTGAAGTACGTGTTCGTCCTGTTCCAGGAGAACGAGTCGTTCGACCACTACTTCGGCACCCTGCGCGGCGCCAACGGCCTGTTCTCGACCGGCGCCACCCCGCGCGTGCCGGCCACCAACACCCAGGTGATCTACAATACCGACGGCACGCAGGGCACCGTGTCGCCCTTCCGCATCGGGCCGGCGCAGAACGCCACCGACCTGGACGACATCGACCACGGCCACCCGCGCATGGCCGCCAAGATGGACGTCGGCGCCAACAGCATCCCGGCGATGGACCGCTTCGCGCTGAACGAGGAAGCCAAGTACCTCACCGGCTCCCCGATCATCGCCTCGGGCACCCCCGTCCCCGCCACCGCGCCCTCCGCCGTGCCGCTCAAGGCCAAGCAGTACGGCGAGCTGGCGATGGCCTACGTCGATTGCGACACCATCCCGTTCTTGTGGAACTACGCCAACAAGTTCGCGCTGTTCGACAACATCTTCCAGACCACCATCGGGCCGTCCTCGCCGAACGCCATCGCCATGGTGGCCGGGCAGTCCGGCGAGACACAGTGGGTCAAGCACCCCGGCGCGACCTCGGCGGCCACCTACGGCTCGGTCGCGGTGCCGATCACCAACGACCCGCTGCCGGGCCTGCCGGGCGCGGCGGCGGAGTACTCCGGCGTGGCCAGCAACCCGCAGAACACCACGGCCACCGCGGACACCGGCGCCGCCGCCGGCGTCCCGCAGCGCAAGAACGAGTCTGGCGCGGCCACCAACGTCGCGCCGAACCTGACCTTCGCCAGCCTGCCGCTGACCCTGGCCGGCCGCACGCTGTCCGACGTGGTCTCGCACGACGGCAACGCGGCGTTGGACTTGCCGGACATCCAGAACGACATCCCGTTCATCACCGCCCAGGGCAATGCGCCGTATGCCTGGGGCTGGTACCAGAACGGCTACAACACCGAGACCGGGCTGCCGAACGCCAACGGCATCAGCACGGTGCCGAACGCCAGCTACATCGGCCACCACAACGGGCCCCAGTACTTCGGCTACGTCACCAGCAACCCCGTGCAGGCCGCCCACCAGCATGGCCTGGGCAACTTCTTCACCGATGTCGGCAACGCGGCCCTGCCGGCGTCGGGCGGCGTGTTCTACGTCCGTGGCGGCTATGACAACATCATGGGCATGACGCCGAACACCGCCAACGCGACCGGCTTCGGCACCGTCGCGCCGCCCGCCGACGCCGCCTACGTCAGCGGCAACTTCCTCGGCGACGACGACCACCCGGGCTACTCGGACCAGGCCATCAGCGAGTCGCTGATCGCCACCGAGGTCAACGCCATCGCCAGCAGCCCGTACTGGAGCCAGAGCGCCATCGTCATCACCTACGACGAGAGCGAAGGCGACTACGACCACCAGCCGCCGCGCATCCTCAGCTACGACCCGGCGGGCCTGCCGCTGAGCCGCGGACCTCGCATCCCGTTGCTGGTCATCTCCCCCTATGCCCGCGCCCATGTCGTGTCGCATGAGGAAGGCGACCACAACTCGGTCATCGAGCTGGTGAACTCGGTGTTCGGCCTGTCGCCGCTGTCCAGCCTGCCGGACGAGGCGGCGGCGCTGGTGGCCGGCGCGCAGGGCGCGGGGTTCCAGACGGGTCCGGCCGGCTTCACGCAGAACTACCTGGGGCCGAAGGACGCGGCTACGGCGCCGACCGGGGCGCTGCTGTCCGCCTTCGACCCGCTGCGCCTGGCCGGCCAGCGCGCCCCGCTGCCGGCGTCGTATGCGATGATCCCCGCAACCACCATCGCCAGCCTTCCCCACTATGGCGGCAACGGCTGCTCGGCGCTGAACCTCACGACCGAGGACCGGGTGCAGGGCCTGCCCAACCCGATCCCGGCTGACTTCTTCGCCCGTCCCAGCCAGACCACGAACTAAGGAGCCACAGGCATGACACTCGGCAAACTGGCTCTCGCTGCGGCAGCCATCGCGGGCGCCGCGGCCACCCCGGCCACCGCCGCGCTGATCCAGACGAGCGGCCTCAGCGGCACGCCGCTGGCGTTCACGGACGCGGTTGGGACGACCTACGCCACGGGCACCTCGGCGTCCTACGCGGCAGGGACGGGGCTGACGGCGAGCTTCACTAGCCCGAACATGTTGCAGCGGGAGCAGGCGAGCAACGGCTACCTCGACAGCAACTACGCCAACGGCGAGCAACTGTTGGTATCGTGCGGCTTCACCAGCTTCAGTTGCGTGACGCCGGGCAACGTGACGGTGACGCTCAGCAGCGGCGTGGCGGCGTTCGAGTTCGACGTGGACGACTTCGACACCACGCAGGCGTACACGGTGTCGGCCCAGGCGTTCAACGGCACCACGTCGCTGGGCACCATCAGCGTGAGCGTGCTGGCGGACAACGCGGTGTCGCCGGGTATCCTGGCTGCGACCTCCACGACGGCGGTCACCTCGGTCGTGCTGTCCTCCGTGCCCACCACGGGCGGCACCGGGGATGGCGATTTCGCCATCGGCAACGCCAGCTTCGCCCTGCCCGGCAGCACCGCGGTGCCCGAGCCGGCCTCGATGGCGCTGCTCGGCGCCGGGCTGACCGGGCTTACCCTGGTCCGCCGCCGCCGCCAGTAGCGTCTCCAGCAGACGCCCCAGTAGCCGACAGCACCCGGCGCACCTCGTCCCGGAGCGCCGGGAGCACATCCGTCACGAACCACGGGTTGTTCGTCTCCCATATCCCCGTCCGCCAGCTTGGATGGGGCAGGGGAAAGTACCGCGGCAGGTACTCGCGAAACCTCCGCACCCGGTCGGTCATCTTGCCCGGCCCCAGCGCATAGACCTGAGCATAGCTGCCTACCAGCAGCGTCAGCCGCAGTTGCGGCATGGCCGCCAACAATTTTGGCCGCCACAGCGGGGCGCACTCCGGACGCGGCGGGCAATCGCCACCCTGCGGCAGGCGGCCGGGATAGCACAGGCCCATCGGCAGGATGGCGATGCGGGCCGTGTCGTAGAACTCCTCGGGCGTCATCCCCAGCCAGTTGCGCAGCCGCACGCCGGACGCATCGGTCCAGGGCGTGCCGCTGACGTGGACCTTGGTGCCCGGCGCCTGGCTGGCGATCAGGATGGTGGCCGTCGTGGACACGCGCAGGATCGGCCGCGGCCCCAGCGGCAGCACCTTGGCGCAGAAGGTGCAGGCGCGCACCTCCGCGGCCAGCTCGTCCAGCGTCACGCCCATCGGCGCAGCACCCGGTCTACAAACGCCGGGACGACCTGGGTGGCGGGTCCGTGGTGTGCCTCGTCGAACAGCGCGGAGCCGGCGGACGGCTCCAGGTTCAACTCCACCTTATGCGCCTGCGCCGCATCGTCCACGAAGCCGGCGGCGGGATAGACGTTGCCGGAGGTGCCGACCGACACGAACAGCCCGCAGCCGTCCAGCGCCGCCCCGATCCGGTCCATGCCCATCGGCATCTCCCCGAACCAGACGATGTCCGGCCGCAGCCGCGGGGCGGCGCAGGCCGGGCAAGGCGTGCTGGTCGACAGGTCCGCCGCCCAGCCATGCCGCACGCCGCACGCCAGGCAGCGCGCCCGGCGCAACTCGCCATGCATGTGCAGCGGACGGCTGCCGGCGCGGTCGTGCAGGTCGTCCACGTTCTGCGTCACCAGCAGGAATGCGCCGGGCCACTCGCGTTCCAGCCGCGCCAGGGCGAGGTGGGCGGCGTTCGGCTGCACGTCCGCAAGCTGGGCGCGGCGGGCGTTGTAGAAGGCATGGACGTGGGCCGGGTCGCGGGCGAAGGCTTCGGGCGTCGCCACGTCCTCGATGCGCACGCGCTGCCATAGGCCGTCCGGGTCGCGGAAGGTGGCCAAGCCGCTCTCGGCGCTGATGCCGGCGCCAGTCAGGACGACGATGGAGGGCGGTGTCATGGATGATCCGTCATGGGCAACCGCAATCGGCGATATCCGTCATTGCGAGCCGCGCTTGCAGCGTGGCAATCCAGCGGCTGCGAGGGCAATGCGTGCGGCTCCTAGATTGCCACGCCGAAGCCGGCTCGCAATGACATGGGGATGCGGTCGCAATGGTGCGGGGATGCGGTCGCGTCGCAATGACGCGGGGATTTCCTCGCAATGACACGCGATGCGGCGGCCAGCAGTCACGCCAGATCATACTCGACTTCGGGCACGTAAACCGCCTGCTCCTTGCCCAGCAGCGAGCTGAACAGGGTGAAGTGCTCCACCTGCACCGGGTCGCTGCGGAACAGGTTGTGCCCCGCCACCCAGGCGGCGATCTTCGGCTCCGGGATGCCGTCCATGCGCGCCAAGGTGACGTGCGGCGTGAACCGCCGCCGCTCCCGCTCCAGCCCGGCCCGCTGCAACGCCGTCTCGATCTTGGTCTGCAGGTGATCGAGCTGCGGCGTGCGCTCCACCCCGGCCCACAGCGCGTTCACCTTCCCCCCCTTCGAGTGGGTGCCGATCCCCGCCAGTTGCAGCCTGAAGCCCGGCGCGCGCAACGCAGCTAGGGCCACATCCACCTCCTCCGCCCGCCAGCCCGGCAACTCGCCGATGAACCGCAGCGTGACATGGTAGTTTTCCGGCGCCACCCAGCGCGCGCCGGGCAGCCCGCCGGCCATCCAGCTCAGCCGTTCCCGCAGCGAGCGCGGCAGGTCGAGCGCCACGAACAGCCTCACGATTTATCCTGGACGGGCACCTCGGCGAGAAGCTGCTCCATGAGCGGCAGCAGCCGGGCGACGACGCGGCGGACGCCTTCGGGATTGGGGTGGATGTGGTCGGGCTGATTCAACGCGGGGTCGGCGGCGACGCCTTGCAGGAAGAACGGGTCATACAGCAGGCCCGGCCGAGCGCCCAGCCTGGTGAACACCGCGGCGAAGGCGTCGTCATACTCCCGGCCCAGGTTGGGCGCCGCCATCATGCCGGACAGCAGGGTCGGGATGTGCCGCGCCGCCAGCCCGTCCAGGATGGCGCGGAGGTTGGCCTCCATCACCGAGGGGGCCAGCGCCCGCAGGCCGTCGTTGCCGCCCAGCTCGACCAGCGCGGCGTCCGCGCCGTCCGACAAGGCCCAGTCCAGCCGGGCGCGTCCGCCGGCGGTGGTGTCGCCCGACACCGCGGCGTCGATGAACTGCACGTCGTGCCCGCGGGCGCGTAGGGCGGCCATCATCACGGCCTGGAAGCCGTCCGCCTGCGCCAACCCATACCCCGCGGCCAAGCTGTCCCCCAGGATCAGCACGCGCACTGTGCGAGCGGCCCGGGCCGGGAAGCACGGGGCCGTCAACAAAGCGAGCATCCCCCCGAGCGCGGCGTTGGCCAGCCAGCGCCGGGTGCCATATGGAGCCGTCATGGACATAGCAATGCACCCTGCCTCTGAATCCACACTCACGTCCCGCGGAAACACGCCCGGCACGCCCCTGGTGCAGGTGCGCGACCTTCGGCTGACGGTGCCTGCAACCGCCGGGCCAGTGTCCATTTTGGCTGGTGTGACCCTGGACGTCCAGGCCAAGGAGGCGGTCGGGATCGTCGGCCCCAGCGGCAGCGGCAAGACCAGCCTGCTGATGGTGCTGGCCGGGCTGGAGCAGGCGACCTGCGGCAGCGTGGTGGTGGCTGGGCAGGACCTGACCCGCATGGGGGAGGATGCGCTGGCCCGGTTCCGGCGCGACAACGTAGGCATCGTGTTCCAGGCCTTCCACCTGATCCCGACCATGACTGCGCTGGAGAACGTGTCGGTGCCGCTGGAACTGGCCGGCGTGCGCGACGCGGCGGCGCGTGCGGCGGACAGCCTGCAGAAGGTTGGGTTGGGCCATCGGCTGACGCACCTGCCGGGGCAGCTCTCCGGCGGGGAGCAGCAGCGCGTCGCCCTGGCCCGCGCCTTCGCCCCGCGCCCGCGCCTGCTGCTGGCCGACGAGCCCACGGGCAACCTGGACGTGGCGACCGGCCGCACCGTGATGGACCTGCTGTTCGGCATGAAGGAGGAACTGGGCACCACGCTGATGCTGATCACCCATGACCCGGCGCTCGCCGCACGCTGCGACCGCCGCATCCGCATTGCCGACGGTCGGGTGCTGGCCGAGGCAGAAGGCCAGGACGTCGCCGCGGCGGATGACCGAGGGGTCACCGCGTGATTGCCTTCACCTACGCCGCCCGCGAGTTGCGCGCCGGCGTGCGCGGCCTGCGGATCGTGCTGGCGTGCCTCGCCCTGGGCGTCGCCGCCATCGCCGCCGTGGGCAGCCTGCGCGAGGGCGTGCAGTCCGGCCTGGCCACCGAGGGCCGCCGCATCCTGGGCGGCGACCTGGAGGTGCAGTCCGGCGCCCAGCCGCTGCCGGACACCTTGCGCGCCTGGCTGCAGGCCAGCGGCGGCAGGGTGTCGGACATCGTGGGCATGCGCTCCATGCTGATCGCGGCCAACGGGGAGCGGCAGCTTGTCGAGTTGAAGGCCGTCGATGGCGCCTACCCCCTGATCGGCGAAGCCACCCTGGCGCCGCCCGGCCCCTTGCAGGACACCCTGGCCGAGCACGACGGGCATCCCGGGGTGGTGGTGGACCAGGCCATCCTGGACCGCCTCGGCGTGCAGCCTGGCGCCTTGCTGCGGCTGGGCCAAAGCACCGTCCAGGTCCGCGCCGCCCTGCTGGCCGAGCCGGACCGCGTCGCCGCCCCCACCATCCTGGGGCCGCGCGCCATGATCTCCGCCACCACGCTGCCGGCCACCGGCCTGGTGCAGCCGGGGTCGCTGCTGACGTATGACGAGCGCGTCGTGCTGCCGCCCGGCACCGTCCCGCAGGCCGTCGCGGCCGACCTGCGCGCGGCCTTCCCGGACCAGGGCTGGCGCATCCGCGACGCCACCGAGGCCGCGCCCGGCGTCGCCCGCTTCATCGACCAGACCAGCCTGTTCATGACCCTGGTGGGCCTGACGGCGCTGCTGGTGGGCGGCATCGGCGTCGCCACCGGCGTGCGCGCCTGGCTGGAGTCGCGGGCGCGCACCATCGCCACCCTGCGCTGCCTGGGCGCCAGCAGCCGGCTGATCTTCGGCGTGTTCCTGATCCAGGTGCTGGTGCTGTCCGCGGTGGGCGTGGCGATCGGCGTCGCCGTGGGCGCGCTGGCGCCGGCCGCCGGGTTGGCGTTGTTCGGTGATGCCCTGCCGGTGCCGGCGCGGGTGGGCCTTTACCCGCGTTCCCTCGGGTTGGCAGCCGCGTATGGCTTCCTGACCGCCGGGGTGTTCGCGCTGTGGCCCCTGGCCCGCGCCGCCGAGATCCCCGGTGCCGCCCTGTTCCGCGACGCCCTGCTGCCGGTCCGCATGCGCGCCCGCGGCCGGGTGCTGGCGGTCAACGCACTGCTGGCTGCGCTGCTGGTGGGGCTGGCGGTGCTGACCTCGCCAGAACGTGGCTTCGCGCTGTGGTTCTGCGGCGCGGCCATGGCAACGTTGCTGCTGTTCCGCGTCGGCGGGGGCGTGCTGATGGCCTTGGCCCGGCGGGCGCCGCGGCTGTCCGCCCCGTGGGCGCGGCTGGGCATCGCCAACCTGTATCGCCCCGGCGCCACGACGCCGCTGATGCTGGTGTCGGTCGGCCTCGGCCTGTCCACCCTGGCCGCCGTCGTGCTGATCCAGGGCAACATCCGCGCGCAGATCCTGGAGCAGTTGCCGGCCAACGCCCCCAGCTTCTACTTCATCGACATCCAGAACGACCAGTTGGCCCAGTTCCAGTCCGTCGTGCACGCCCAGCCCGGCGTGACCGACGTGGAGGAGGTGCCCAGCCTGCGCGCCCGCCTGGTGTCGGTGAAGGGCATCCCCGCGGCCGAGGTGAAGGCGACCCCCGACACCCAGTGGGCGCTGCGCGGCGACCGCGGCCTAACCTACAGCCGGGCGTTGCCGGAGGGCTCGCGCCTAGTGGCCGGTGACTGGTGGCCGGCGGATTACGCGGGTCCGCCGCTGGTGTCGTTCGATGCCGGGCTGGCGAAGGGCTGGGGCGTGGGGATCGGCGACGTGATCCGCGTCAACGTGCTGGGCCGCGACTTCGACCTGAAGATCGCCAACCTGCGCGACATCGCCTGGCGCACCCTGGGCATCAACTTCACCATGGTCGCCTCGCCGGGGTTCCTGGAGCGGGCGCCGCACACCCACATCGCCACCGTGCGCGTGGCGCCCCAGGACGAGGCCGGGGTGCTGCGGGCGGTGACGGACGCGCTGCCCAACGTGTCCGGCATCCGGGTGGCGGACGTGCTGGGCGCGGTGGCGGCGCTGGTCGGCAAGATCGCTGCCGCCCTGGCCGCGACGGGAAGTATCACCTTGGCAGCGGGCGCGCTGGTGCTGGTGGGCGCCGTCGCCGCCGGGCAGCGGCGGCGCATGGCAGAGGCGGTGGTGCTGAAGACCCTCGGTGCCACGCGGCAACAGATCAGGGGGGCGTGGCTGGTGGAATTCGGGCTGGTGGGCGTGGCGGCGGGCGTGATTGCGGCGTTGGTCGGCACCCTGGCGAGTTGGGGCGTGGTGCACTTCCTGATGCACGCCGACTGGGTGTTCCTGCCCGGCGTGCTGGCGGCGACGCTGCTGGGCTGCGTGGCGCTGATGCTGGGATTCGGTTATGCCGGCACGGCCTCGGCGTTGCGGACCCGGGCGGCGCCGTTCCTTCGTAACGAATAGCCGGGCGCGCGAGTAGGAGAGCGTAACGAGTAAGGCGGCTTGCCGGGCAGGGCTAGGATGCGATTCCGCTTGATCCAGCAAAGCTTTCATCCAACATACACGGCACGGGCAGTTTCGCCCCTAGCAAGGACCTGACCATGGCCTTTATCCCTGACCGGACTTACGCGCCGGCCGCAACCCAGGACGGCGCCGTCATCGACGCCGGCCTGCGCAGCTACATGCTGCGCGTCTATAACTGGATGTCGTCCGGCCTGTTGCTGACCGGTGCCGTTGCATACGGCATTGCCAACACCAGCCTAATCCAGCTTTTCTACCAGCAGGTCGCCACGCCCCGCGGCATGGCAGTCCAGCCGACCATCCTCGGCTATGCCGCGATCTTCGCGCCGATGGCGTTCGTGCTGGTGCTGAGCTTCGGCGTCAACAAGCTGTCGCGCACTGCGACGCAGGGGCTGTTCTGGGCCTTTGCCGCCGCGATGGGCGCGTCGCTGGCCAACATCTTCCTGATCTACACCGGCAGCAGCATCGCCCGGGTGTTCTTCATCTCCGCCGGCACCTTTGGTGCGATGAGCCTGTGGGGCTACACGACCAAGCGCGACCTGACGGGCATGGGCAGCTTCCTGATGATGGGCCTGTTCGGCATCATCATCGCATCGCTAGTCAACATGTTCGTCGCCAGCTCGGCGCTGCAGTTCGGCATCAGCATCGTCGGCGTGTTGATCTTCGTCGGCCTGACGGCCTACGACACACAGCGCATCAAGGGCGACTACATGCAGTATGCCTACGCCGAGGGCTCGGACGCCGCGGCCAAGCGCAGTGTGTTTGACGCGCTGAGCCTGTACCTGAACTTCATCAACCTGTTCATGCTGCTGCTGCAGCTATTTGGCAACCGCAACAGCAACAACTAAGCCGCTGCAACGCAAAAGGCCTTGGGGAGTAGTTCCCAGGGCCTTTTTGCTGCCTTGCAACAGGAAGCGCGGCGCCGCTCGGCGTTGGGAGGGCAATCCCCAAAATACCCTTGCCGCCTGCCATCTCGCACCGGGAGAGGGCCAGGGTGAGGGATCGTCCAACACCGACCTCAGCCCTTCGCAGGACCGCTACCCTGCCAAAAAATTACGCACTTACCTGCCCTCTCCCAAAGAGAGAAGCAGAAGCCGCAGGCTACTCCGCGTCGTCCACTTCGGCTTCCAGGTCCGGCTCGACTTCAGCACCTTCGGCGTCCACCTCGACTGCCGTACCCTTCACGATCGTCTTCAGGTAATCCCCCAACTTGGTCGCGGCGGTCGCCTTGTCGGTGCCGTCCAGCGCAGCCATCTCGGCGGCCAAGCGGTCCATCGCGGCCTCGTAGATCTGCCGCTCGCTGAAGCTCTGGTCAGGCTGGCCGGCATTGCGATGTAGGTCGCGCACTACCTCAGCAATTGCCATCGGGTCGCCCGAGTTGATCTTCGCCTCATACTCCTGCGCCCGCCGCGACCACATGGTACGCTTGATGCGCGCCCGGCCCTTCAGCAACGCCAACGCATCGTCGAACAGCTTGCGAGTCGCCAGCTTCCGTAGCCCGGCGGTGCGCGCCTTCGCTACCGGCACCCGCAGGGTCATCCGGTTCTCTTCAAAGGTGATGTGGATCAGTTCAAGCTTGTGCCCGGCGATCTCCTCCGTCGCAATCCGCTCGACCTTGCCGACCCCGTGGGTGGGATAGACGACATAGTCGCCCTCGACGAAATCTTCCTTGGCCGCCATGGCACGGGGAGCAATCTGTGGCCGGCCATGCATCCCAGGCATGTGCCCCGGCATCTTCGGCGGCGAGCGGAACTGCGGCTCAGCAGCCGGCTTCGCAGCGGGAGCCGGCGCAGCGTCAGCGGCTACGTCGGCGGTTTCGTCAACGGTCTCGGGGACCGTGTCGAGGGCGGGCTTGGTCGACACCGGGCATACTCCTGGCCAGCCGGCAGACCGGATGGCGCGTACGTTGTGGACGAGGTACGCCGAAATGCCGGCCCGCAGGGCGGGCCGGGTCCGTCCGAAGCGGCGCTACCATCCAAGCTAGCACAAAACGTACGCGGCGTCATGCGATGGCCGCAGACTGCACGGCCTTCTCGCGCAAACTTGCCTACGGTTTGCCCGGCGCGGTCGAAAACAGCGCCTCCTTGTCCGGCTTGTCCTTCCACTCGTCGGCATCTTCCGGTGGCACGCCCTTGCGGACGATGTTGGGCCACTCGATGGCGTAGATGCGGTTGCGCTCAGCCCACGGCGCGGCACGGTCGTCGCTATCGGGGACGATCGCCTCGGCCGGGCACTCCGGCTCGCACACGCCGCAGTCGATGCACTCGTCGGGGTGAATCATCAGCATGTTTTCGCCCACGTAGAAGCAGTCCACCGGACACACCTCCACGCAGTCCATGTATTTGCACTTGATGCAGTTCTCGGTGACCACGTAGGTCATCGCATATCCCTCTATCATATCCGGCAGCGTCGGCTCCGGCCAGCCCTTAGAATGGGGCGGTCTTCGGCCCTTTCATCCCCTGGCGCAAGCCGCAGCCCGGCATACCAGAGTTCCCCTCAAGGGTTCGGTGCATCGCTGTCCACCTCCTCATACAGCGTGCGGGCCTCCGGCGCCGGGCCGCGCCGGCTAGCGAGGGACAGCACGCGCACCACGCGCACGTCCTGCCGCAACGGCAAGGTCAGCACGTCGCCGGGGCGCAGGCGGGCATGCGGCTTGTCAGTCACCTGGCGGTTGATCCGCACCAGGCCCTCGGCCACCAGCCGGGCGCAGTCGGAACGCGCCTTCATGAAGCGCGCGCACCACAGCCACTTGTCCAGCCGCTGCCACTCGCGGTCTTCCGCCGTCCCGCTCAATCGCACCCGCCCGATCGCGCCCACTTAATCACGAATGGCCTGGCGCAGCGCCCCCAGCGCCGCAAAGGGTCC
>CAXTFY010000113.1:0-1120 GCA_964243265.1 uncultured Acetobacteraceae bacterium | reverse complement strand
CGCCCACTTAATCACGAATGGCCTGGCGCAGCGCCCCCAGCGCCGCAAAGGGTCCGTCCTTGACACGCGGCAGCGGGGCCGGGACGGCGGGCACCGGTTGGGACCGCTTGCGGACGGGCAGCATCATCGGCGGGGCAGGGGGGCCATACTGTCCCTCCGCCAGGCCGCCGCCCGGCGTCAGGCGAACGCCGAGCGCACGCAGCACCGCCGGCACCTCCTCCGCACGCACCTGCAGGCGGGATGCCAAGCCGTCCGGCATTGCCGCCGCGCGTGCCCGGGTGGCATAGCCCAGTTCCGCCGCAATGCGCTCCGCGATATCCAACCGCAGCAACACCGGCCCGGCGGCAACCCAGCCCATGGCAGCGGCAAAGCCCAGCGGCCAGTTGGCTGGCGGCGCGAACGACACCAGCCCCGGCGTGGGCAACGACGGCGCTGGCACCCCGGCCTGCAAGGCCCACAGCGCCGCCCGGGTCGCCATGGCGCGCGGCTTCAGCAACGCCGGCAGGAACAGCGCGAACCGCCCGGCCCGCACGCCCAGCGCCTTCAACGGGCCGCGCAGGGCAGGGGGGATGTCGGCCTCTGTGGCGCCGGGCACTACCCCGCCGGCCTCGATGATGCGGTGCAGCGGGCCGCGCAGGGCGGCGTCACGTCCCGCCGCAGCTTCGGCGGCGAACAGCGGCGCCAGGTCGGCGGCGATGATGCCGGACACCCAGCCATGCAGGCGCTTGCGAACGCGCTCGCGGTGCGGGCCGTCCAGGTACTCGGTGTCGATGACGTCGATGTGCGGGCGCAGCATCCCGGCACCGGGGCGCAGCCGGGCGATGGCCACGCCCTCCCAGGCCAGCTTGTGGTCGGCGGTCCAGGTCAGGACGCTGTCCGGCGCGGCTTCCAGCTCCCCGACCCGGCGCGGCATCCACCCCAGCAGAGCACGGCGCGCGGCGCGCAGCACCAGACGCTTCTCCTGCCCCTCCGCCAGCGGGTCCGGCAGGAAGGCGAAGCCGCCGACATGGCCGACCGGGTGCCCTTCCACCACCACCTCCCCCCGGCTGGTGACGGCGGACAGCAGCTCCTCGCCGTCCTTCTCCTCCAGCCGGCGCAGCAGGTGCGCGGCGCGGCGATC
>CAXTFY010000112.1:0-13912 GCA_964243265.1 uncultured Acetobacteraceae bacterium | reverse complement strand
GCCTTCGTCAGCGCCAGCGCCGGGTCGGGCAAGACGAAGCTGCTGACCGACCGGATGCTGCGCCTGATGCTCAGCGGCGCCGACCCGTCCCGCATCCAGTGCCTGACCTTCACCAAGGCCGCGGCGGCGGAGATGTCGCTGCGCCTGCAGAAGCGGCTGGGCGACTGGGTGACCAAGGATGATGCCGGGCTGGACGAGCAGTTGCGCGAATTGCGCATCCCCGCCAGCGACGCCACCCGCGCCAAGGCGCGTGAGCTGTTCGCCACCGTGCTGGACCTGCCCGGCGGCATCCGCATCGGCACCATCCACGCGTTTTGCCAGTCGCTGCTGCGCCGCTTTCCCATCGAGGCCGCGATCTCCCCGCAATTCCGCCTCGTCGAGGAGGCGGATGCCCGGCAGGCGATGGACCAGGCGCGCGAGGGCGTGCTGGCAGCGTCCCCGGCCGGGGCGTTGCGCGAGTTGGCGGGCCTGGCGAATGCCGAGCGGTTCGCCCTGCTGGTGCGGGTGCTGGAGGGCCAGCGCGCCCGTCTGGAACCCGCGATGGAGCTGGCGGAGCCTCGGCTGGCGGCGGCCATGCGGCGCGCGGCCGGCGCCGGGGCGGCGACCGATGCGGAGATCGTGGCCGCCGCCGCAGGGCCGGCCGCGCCGAAGCTGCGGCAGGCGTTGCTGGTGATGGCGGGGCAGGGGTCGCCGGCGGTGAAGGAGCGGGCGGCGGCCATGCTGCAGTGGCTCGGCCTGGACGCCGCCCTGCGGGAGGAGCACTGGGCGGATTGGCTGAAGGAGTTCGTCGGCTCCAATGGGGCGCCGCGCAAGTTCAGCGCCTTTCCCAACGCGAAGCTGGAGGAGAAGCACCCGGGCCTACGCGACGCCCTGGAGGCCGAGCAGGCCCGCGTGCTGGCCGTCGAGGACGAGCGCCGGGCGTTGCGGGTGGCCGAGGCGTCCACCGCCCTGCTGATGCTGGCCGCCCCGGTGCTGCGCGCCTATGCCGGGCGCAAGCAGGAGGTGGGCCTGCTCGACTACGGCGACCTGATCGGCCGCACCAGCCAACTGCTGGTCAATCCCGGCGCGGCCTGGGTGATGTACAAGCTGGACGGCGGCATCGACCACCTGCTGCTCGACGAGGTGCAGGACACCGCGCCGGAGCAGTGGCAGATCGCCCACACATTGACAGAAGAATTCTTCGCCGGGCAGGGCGCGCGGGCGGAGCGGGTGGGCGAGACAGGCGCCCCGGCCCGCACCTTCTTCGCCGTCGGTGACCCGAAGCAGAGCATCTACTCGTTCCAGGGCGCCGACCCCGAGGAGTTCGGCCGCTCGCACGACATCATGGCGGGTCGCGTCGGCCGGTCGGCGCAGGCGTGGCGCGATGTGACGCTGGACGTGTCGTTCCGCTCGACGGCGCCGGTGCTGGCGCTGGTGGATGCGGTGTTCTCCGATCCCGTGGCGGCGCGGGGCGTGGCGGACGAGGGCGGGCTGCAGCACTTCGCCGACCGGGCGGGTTTCGCCGGGCAGGTGGAGCTGTGGCCGCTGACCCCCTTGCCGGAGGAGGAGGAGGCCGCGCCCTGGACGGTGCCCGACCGCAACATGGGCCTGGTGTCGGCGCCGCAGCGCCTGGCCGACACCCTGGCGCGCTGGCTGGATGGCGAGCTGCGCGACGGCGTGCGGCTCACCAGCCAGAACCGTCCCCTGGCCGCCGGCGACGTGCTGGTGCTGGTGCGGCGGCGCAACGACTTCGCCCGCAGCCTGGTGCGCGCGCTGAAGGCCCGCGGCGTGCCGGTGGCCGGGCTGGACCGCCTGGTGCTGACCGAGCAGGCCGCGGTGCAGGACGTGCTGTCGGCCTGCGACGCGGTGCTGCTGCCGGAGGACGACCTGGCCGTGGCCTGCGTGCTGACCAGCCCGTTGGGCGGGCTGACCGACGACAGCCTGATGCGCCTGGCGATGGACCGGCGCGGCACCCTGTGGGAGGCGCTGCGCCGCCGGGCCGGGGAGCGGGAGGTGTGGAGCCAGGCGTGGACGTTCCTGTCCACCCTGCAGGCCCGCGCCGACCATGTGACGCCGCACGCCCTGCTGTCGGAGGCGTTGGGGCCGCTGGGGGGACGTGCCCGGCTGCTGGCGCGCCTGGGGCCAGAAGCCGCGGAGCCGCTGGACGAGCTGCTGAGCGCCGCGCTGGCCCACAGCGCCACGCACCCGCCGGCCCTGCAGGGTTTTGTGCATTGGCTGCGGCGGTCCGGCGCGGAGGTGAAGCGGGAGGCCGAGGGTGCCGGCGGCGCCGTGCGGGTGATGACCGTGCACGGCGCCAAGGGATTGCAGGCGCCGCTGGTGATCCTGCCCGACACCACCGCCCTGCCGCCGGAGGACGACGCCTTCCACTGGGTGGAGGACGCGGCGACCGGCACCGAGCTGCCGCTGTGGTCGCCGCGCCGGGAGCTGCGCTGCGCCGCGGTGCAGCGCGCGCAGCTTGCCGAGCGGGAGCGGCGGCTGCGCGAGTACAACCGGCTGCTGTATGTCGCGCTGACCCGGGCGGAGGACCGCCTGGTGGTCTGCGGCTGGCACACCCGCAAGGGCGTGCCGGACGATAGCTGGTACCGCATGGCCGAGCGCGGCTTCCGCACCATCGGCGCCGAGGCCGAGCCGTTCAGCAGCGTGTCCGGCGCCTGGGCCGGGGAGCGGCTGGTGCAGACCTCGCCGCAGGTGGCGGAGACGCGGGGCGCTGGCGTGTCGAACGTGGCGGCCTCCGCTCCGTTTCCGCTTTGGGCCGGGCAGCCCGGCAACTGGCGTCCGACCCCGCCGCCGCCGGAGCCGCCCTTGCCGGTGCCGTTGGCGCCCAGCCGCCCCGATGGGGCGTCGCTCGGCCCGGTGCCGCGCGCCGCTTCGCCCCTGGCGGCGCGGGATGACGCCGGACAGCGCTTCCTGCGCGGCAACCTTGTCCACACGCTCCTGCAGTACCTGCCCGACCTGCCGGCTGGCGAGCGGCTGCAGGCGGCGCGGGCGCACCTGGGCCGTCCCGGCTTCGGCCTGCCCGCCGCGGAGGTGGACGCGCTGGCGGCGCAGGTCATGGGCGTGCTGCAGCACCCAAGGCTGGCGCCGCTGTTCGGCGCCGGCAGCCGGGCGGAGCAGCCGGTGACCGGCCTGGTCGGCAACACCATCGTGAACGGCATCGTGGACCGCCTGGCGGTGCTGCCCGGCGAGGTCTGGCTGGCCGACTACAAGACCAACCGCGACGCCCCGGCCGGCGCCGAGGCCACCCCTGTGCGCTACCTGCGCCAGCTCGCTGCCTACCGTGCCGTACTGCGCGGCATCTTCCCGGACCGGGCAATGCATTGCGCGCTGGTCTGGACCCAGGGCGCCGCCGTGGTGATGCTGCCCGAGGCGCTGCTGGACGCCCATGCCCCAGCTTGATCCGCACGCGGCTGGTCCCCACGTCCTATGTCAACCCATAAGGAGAGTGCCTTGAGCGAGAACACCGTTGCCATCAGCGACGATACCTTCAAGATGGATGTCCTGAACTCCAAGGAGCCGGTCCTGGTCGATTTCTGGGCCGAGTGGTGCGGCCCCTGCCGCATGATCGCCCCGGCGCTGGAGGAGATCGGCGCCGAGTACAAGGGCCGCGTGACCGTGGCCAAGCTGAACATCGACGACAACCCGATGGCAGCCAACACCTACGGCGTGCGCAGCATCCCGACCATGATCCTGTTCAAGGACGGCAAGCCCGCCGCGACCCGCCTAGGGGCCGCGCCCAAAAGTGAGCTGAAGCAGTGGGTCGCCAACAACCTGTAATCTACTTCCTTCTCCCTCTCCCTCCGGGAGAGGGTCGGGGTGAGGGGTCTTGGCTGCAGAACCCTAAGGTGACGGCGCCAACCGGACACGGTTTCCGCTAGAGAAGGTTGTGCTGCAAGACTCCGTCACCCCAACTCTTTCCCGAAGGGAAAGGGGGTAGATGCCCTAATCAAGCTTATAATCGTAGCGTACGAAGCCGGCTTCTTTGGCCAACCGGTCGTATAGCGTCCGTGCTGTCCCATTGCCGATTTGCGTCAACCAATACAGCCGCGTGCTGGCCTGTGCCCTAGCCCGTTCTGCGACTGCCTCAATTAGCGCCCGCCCGGCGCCGCTGCCGCGAACGGCTTCGTCAACATACAGGTCTTGCAAGTAGCAAACCGGTGTCATGGTCCAGGCGCTCGCGTGGAACAGGAAATGCGTGATGCCGATGACCCGACCCTCGTGCCGCGCCGCCAAGCCGTGCAGCGAGGTGTCATGCAGCACGCGCGCCCAAGTGTCCTGGAACTGCTCCTCCGGCCGTGTCGTCTCATAGAACGCCAGGTAGTCCCGCCACAGGTCAGCCCAGCGCGGACGATCCTCCGAATGCAGCCGCGTGATCTCGATGAGCATGGGCCTCGCCGCCTTCCGGTCCGTAAAACACGATCCAGCAAGCGAAGTCCTCGCTGAACGTCTCGAAGCGATGCATCGTCCCAGCCGGAACGAAGATCGCGTCGCCAGGGTTGAACGGCACATGATCCTCGCCGTGCAGCGGCAGGCTCAAGTCGTCGTCGAGGGGAGCGCTATCCTGTGCGCGCATGAAGGTGCCGGTACCGCTGACGATGACGTAAAGCTCGTCGCGGTCATGTGGGGTCTGCGGGTCGTGATCCCGGGGCGAGAACCAGCGCAATTCCATCGTGCCATGCGCCATCAGCAAGGCCGTCGCGTGGCCGGGGTCGATTGGCGCCTGGCGTGCTTCCGCCGGGGTTGCGCGCAACTTCGGCGTCGGCGGCACGTCCTGTCCGTCCATAACTTGCTCCACGGTACGGCGGGGGTGCGGCTTGCCCGCGGGTAGGGCATCAAATGGGGTGTCCTGCCGCACGCCAAGGTCTCGAGGTACGCTTTCTAGCATTTGTCGGCCTTCAGGACCTCGCCGGCAAGGTACAGGCTGCCGCAGACCAGCACGCGCGCCGCGGCGTCCCGGGGGAGCTGGCGCAGCGCGTCCGCCACCGTAGGGCCTGGCCGGGCGACGCCGCCGGAGGCCGCCACGATGTCCCGCACCGGCAGGGCCAGGTGCTGGCCCGGCTCCTGCACCGCCCAGACGCTGGCGGCGTGCGGCAGCAGCGGCCGCAGGAACTCCGCTGCGTCCTTGGACTGCTTCATGCCGACGACCAGGTGAACGGGCCGGTCCGACCAGGCCGCAAGCTGCTGCCCCAGCGCCGCGCCGGCGCCGGGATTGTGACCGCCATCGAGCCAAATCTCCCACGCCTCCGGCAGTGCGGATGCAAGCCGGCCATGCAGCCGCTGCAGGCGGGCCGGCCACTCCGCCTGCGCCAACCCGGCGTATGCACCCTCCGCCACCGGGCCATGCGTGCGCAGGGCGGCGACGGCGATGCCGGCGTTGTCGGTCTGGTGCGCCCCCAGCAGGGACGGCCGGGGCAGGTCCACGCACCCTTGGGCATCCCGGTAGCGCAGGCCGGCTTCCTGGACCTCGACCGTCCAGTCGCGTCCGCGCGCCAGCAGCGGCGCCCCGGCGGCGGCGGCGGCGGCGGCCAGCACGACCAGCGCCTCGGGCGGCTGCGCCCCGGTGATGACGGGCACGCCAGGCTTCATGATCCCGGCCTTCTCCGCGGCGATGGCGGCCAGGGTGTCGCCCAGCAGCTCCGCATGGTCCATTGAGATGGAGGTGATCGCGCAGACCGCCGGGGCAGGGACCACGTTGGTCGCATCGCCGCGCCCGCCCAGGCCGACCTCCAGGATGCACAGGTCGGCCGGGGTCTCGGCGAACAGCACGAAGGCGGCGGCGGTGATGACCTCGAACACCGTGATCGGCGCTCCGGCGTTCACCGCCTCGATCCGCTCCAGCACCGCCGCGAGCGCCTCATCCGACACAAGCTGCCCGGCGACGCGGAAGCGCTCGTTGAAGCGGATCAGGTGCGGGGAGGTGTAGACGTGGACGCGCGCCCCCGCTGCCTCCGCCATGGCGCGCAGGTAGGCGCAGGTGCTGCCCTTACCGTTGGTGCCGGCCACGTGGATGATGGGCGGCAGCCGTGCCTCCGGATGGTCCAACTGGGCCAGCAGGCGCTGCAGCCGCTCCATGCCGAGGTCGATCAAGCGGGGATACAGGCCGTGCAGGCGGTCGATAATCGGCTCGATCCGGCTCACGCCGCGGCTGGCTCCACGGTCAGCGGCTGCGGCTGCATCAACAGGCCGATCAGCCGGGCCAGGGTGGCGGGCAGGTCGGGGCGGGGCACCACCATGTCGAGGATGCCGTGCTCGTGCAGGTACTCGGCGCGCTGGAAGCCTTCGGGCAGGGTTTCGCGCACGGTCTGCTCGATGACGCGGGCGCCGGCGAAGCCGATCAGCGCGCCAGGCTCGGCAATCTGGATGTCGCCGAGCATGGCGAAGCTGGCGGTGACGCCGCCCGTGGTCGGGTCGGTCAGCACGGTGATGAACGGCAGCCCGGCCTCCTTCACCAGGCGGCTGGCGATGGTGGTGCGCGGCATCTGCATCAGGCTGACGACGCCCTCCTGCATCCGCGCGCCGCCGCTGGCGGTGAACACGATCAAGGGCGCGTGCTGCAGCACGGCCAGGCGGGCGGCGGCAACGATGGCCTCGCCGACCGCGGCGCCCATGCTGCCGGCCATGAACTCGAACGCCATCGCGGCGACCACGGCGCGGTGGCCGCCGATGCTGCCATGGGCGACCAGGATGGCATCGTCCAGGCCGGTGCGGTCGCGGGCCTCCTTCAGGCGGTCCTGGTAGCGCTTGGTGTCACGGAAGCGCAGCGGGTCGGCGGGCGCGCGGGGAAGTTCGATACGAGTGAAGGCGGCCTGCCTCTCACCCCCGGACTTCTCACCATCGGGCTTGCCGCCCTCGGGGTCGAAGCCGTCGAAGGTGTAGGCCAGGCGCTCGGCGGCAGTCGGGCGCAGATGGTGGCCGCAGGTGGTGCAGACCTTGAAGTTGCGGTGCAGGTCGTGGCTGAACAGCATTGCCTGACAGTTGGGGCATTGGGTCCACAAGTTGTCCGGCACATCGCGCCGGCCCAGCCAGGTGCGGATCTTGGGACGGACGTATTCGGCCAGCCAACTCATGGCTAGGTCCGGCCTATGCCAAGCTGGTTCATATCAGGCGGGCACCCGGGCATGGCGGACGCCCTCGGCCAGTGCGCGCACCTGGTCCAGCACGCGCTGGGCGGTGTCGGGGGCGGGGCGACCGTGCTCGTCCAGGCTGGCGGACAAGGTGTCGATCAACGCGGAGGCGACCACGGCGGCATCGGCCACGCGCACCGCCTCCGCCGCCTGTGCCGGGGTACGGACGCCGAAGCCGATGGCGATGGGCAGCCCCGTCGCCGCCCGCACGCGCGGCATGGCGGCGGCGAGGCTCTCGGCCGTGGCGCTGCGGGTGCCGGTGATCCCGGTGATGCTGACGTAGTACACGAAGCCGGAGCTGCCATCGAGCACCAGCGGCAGGCGCGCGGCGTCGGTGGTGGGGGCGACCAGGCGGATGAAGTCCAGGCCCAGGGCGGCGGCATGCGGGACCAACATGTCGGCCTCCTCGGTCGGCAGATCGACGACGATCAGGCCGTCCACCCCGGCAGCGGCGGCGTCGGTGCAGAACCGCTCGGGACCATAAGAGGCGATGGGGTTGAGGTAGCCCATCAGGATGACGGGAGTGGCGTCGTCGTCCAGGCGGAAGTCGCGCACCATCGCCAGGGTGCGGGCCAGGGTGGCGCCGGCCTTCAACCCGCGCAGCCCGGCGGCCTGCACGGTGGGGCCGTCTGCCATCGGGTCGGTGAAGGGCATGCCGATCTCGATCAGGTCGGCGCCGGCGGCGGGCATGCCGCGCAGGATGGCCATGCTGGTCTCGGCGTCGGGGTCGTAGGCCTCGAGGAACGGGATCAGCGCGCCGCGGCCCTCGGTGCGCAGGGCGGCGAAGCGGGCGGCGATGCGGCTCATGCTGCCAGACCTGCTGCTCCCTCTCCCTCCGGGAGAGGGTTGGGGTGAGGGAGGCAGCAAGGGCCGGCCTGGCCGATGACGAGCGGAGTGACGCTGCTGAAACGCCGGGCTTGGTGCGTGCGGCTTCCCTCACCCTGGCCCTCTCCCGGCGGGAGAGGGAGCAGCAGTGAAGCCATCACAGCTTTACGCCCAGGTGTTCAGCCACGGTGAAGATGTCCTTGTCGCCGCGCCCGCACATGTTCATCAGCACCACCGCATCCGGCCCCAGCGCGGGCGCGATCTTGGCGACGTGGGCGATGGCGTGGGCCGGCTCCAGGGCGGGGATGATGCCCTCCGTCCGCGTGCACAGTTGGAAGGCGTCCAGCGCCTCCTGGTCGGTCGCGGCCACATACTCCACCCGGCCGATCTCATGCAGCCAGGAGTGCTCGGGGCCAATGCCGGGGTAGTCCAGCCCGGCGCTGATGCTGTGCGCCTCCTGGATCTGCCCGTCGTCATCCTGCAGCAGGTAGGTGCGGTTGCCATGCAGCACGCCGGGCCGGCCGCGGGACAGGCTGGCGGCGTGCTCCTTGGTGTCCAGGCCGCGGCCGGCGGCCTCCACGCCGATCAGGCGCACGTCGCCGTCGTCCAGGAACGGGTGGAACAACCCCATCGCGTTGCTGCCGCCGCCGATGGCCGCAACGATCGCGTCGGGCAGGCGGCCCTCGGCTTCCATGATCTGCACCCGCGCCTCGGTGCCGATGATGCTCTGGAAATCCCGCACCATCGCCGGATAGGGGTGCGGCCCGGCCACGGTGCCGATCAGGTAGTAGGTGTCCTCGACATTGGCGACCCAGTCGCGCATCGCCTCGTTCATCGCGTCCTTGAGCGTGCCGGCGCCGGACGTGACGGCGTTGATCTCGGCGCCCAGCAGCCGCATGCGGAACACATTGGGCTTCTGCCGCTCGACGTCGGTGGCGCCCATGTAGATCGTGCAGGGCAGGCCGAACAGCGCGCAGACGGTGGCGGTGGCGACGCCGTGCTGCCCGGCGCCGGTCTCGGCGATGATGCGGGTCTTGCCCATGCGCCGGGCCAGCAGGATCTGGCCCATACAGTTATTGATCTTGTGGCTGCCGGTATGGTTCAGCTCGTCGCGCTTCATGTAGATGCGGGCGCCGCCGAGCTTGGCGGTCAGGCGCTGCGCGAACCACAAGGGGCTGGGGCGGCCGACGTAGTCCTTTAGGTAGGCGTCCAGCTCGATCTGGAACGTCGGGTCCGCCTTGGCCGCCTCATACGCCTGTTCCACCTGCAGGATCAGCGGCATCAGGGTTTCCGCCACGAAGCGCCCGCCGAAGCCGCCGAAGCGGCCACGGGCGTCGGGACCCAGGCGCAGGCTGTTGGGACGGGGCGGGGCGATCTGGTTCAAGGCTGGCTCCTGCATGGCATGCGGATGGCGGACGCCAGGCTGTCATACCGCAGCGGCTGCCGGGGGTCACGCCCTGCTTGGAGCCGGAGGGCTCGGCGGAATGGGACGGTCCGCCGCCCGCCAGGCCGCGCATCAGGGTGTGACCGGCGTCACACCCTGCGTGTGCGGCACCGGCTAGTGCTGCGCCTGCAAAGGACGGCAGCCGAAACGACGGGCGTGCCGCCTGCGACCCGAAGGAAGTGCCATGACACTCATCCCCCGGCTGCACGCCATGCAGCGCCCCATCCTGTCCCGTGCCGCCAGCCCGGGCCGCGGCGCCGCCACGCGGGTCATCGGTTGGACCGCCGCTGCATCGCTTGCTACCCTTGTGGCCGCGCATGCGTTCACCCACCCGGCGCCGGGGCTGCCAGCCTTCGGGTGTTGGAGCATCCCTGACGATGCCAGTGCATGCGCCCTGGGCCAGGCTCCGACGATCAAGGAGCGATTCGTGAAACTGGTTGCAAGCGTGCTGCCGGAACACGACGCGCAGGCCGCTCCGGCGCAGCAGGACCAGGAGCCCCGGCGATCCTGGACCGTGGCCGACCCACCTGCCTCGCCGTGATGCACCCGGTTGGCCGCACCCTGCCGAACTGACCGCCGGTGAGTGCGGCGCACCCGCTGCTCGCCATGAGTGTTCCGCCGTCGAACCCGTCGCGCATCCCCGTCGCGCACCGTGGATGGGCGGCAATCGTCGAGGTTCTCGACCGGGGCGCGCTTGGCCTGCCTCCGGTGAGGGGCGGTATCACGCGGTCAGGGTGCCTCAGGGGCGCTCATTTCTGCGTGCATTGAACAACTGGCGCCGTTGGCCACCCCTTTCTTCGGTTGACCGTCCCGCCCGGAGCAGCGCACCCCGCACAACAATAAATGTTAGTTTTAGTACTGATCTGTTTTGACATGGTGATAATCGGGCAATACCCTTGAACGATAATTACAAGACATAGGGTGACCCGATACGCAGCGCTGCCAGCCTCGTGACGGCCTGCCTTGCCCTGTTCGCCCCAGTGGCGGCCCGGGCCGGATATATGTTCACCACGTTCAACGCGCCAGGCGCGACCGGCGGCACCATCGTCAACGGGATCAACGATGCCGGGCAGGTCGCCGGCTACTTCACCCAGAACGGCACCCGGCGCGGCTTCGTCGGTCTGCCCGGCAGCCCGGTGACCTTCGACGCGCCGGGCGCGACCCGGGGCACCTTCGTCGTCGGCCTCAACGCATCCGGCTAGGTTGTGGGCACCATCAACCAAGGCTTCAACGCTAACGCCTCCACCACTTACTTCGCCGGCCAACCCGGCAGCTTCGCCACGTTCAATGCACCAGACGGAAGCTCGGGTTACAGCGTCATCGCCATCAACGCGTCGGGGCAGGTTGCCGGCAACTATCTGCCGGCATCCGGCGGGTCTCGCGGCTACACGGGCGTGCCGGGAAGCCTCGTCTCGGTCGATGTGCCGGGTGCGACCAACACCTTCATCACGGCCTTCAACAACCTTGGGGAGGTCGCCGGGCTCTACGGGCATGGCAATATCACCTCCAGCTTTGTCGGCCTGCCCGGCAACCTGACCACGTTCAATATCCCCGGCGCTTCCGCCGGTGCTCCCGAAGTCACCGCGCTCAACAACGCGGGCGAGGTTGCCGGGGATTACACTCTCGCCGGCGGCCAGACGTCCGGGGGGTTCGCTGGCCAGCCCGGCAGCCTGGCCACGTTCGTTTCGGTGAGCGGGCTCAGCGACCCCCTCGTGAGCGCCATCAACGCGTCGGGGGAGATCGCTGGCACGTTTGGCGGCGGTGGCGTCGGTGCCGGGTTCGGCTTCTCTGGGACGCCCGGCGACCTGACCACCTTCGCCTTGCCCGGCACGCTCAACTACATCACCGGCCTCAACGCCTCGGGGGAGATCGCCGGCTATTACCTCACCGGTGACGGCACCGGCTTCCACGGCTTCGTCGCCACCCCGGACGGCGTCACTGTGGCCGAGCCAGCGAGTCTCGCCCTGATCGGGACCGGTGTCGCCGGCCTGCTCGCCCTGCACTGGCGCCGGCACGGCGGACACGCCCACCTGGCATGACCAACCCGGCCTCGGCAGATCGCCACGATCCCCGATGGTGCGACGGTGCGATGCGGGTGCGTTGGCGCGATGCGGAGTGCATGCCGAGTTGAGCACCTGAGGCAAGGCGGATGCTCGCCGCAAGGTACGATGGCCAGTTCGCGCCCACGGCGGGTTGAGGTCGTCCAGTAACGCTCCTGTTGCCCACCGGCCCCAACGTCCGGCATCGGAAACTTTAGGGCGCCCTGCTTGGACCCTGCCGGCCCGGCGGGGTAGGCTGGGCCATGCTGTACCTGAACACCGGGCATGCCCCGCGCCAGACCGTGCAGCCCGGTCCGCACTCCGGGGCGGACGCCGCCTGGCTGGACCTGGTGCTGCCCACCGATGCCGAGCGGTCCTGGGCCGAACGGTGCACCCGCCTGCGCGTGCCGGCCCAGGCGGACCTTGCGGAGATCGAGAGCAGCAGCCGGCTCGCAGTATCGGGCCAGGTGCTGACGCTGAGCACGCCGATGACCTACCTGGGGCCGGACGGCGGGTCGATGATGGCGCCGCTGGGCTTCGTGCTGTCGCCGGATCACCTGATCACCGTCCGCTTCGCCGACATGCCGGTGTTCGACCTGTTCGCCGAGCGGTTCCAGGCCGTGGAGCACCCCTGCAGCACCGCCGCCTTCGTCGGCCTGCTGGAGGCGATGGTGGACCGGTTGGCCGACGTGCTGGAGCATGTCGGCGCCGAGATGGACGGCATGTCCCGCCGGGTGTTCGGCGCCCAGGGCGGGCGAAACGCCTCGGAGGTGGATCAGACGCTGCGCGCGACGTTGCGCGGGGTCGGCCAGGCCGGGGAGCGGCTGTCGAACCTCCGCGACAGCCTGCTGGGGGTGAGCCGTGCCATTGCGTATGCGCAGGAGATGGCTGACGGCTGGCTGCCGGCCGACCTGCGTCCGCGCATCAAGACGCTGCGGGGCGACATCGCCTCGCTGTCCGAATACGACAACCAGTTGGCGAACAAGGTGCAGTTCCTGCTGGACGCGACGTTGGGGTTCATCAACATCGAGCAGGCGAACGGCATCAAGGTGCTGACCGTGGTGTCGGTGGTGGGCGTGCCGCCGACCCTGCTGGCCAGCATCTACGGGATGAACTTCAAGAACATCCCGGAGCTGCAATGGGAGTACGGCTACGCCTACGCGCTGACGGTGATCGTGCTGAGCGGGCTGCTGCCGCTGCTTTGGTTCAAGAAGAAGGGGTGGGTTTAGAGGGTAAGGGTGGCCTTCTAGGCGGCAGCTTGCAGCTTGGCCTTTGCGGCTTCGGCCAGGAACCGAGTGCAGTCGGAGGTCGCCCGGTCAATTTCGGCATTAAGGTCCCTCGATGCGGGCACGTTGCCTTTGGCTGACCCAGTTGGCGCCGCAGCGTCAATCGGAAACACGACCGCTGACCGGTTGCCCGCTTTCTCGTTCGTCATTGCCCCATCCGCCCTTGCGCCCTGTCTGTTATTGCGAGAAGCGCTTGCGACGCGGCAATCCAGGGGCGCAAGACGGCAACCCCAGCCCATGGACCCCTGGACTGCCGCGCCGAAGCCGACTCGCAATGACGACGGCTGATTGCAGGCAGCATTGTAAGGGCCGAGCGGACGGCCAACAGCATCACCTCGCGACTGTCCATCGGCGACCCATGTCCGCATCCATGCCCCGCTACCGTGCAGCCTTGGCAGCGGCGATGAACGCCTCGATCAGCCCGGCGTCCTTCACCCCGCGCATCCGCTCCACGCCCGAGGACACGTCCACCGCCGGGGCGCCCGACACGCGGATGGCCTCGGCGACGTTGCCCGGCGTCAGGCCGCCGGCCAGCAGCCAGGGCAGCGGGGCCGCCCAGCCCCGCAGCATCGACCAATCGAAGGACAGGGCGTTGCCGCCGGGGCGGGTGGCGCCGGGCGGGGCCTTGGCGTCTAGTAGCAGCCCGTCGATGCCCGGCTGCACCGTCGGCAGGTCAGCCGCGGCGCCGACGCCGGCGACGTGCCACACCGGAACTCCGAAACGGGTCCGCAGCTCCGCCGCACGAGAAGGCGTGGCGTGGACCTGCAGCACGTCGAGCGCGATGGCGGCCAGGGTGTCGGCGATGTCCGCGTCGGTCGGCTCGACGAACAGGCCGACTCGCGCCGGGCCGCGGCGGTGGGCGTCCAGCGCCGCGGCCTGGGCCGGGGTGACGGCACGCGGCGAGGGCGGAAAGAACACGTAGCCGACCCAATCCACCCCAGCCTCGGCAGCGGCGTCCAGGGCACCGGGCGTGGTGATGCCGCAGATCTTGACCTTGACGGTCATGGCCGGGCGGCGGTCATGCAGGCCCGGCACGGGTCATGCCAGCTCTGCCGCGATGGCGGCGGCGGCGGCGGCCGGATCGGGGCTGCCGGTGATCGGCCGGCCGACCACGATCCAGTCGGCGCCGGCGTCCATCGCCTGCCGCGGCGTCATCGTGCGCGCCTGGTCCGCCGCCGCCGCGCCGGCCGGCCGGAT
>CAXTFY010000111.1:0-14039 GCA_964243265.1 uncultured Acetobacteraceae bacterium | reverse complement strand
TGCTGATCAACATCACCGGCGGCGACGACATGACCTTGTTCGAGGTGGACCAGGCCGCCAACCGCATCCGCGAGGAGGTGGCGGAGGACGCCAACATCATCTTCGGCTCGGCGATCGACGAGAACCTGTCGGGCCGGGTGCGGGTGTCGGTGGTGGCGACCGGCATCGACATGGGCCAGAACGAGGCGCAGAAGCCCCGTTTGGTCGCGGTCGGCGGCGCCGGCATGACGCAGGCGATCAGCGCGGCGCCGCTTGGCCAAGGCGGCTTCGGCCCCGCCACCCCGCCGGTCGTGCCCGCCCAACTGCTGACGCCCCGCCCCACGATGGCCGACCCGGCACCGCAGATGCAGCCCGAGGCGGCGCTGGCGGCCCCTCAGCCCATGCCGCAGGCCGCTCCCAGGACCTTCGCCCCGCAGCCCGCGGTGCAGCGCCCGGCGGCCGCTCCCCGGCACAGCACGGCCTTCGCCGAAGCGCCGCGCGCCGCCGAGCCGCCGCCCCCGGCACCGGCCAACCGCAGCCTGTTCGGCATCATGACCGGCGCCATGCGCAAAAGCCGTCAGGCCGCTCCGGAGGCGACCGAGCCGCAACGCGCGGAGCCGTCCTTCCCCGGCCAACAAGCCACGCAGGGAGCGCCAGCCGGGACCGAGCAACCGGATGAAGCCCTGGACATCCCGGCCTTCCTCCGTCGCCAGCAATCCTAGTCCTCACGCCTTCGGCCCAAGCATCAGCTTGGGCCGGTGTGTAGCATTACGATAGGCGTACGAATAGAAACGTTTAGAAACAATGCGTTGAAGCGCAACAGCCTGAAACATTGATTGACTTGGCCATCCCGGGAAAGCCTGCGTTATTGGATGTCGGAGACGCCGTGTTGGAGTCTCCAGGGGGCAACGGCCTCCACGGGCACAAGGACTGCGCCATGGATGGACTGCTCGACCGCGTTGCAACGCCTGGCTCCATGCTGCAGTCCTTCCGGAATGGGACGGCGCAGCGGACGCTAAAGACGGCCATCGGCTGCGTCGGCGTGGGCCTGCATCTTGGCTGCCGGGTGAACGTCACCCTGCGTCCCGCCCCATCCGGCGCCGGCATCGTGTTCCACCGCACCGACCTGGGCATACGCATTCCGGCCCGGTTCGATTGGGTTGACGACACCCGGCTTTGCACGGTCCTCGCCCGTCCCGACCAACCGGCCGCGCGGGTCGGCACGGTGGAGCACTTGATGGCCGCCCTGGCCGCGTGCGGCGTGGACAACGCCGTCATCGACGTGGACGGCCCGGAGTTGCCGGTGCTCGATGGCTCAGCTGCGCCGTGGGTGTTCCTGATCGACTGCGCCGGGGTTGCGGCCTTGAACGCGAACGCCCGCGCCGTGCAGGTGCTGCGCGCCGTGCGGGTCGAGGACGGCGAGGCCTTCACCGAGTTGCGGCCCGGCGCTGCATCCTGCCTGGACATGGCGATGTCCATCGACTTCGAGGCGCCGGCCATCGGCCGTCAGGCGCTGTCGCTCGTGCTGGACGAGGCTGCATTCCGCAGCGAGTTGTCGGCCGCCCGCACTTTCACCCAGGCGCACGAGATTGCCGGCCTGCGCGCCGCCGGACTGGCCAAGGGCGGCAACCTGGACAACGCTGTGGTGGTGGACGGCGCCCGCGTGCTGAACCCCGCGGGCCTGCGCCGCCCGGATGACTTCGTTCGGCACAAGATGCTCGATGCCGTCGGCGACCTTGCACTGGCCGGTGCGGCCCTGCAGGGGCGGTTCATCGGCCACCGCTCCGGCCACACGCTGAACAACCGGCTGCTGCGCGCATTGTTCGCCGACGCTGCCAACTGGTGCTGGGCCGAAGCGGAGGCTGAGGCGGACTGGACCCGTGCAGCCGCGTAAGCCCATCGAACCCGGCGAAGAGACGCCTCGCATGAATCCCGCTGCACGCGACGCTTCGCTTGGGCATCGGGCATGGTATATGCCAGCGCCATGAACAGCATCCGCACCCGCCGTACCGTGCTGCGCCTCCTGCCCGGCCTGGCCGCCGTGCTGGCCCTGCCGGGATGCGAGACCCTGAGTTCCGCCATGCCCTGGAACGGCAAGACCACCACCGTGACCGCCAAGGTCGATCCATCGACGGTGCCGGTCGAGGAGCTTTACAACAACGGCGTCGATGCCCTGAACCAGAAGCGCTATGCGACCGCCGTGACCCAGTTCGACGCGGTTGAGCAGAACTACCCCTACTCGTCATGGGCGGTGAACTCGCAGTTGATGCATGGCTATGCCGAGTACCTGCAGAACCACTACACCGAGGCGACAGGCGCGCTGGACCGCTACATCCAGTTGCATCCCACCAACCCCAACGTGTCCTACGCCTACTACCTGCGGGCGCTTTGCTACTATGAGCAGATCGCCGACATCCGGCGGGACCAAAAGGGCACCGACGCCGCGATGGCTGCCCTCCAGGAGGTGGTGAACCGCTTCCCCGAAAGCGCCTACGCCCGCGATTCCCGCCTGAAGATCGACCTGTGCCGCGACCACTTGGCCGGCAAGGAGATGGAGGTCGGCCGGTTCTATGAGCAACAGAGGCTGTACACCGCCGCCATCGGCCGGTTCCAGAAGGTGGTGGATGACTACCAGACCACCAACCACGTCCCCGAGGCGCTGCACCGCCTGACGGAGATCTACTTGCTGCTCGGCCTGACCGAGCAGGCGAAGAACACCGCCGCCGTGCTCGGCCACAACTACCCCGGCAGCCGCTGGTACCAGGACAGCTACTCCACCTTGGCCGAGAACGGCGTCGCACCGCGCCTGCGCGACGGGTCCGGCGGCGGCTTCTTCTCGCGGACGTTCGGCAGCCTGTTCTAGCCGGACCCGGCTATGCTGACGACACTTTCGATCCGCGACGTCGTGCTGATCGAGCGCCTGGACCTGTCGTTCGAGGCCGGGCTGACGGTGCTGACCGGGGAGACCGGCGCGGGCAAGAGCATCCTGCTTGACAGCCTCGGACTCGCGCTCGGCGCACGGGCCGACAGTGGCCTGGTGCGCGCCGGGGCCGAGCAGGCCAGTGTGACCGCGTGCTTCTCGCCGCCGCCGGGCCATCCGGCGCTGGACCTCCTGGCAGAGGAGGGCGTGGTGCTGGAGGACGAGGTCGTGGTTCGCCGCGTGGTATCCAAGGATGGCCGGTCGCGCGCCACCATCAACGACCAGCCGGTGGGCGTGGCACTGCTGCGCCGGGCCGGGGCGCTGCTGGTGGAGGTGCAGGGCCAGGGCGACCAGATGGGCCTGGCCGATCCCGCGGTGCATGCCCGGCTGCTGGACGCCTACGGCGTGCCATCCCGCATCCGCTCCGCCGTGACCCTGGCCTGGCGCGGCTGGCGCGCGGCGTCGGATGCGCTGCAGGCCGCCCGCACCGCCATCGCCGAGGCGCAGCGGGAGGAGGACTGGCTGCGCCATGCCGTCGATGAGCTGACCACCCTGGCCCCGCAGGACGGCGAGGAAGAAGCCCTGGCCACCGAGCGCCAGCGCCTGCAAGGCGGCGAGCGCCGGGCCGAGGCCATCGCCGCCGCCCTGTCCGAGATCGCCCCACGCGACCGCCGCAACGCTGGCCCGGCCGCCAGCCTCCGCAGCGCCTCCCGCGCGTTGCAGAAGCTGGTCACGCCGCAGCAATCCGACGCCGACAACCCCGCCCAGCCCGCGATGGCCGCGCTGGAGCGGGCGGAGGAGGCGTTGGCCGAGGCCGAAACCCTGCTCAGCCGGCTGGCCAGCGACATCGACACCGACCCGCGCCTGCTGGAGGCGGCCGAGGAGCGGCTGTTCGCCCTGCGCGGCGCCGCCCGCAAGCACCAAACGACCGTGACGGAGCTGCCGGCGTTCCTGGCGCGGCTGCGCGGGCGCTTGGCGGCGCTGGACAGCGGGACCGCGGAGCTTGCCGCCCTGGAATCCCAGGCCGAAGCGGCGCGACGGAGCTATGCCGACGCCGCTGCCGCGCTCAGCACCGCCCGCCAGGCCGCCGCCGGGCGCTTGCAGTCCTCCGTCACCGCCGAGTTGCCGCCGCTGCGGCTGGACAAGGCGCGCTTCGTCGTCGAGGTGCAGGCGCTGGAGGAGCCGCGCTGGAACGCCACCGGCGCCGACGCGGTGCGCTTCCTGATCGCCACCAACCCCGGGCAGACGCCGGGCGCGCTGGACAAGATCGCCTCGGGCGGCGAGCTGTCGCGGCTGATGCTGGCACTGAAGGTGGTGCTGATCAGCGGCGGCTCGGTGCCGACGCTGGTGTTCGACGAGGTGGACAGCGGCGTCGGCGGCGCCACGGCGGCGGCAGTGGGCGACCGGCTGGCGCGGGTGGCGGACCGGGTGCAGGTGCTGGTGGTGACGCACAGCCCGCAGGTGGCGGCCCGTGGCGGCGCCCACATGCGCGTCGCCAAGCAGGCCCGCAGCGGCCGGGCCGAGACGATGGTGTTGCCCCTGGACCTCCCCGCCCGGCGCGAGGAGATCGCCCGCATGCTGGCCGGCGAGACCGTCACCGAGGCGGCCCGCCGCGCCGCCGATAGCCTGCTGGGCGCCGCATGACCGCGCAGGAGGCCGCTGCCGAACTGGAGCGCCTGGCGGCCGAGATCAGCCGGCTCGACCGCGCCTACCACGAGCAGGACACGCCCCTGGCCACCGACGCCGAGTACGACGCGATGCGCCAACTCAATGCGGCGCTGGAGGCCGAGTTCCCGGACCTGGTGCGCCCGGACAGCCCCAGCCGCCGGGTCGGCTCGGCCCCGGCGGGCGGGTTCGCCAAGGTGCGGCACCGCGTCCCGATGCTGTCCCTGGACAACGCCTTCGCCGCGTCCGACTTCATCGAGTTCTGCGCGCGCGCCCGCCGCTTCCTCAACTTGGCCGGGGATGCGCCGCTCGGCTTCATCGCCGAACCCAAGATCGACGGCCTGTCGATCAGCCTGCTGTATGAACGGGGCCGCCTGGTCCGCGGCGCCACCCGCGGCGACGGGGCGGAGGGCGAGGACGTGACCGCCAACCTGCGCGTCGTCCCCACGGTGCCGCAAACCCTGCAAGGCCCGGCCCCGGCGCTGATCGAAGTCCGCGGCGAGGTGTTCATGACCAAGGCCGACTTCCTGGCCCTAAATGCGGCGCAGGCGGCAGCCGGCGGCAAGGTGTTCGCCAACCCGCGCAACGCCGCCGCCGGGTCGCTGCGGCAGTTGGACGCAGGCATCACCGCCACCCGCCCGCTGTCGCTGCTCGCCTACGCCATGGGCGAGTGCAGCGAGGCCGTGGCGGCCACCCATGGCGAATACCTGGACCGGCTGCGCGGCTGGGGCTTCCAGGTCAACCCGCTGTCGCAGCCGGTGGCGGACGAAGCGGACGCCGAGGCGTTCCAGGCCGCCATCGGCCTCGCGCGGGCGGGGCTGGCCTACGACATCGACGGCGTGGTTTACAAGATTGACAGCCTGGCCCTGCAGCGCCGCATGGGCTTCGTCGGCCGGGCGCCGCGCTGGGCCATCGCCTGGAAGTTCCCGGCCGAGCGCGCCACCACCACGCTGGACGCCATCCACATCCAGGTCGGCCGCACCGGCTCGCTGACGCCGGTCGCCTGGCTGGCCCCGGTGAACGTCGGCGGCGTGCTGGTGACCCGCGCCACCCTGCACAACGAGGACGAGATCGCCCGCAAGGACCTGCGCGTCGGCGACACCGTGGTCCTGCAACGCGCCGGCGACGTGATCCCGCAGGTGGTGCAGGCGCTGCCCGACCTTCGCCCAGCCGCGGCTCAACCCTGGACACCGCCCGAAACCTGCCCGGCCTGCGGCAGCCTGGCCGTGCGCCCGCCGGACGAGGTGGTGCGCCGCTGCACCGGCGGCCTGACCTGCCCGGCCCAGGCGGTCGGCCGCCTGATCCACTTTGTCAGCCGCAATGCGTTCGACATCGAGGGGCTTGGCGAGAAGACCATCCAGGAGTTCTACGACCTCGGCTGGCTGACCGGCCCGGCGAGCATCTTCCACCTGGCGCAGCACCGGGACGAGCTGCTGACGCGCGAGGGCTGGAAGGAACGGTCGGTGGCGAACCTCATGCGCTCCATCGAGGCACGGCGGACGGTGCCGCTGGACCGCTTCATCTACAGCCTTGGCATTCGCCGGGTGGGCGAGACCAACGCCAAGCTGCTGGCCCGGCACTACGCCGGCTATGCCGAGTGGCGCAGCCGGATGCTCGACGCGACTGTGGTGGGCAGCGAGGAACGGCTGGCCCTGGGCAGCATCATCGGCGTCGGCCCGGCGCTGGCGGAGGAGCTGGCCGGGTTCTTCACCGAGCCGCGCAACGTCGCCGCGCTAGACGAACTGGCGGCGCTGCTGCACATCGAAAGCCCGGCGCCCGCCGCCGCCGCAGATGGCGCGTTGGCGGGCAAGGCGCTGGTGTTCACCGGCACCCTGGAGACCATGAGCCGCACCGAGGCCAAGGCCCGCGCCGAGCAGCTTGGCGCCCGGGTCAGCGACAGCGTCAGCAAGCGCACGGACCTGCTGATCCTGGGCGCGGACGCCGGATCAAAGGCCAAGAAGGCAGCGGAGCTTGGCGTAACGACGATGACTGAGGCAGAATGGCGCGCGCTGGCAGGAATGGCTGAGTCTTCTCCCTCTCCCTCCGGGAGAGGGCCGGGGTGAAGGAGCAGGCAAGCACCATGTTATCCAACATAAGCACCGGACCGGTGCTCCTGAATACCAATGGCGCGTTGGCGGCAGGACCCCCTCACCCCGGCCCTCTCCCGGGGGGAGAGGGAGCAGAAAGGTTCACCATGACCCAACCGCATCACATTGTGGTCGTCGGCGGAGGTGCGGCCGGGCTGGAGCTGGTCACCAAGCTCGGCAACACCCTCGGCAAGCACGGCGAGGCCCGCATCACTCTGGTGGAGAAGACCCGCACCCACCTGTGGAAACCCCTGCTGCACTCCGTTGCCGCCGGCAGCATCGACCGCTCGCAGCATGAGCTGAACCTGCTGGCCCAGGCGCACTGGCACCACTTCACCTACCGCTTCGGCGAGCTGACCGGCCTGGACCGCGCCAGGAAGTGCATCACCTTGGCCGCCACCCAGGACGACGAGGGCCGGGAGATCACCCCCGCAACCTCGCTCGACTACGACACCCTGATCATCGCCATCGGCAGCGTCACCAACGACTTTGGCACACCCGGTGCGGCGCAATACGCGGTTCCGCTGGACACGCCGGAGCAGGCGTCCCGGTTCAACCGCCGCCTGGTCAACGCCTGCCTGCGCGCCAACGCCCAGGATACCCCGGTGCGGCCGGGCCAGCTCCACGTCGCCATCATCGGCGCCGGCGCAACCGGCACCGAGCTGGCGGCCGAGCTGCACCGCACCGCCCGCGCGGTCGTCGCCTATGGCATGGACCGCATCGACCCGGCCCGCGACATCCGCATCGTGCTGATCGAGGCCGCCCCGCGCATCCTTCCCGCCCTGCCCGAGCGCATCTCCGCGGCAACCGAAGCCCTGCTGGGCAAGATCGGCGTCATCGTCCGCAGCGGCGCACGGGTGGCCGAGGTGCGCGCCGACGGCGTCGTGCTGTCCGACGGCGAGGTGATCCCGGCCGAGCTGGTGGTCTGGTCCGCAGGCGTGAAGGCGCCGGACGTGCTGCACGACCTGGGCGGGCTGGAGAACAACCGCATCAACCAGCTTGTGGTGACGCCGGCCCTGCAGGCCACCCGCGACCCCGACGTGTTCGCCATCGGCGACTGCGCCGCCTGTCCGCTCGGCGAGGGCACCGTGCCGCCGCGCGCCCAGGCCGCGCACCAGCAGGCGTCCCACATGATCCAAACCCTGCGCCGCCGCCTGAAGGGCCTGCCGCCGCAGCCGTTCGTGTACCGGGACTTCGGCTCGCTGGTGTCGCTGGGCCGCTACAGCACAGTCGGCAGCCTCATGGGTTTCTTGGTCGGGCGCAGCCTGTTCATCGAGGGCTACTTTGCCCGGATGGTGTACCGCTCGCTTTACAAGATGCACCAGACCGCCCTGCATGGCGGCACGGCGGTGCTATGGCGCCTGCTTGCACGCTACTCCTCGCACAGCCCGGAGCCAGGCATCAAGCTCCATTGAGCAGGCTTGGCGCCTGCCCCGCTTGCTCGCGGTCCGCTCGCCTGCGTTCAGCCTGGTCCCGTTCGGCCTGCTCGCGCTCGACTTGCTCCCGCGCACGCTCCCAGAACTCCAGGTCGCCGCCTTCGGGCCGCCCGGCTTGCTCCCAGAGCTGGTAGGCCCGCTCCCGGATGGGCGCCAGCATGTCGTCTCTCGCCATCAATCCCGCCCCTGGATCGGAAACCACGTTCCTAAGCCGTGGATGCGTCCGCCGTCCAGTCCAACTCTGCCGTTATCTCGGCGTTATTTCGCCATTATGTTGCCACGCTGCCGGCCGGGGGCGGCGCGATAGCCGCCACTCCCCATGTGGCGGCCACTGCATCAGGCGGCGCGGCGGAACGTCTTGGGCAGGCCGGCGCGGGCCAGGGCGCCATGCTTCTCCTCCGCCGGGAGTCCTTGATCCAGGATCGCCCGGGCCTCCACCAAGCGGTCCAGGTCGATGCCGGTGTGGAACCCCTCGCTCTCCAGCAGGAACACCAGGTCCTCGGTCACGATGTTGCCGCTGGCGCCGGGCGCATACGGGCAGCCGCCCAGCCCGGCCAGCGAGGCGTCGAAGTTCCGCATCCCCGCCTCCAGTCCCGCCAAGGCGTTGGCCAGGCCCAGGCCCATGGTGTCGTGCAGGTGCAGCCCGTCCAGCTTCGCCCCGATGGCTGCCCGCACGGCGTGGATCACCGAACGGACCTGCGCCGGGTGGGCATAGCCGACGGTGTCCGCCAGGGCGACCATGTCCACCCCGGCCGCCGCCAGCGCCGCCGCCACCCGGACCACCTGGGCCTCCGGCACGATGCCGTCGATGGAACAGCCGAACGCAGTGCTGCACGTTGCCTCCACCTGCAGCCCCGGCGCCTCCGCCCTGGCCCAGGCGACGATCTCCCGCACCGCCGCTACCTGGTCCATGGTGCCGCGGTTGGTGTTGGCGCGGCTGTGGCCCTCGCTGACGCTGACCGGGATGGTGATGCGGTGGGCGCCGGCCGCCGCCGCCGCCTGGGCACCGCGCAGGTTGGGTACCAGCGCCACGATCACCACCGGGAGGCCGCGCGTGGCCTGCACGACCTCCCCGGTGTCGGCCATCTGCGGGATCAGCCGCGGCGGCACGAAGCTGCCGACCTCGATTTCCGGCACCCCGGCGGCGGCGATGGCCTCGATCCAACGTATCTTGGTAGCCGTCGCCATGCGCGTCTTCGACATCTGCAGGCCGTCACGCGGCCCGACTTCGCATACGATCACCGTTTCAGCCATGATCCATCCCTTCCAGCCCAACCACTGCCCCCTTTCCCTCCGGGAGAGGGCCGGGGTGAGGGGGGCTGCACGGACCAAGCCTCGCCGTGCGGGAGCCAAGGTCCGCCCCCTCCACCGCGAGGTCAGGCCCTCTCGGCCCCCTCACCCCGGCCCTCTCCCAGAGGGAAGGAGCAGCAAGCAGGCATCATCCTCACCCGTCCAAGGGTGCGGCGGGACGATGACGCGTGCAAGCCTCGCGTGGTTGTGCTGCACTGCCGCCTCGGAATACAACTCGTTGCAACAACCTTGGTGACAACATTGCTGCCACGTCTCGCCCCTGCCCTGGCCTTTGCCCTGCTGTCCGCCCCGGCCTTGGCCCAGTCCGGCCCGCCGGCGGTCGGCGTCGCCCAGGCGCAGCGCCGTCCGGTGATCGAGAGCAGCGAGTTCGTCGGCCGAATCCAGTCGATCAACCGCGTGGACCTGGTCGCCCGCGTCACCGCCTTCCTGGAGGAGCGCCGCTTCACCGAGGGTGCCGAGGTCCATGCCGGCGACGTGCTGTACCGCCTGGAACGCCCGCCCTTCGAGGCGACCGTCGCCGCCCAGGCCGCCCAGGTGGCACAGGCCAACGCCCTGCTGCAGAACGACACCATCCGGCTCAACCGCGTCCAAACCCTGCTGAATGGTCCCGCGGGCCAGCAGAGCAACGTGGACGACGCCATCAGCGCCCAGCGCAGCCAGGCCGCCGCGCTGGCCGGCGCGCAGGCGCAGCTCCGCCTGTCGCAGGTCAACCTGGACTACACCGAGATCAAGGCGCCGATCGACGGCAAGATCAGCCGCACCACCGTAACCGAGGGCAACGTCGTCGGCCCCAGCAGCGGCGTGCTGGCCAGCATCGTCAGCCAGGACCCGATGTACGTGCTGTTCCCCGTCTCCGTCCGTGCCGCGCTGGACCTGCGGGACCGCTACGCCGGCAAGGGCGGCTTCAGCGCGGTGACGATCCGCCTGCGCCTGCCGAACGGCAAGGACTACGACCAGCCAGGCAAGCTGGACTACCAGGACCCCACCGTGGCCGCCAACACCGACACCATCACCTTCCGCGGCCGCATCCCGAACCCAATCCGGGCGGGAACGCAGCCCGGCAGCCCCGGCGACCGCGAGCTCAGCGACGGCCAGTTCGTCACCGTCACCCTGCAGGGCGTAACCCCGGTGGAGCAGCTTGCCATCCCGCGCGCCAGCGTGCTGTCGGACCAGCAGGGCAGCTACGTCTGGGTGGTCGGCGACGGCAACAAGGCCGAGCAGCGCCGCATCCAATTGGGCCAGAGCACCCCCGACCAGGCCATCATCGCCGCCGGGCTGAAGGAGGGCGAGACGGTCGTGGTGGACGGCGTGCAGCGCGTGCGCCCCGGCGCCGTCGTGAACCCTGCCCCTGCCGCCGCAACCATCAACCTGCCGCCGCAAGCCCCGAGGACCTGACCGCATGATCTCTGGCGTCTTCGTCGACCGGCCGCGCCTGGCCATCGTCATCGCCATCATCACCGTGATCGCCGGCGGCCTGGCGCTGCTGGTGATCCCGCTCAGCCAGTTTCCCGACATCGTGCCGCCGCAGGTGCAGGTCACCACCCGCTACCCCGGCGCGTCGGCGGCGGTGGTGGAGGCGACGGTCGCGCAGCCGCTGGAGGCGCAGGTCAACGGCGCCGACCGCATGATCTACATGAAAAGCAACTCGGCGAACGACGGCACCTACACCCTCACGGTGTCGTTCGAGCTGGGCACCAACCCCGACATCAACACCGTCAACGTCAACAACCGCGTGCAGTCCGCGCTGTCCCGCCTGCCCGCCGAGGTGCAGCGCAACGGCGTGACGGTGCAGAAGCGGTCCTCCGCCATCCTGGAGTTCCTGGCCTTCAGCAGCGAGGGCGCCAAGCAGGACCCGCTGTTCATCTCCAACTACGTGACGATCAACGTGCTGGACAAGCTCAGCCGGGTCAGCGGCGTCGGCGCGGCGACGCTGTTCGGGGCGCTGGATTACTCCATGCGCATCTGGTTCGACACCAACCGGCTGATCGAGCTGAACCTGGCGCCGAGCGACATCATCACCGCCATCCAGCAGCAGAACGTGCAAGCCCCGGTGGGCCGCATCGGCGCGCGTCCGACCAGCGACGACACGCAGTTCCAGATCAACCTGCAGACCAAGGGCCGCCTGACCACCCCGGAGGAGTTCGGCAACATCGTCGTCCGCGCCAACCCGAACGGCAGCGTGCTGCGCATCCGCGACGTGGCGCGCGTCGATCTGGGCGCTGCGACACAGGACAGCGAGAGCCGGCTGAACGGCAACCCGGCCGTGACCCTGGGCGTCTATCTCGCCCCAGGCGCCAACGCCGTGCAGACGGCCGAGCGCATCAACGCCGCGCTGGGCGACCTGGGCAAGCGGTTCCCCGAGGGCCTGAAAAGCCAGGTGTTCTACAACAGCAGCACCTTCGTCACCGACACCATCGAGGAGGTGAAGTCCACGCTGCTCGAGGCCTTCGTGCTGGTAGCGGTCGTGGTGTTCGTGTTCCTCGGCAACCTGCGCGCGACGCTGATCCCGATCATCGCCGTGCCGGTCAGCCTGATCGGCACCTTCGCGGTGCTGCTGGTGCTGGGCTACTCCGCCAACACGGTGTCGCTGCTGGCGCTGGTGCTCGCCATCGGCATCGTTGTCGATGACGCCATCGTCGTGGTGGAGAACGTCGAGCGCGTGCTGGAAGAAGAACCGGAGCTGACCCCACGCGAGGCGACCAAGAAGGCGATGGGGCAGATCACCGCGCCGATCATCGCCATCACCCTGGTGCTGCTGTCGGTGTTCGTGCCGATCGGCTTTATCCCCGGCATCTCCGGCACGCTGTTCCGGCAGTTCGCGGTCACCATCAGCGTGGCCATGCTGATCTCGGCCACCAACGCCCTCACGCTGTCCCCGGCGCTGTGCGGGGTGTTCCTGCGGCATAACGGGCCGCGGCGCGGCATCATGGGGCGGATCGGCGCGGGGATCGACTGGTTCCGTGACGGCTACGCGGCCATCGTGCGCCGGCTGATCCGCGTCGGCGTGCTGGCGGTGGTGCTGGTGGCGGCGTGCTTCGGCGGCATCTACGGCCTGACGCTGCGCACGGCCACGGGCTTCCTGCCGGACGAGGACCAAGGCGCGTTCTTCGCCGCCATCCAGTTGCCGGACGGCGCGAGCGTCACCCGCACGCGCGAGGTGGTGCAGCGCGCCGAGGCCGTCGCCCACGGCATCCCGCAAATCCAGAACGTGCTGTCCATCGTCGGCTTCTCGCTGCTGGACGCGGGCAACCAGTCCAACGCGGCGTTCATGGTGATGCGGATGAAGCCGTTCGCCGACCGTCCCGCGGCGGCGGACAAGGTGCAGGCGCTGATCGGGCGGATGGCTGCGGGGCTGGGCGGCATCCGTTCCGCGATTGCCTTCCCGTTCAACCTGCCGCCGATCATCGGCCTCTCGACCGGCGGCGGCTTCGAGTACCAGCTACAGAACCTGGAGGGCCGCGAGCCCGCCGAGATGGGCAGCGTGCTGAACGGCGTGCTGGCGGCCACCAACGCCGACCCGAAGATCGCCCGTGCGTTCAGCACCTTCAGCGCGACCACCCCGAGCATCATGCTGGACATCGACCGGGAGAAGGCGCAGGCGCTGGGCCTGTCGATCAGCGACGTGTTCACGGCGTTGCAGGCGACCCTGGGCGGCATCTACGTCAACGACTTCAACCTGTTTGGCCGCACGTGGCAGGTGAACATCGAGGGCGAGGCCGCCGACCGCACCGACATCCCGGCGATCTGGCGCATCTACATCCGCAACAAGGTCGGCACCGAGGTGCCGCTGCGCAGCATCGCTGACGCGCACATCGTGCTGGGGCCGCAGACGATCAGCCGGTACAACAACTACCGCTCCATCACGATCCAGGGCACGCCGAAGCCCGGCGTGTCGTCGGGCGACGCGCTGGCCGTGATGGAGCAGATCAGCGCAACGACGCTGCCGCCGGGCTACAGCTATGAGTGGACTGGGACGGCGTTCCAGGAGAAGTCGGCGGCAGGCCAGACGGGCAAGATCTTGGGGCTGGCGATCCTGTTCGCCTACCTGTTCCTGGTGGCGCTGTATGAGAGCTGGGTGATCCCGGTGCCGGTGCTGATGTCGGTCAGCGTGGGCATCCTGGGGTCGTTCATCGGCATGCAGATCGCCGGGCTGGCGCTGGACCTGTATGCGCAAATCGGCCTGGTGGTGCTGATCGCGCTGGCGGCGAAGAACGGCATCCTGATCGTCGAGTTCGCCAAGGAGCGGCGGGAGGCGGGGGAGTCGATCTCTGACGCGGCGCAGTTGGGGGCGAAGACGCGGTTCCGCGCGGTGATGATGACCAGCATCGCGTTCATCCTCGGCCTGGTGCCGCTGGTCACCGCCAACGGCGCGGCGCAGGTTAGCCGGCGCGCGGTGGGGACGCCGGTGTTTGCCGGGATGCTGGCGGCCAGCACGGTCGGCATCTTCCTGATCCCGATGCTGTACGTGACGTTCCAGACCCTGCGCGAGCGGGTGAAGGCGCGGTTCGGCGGCAAGGGCGGCGGCCATGGCGGCACCCCCGTCGTCACCGCCAACACCCGAGTGCCAGAAACCGTGCACTGAGTGCTTCCCCCTTTCCCGCCGGGAGAGGGCCGGGGTGAGGGAAGCCGCAGGCAGGGAGC
>CAXTFY010000110.1:0-14058 GCA_964243265.1 uncultured Acetobacteraceae bacterium | reverse complement strand
CGCGATGAAGCCAAGTTGCGCCTCGGTCGTTTCAGGTCCGGCGCCCTGGGCATGGCTGCCCTTTGGCAACGCGAGGCGAGCCGCCGCAAGGGTTGCGGCAGCACCGCTAAGTAGGCTTCGGCGAGCAATTTTGGTCATTTGCGTCCCGATCAAGGATAAGTATTGCGTATGAGATTGCTCCTTAAAGATACAAAAATAGTAAACATGCACAAGCTAATGAATTGTCAGATTTTGTAGCTGCCGCCTCGCTTCTGAACAGTGATCGTGCAACGCTCGTCAACTGCACCGGCGCGGCGCTTGGCACTATCAGCTTGGTCCCCAAGGTAAGCCGTCCGAAGGCAGTTGAGCCCTACCTCCGGTCGGACGCGACCCGGGCCGTTCTGCCGGCGTTGATGCCCCCGTCTTGCCACACCCCGTCTTGCCACACCCCGTCTTGCCACACCCCGTCTTGCCACCGCCCCGGCCTTCCGCCGTAATGCTATCCGCCCCTTGCCGAAGGCCTGCATGACCCTGGACTCGCTGGAACACGTCGTCGCCCGCGACCTGGCGCTGACCGCCCACCCCCGCCAACCCTGGCTGCGCCCGCGCACCTGCGGCGGCGCCCCGGTACTCGACGTGCTCGTGGTGGGCGCCGGCCAGGGTGGCCTGGCCACCGGCTTCGCCCTGCTGCGCGACCAGGTCCGCAACATCCTGCTGGTGGACGTCGCCCCCGAGGGCCAGGAAGGCCCCTGGTCCACCTACGCCCGCATGCCCGCGCTGCGCAGCCCCAAGGACCAGACGGGACCGGACGGCGGCCTGCCCAGCCTGACGTACCAGGCGTGGCACGAGGCGCAGTGGGGCACGGAAAGCTTCGCCGCCCTGGCGCTGATCCCCACCGGGCACTGGGCCGCCTACTTGCACTGGTTCCGCCGCGTGACCGCCCTGCCGGTGCGCAACGGCGCCGCGGTTGCCGGCATCACGCCCGACAGCACCGACGACGGCCTGCCCTGCCTGCGTGCCGAGCTGTCCACGGGGGAAACCCTGCTGGCCCGCAAGGTCGTGCTCGCCACCGGGCAGGAAGGCACCGGGGCGTGGTGGATGCCGGACTTCGTCGCCGCCCTGCCGGCCCGCTGCCGCGCCCATGCCGCCGACCCCATCGACTTCGCTGGCCTGCGCGGGAAGGTGGTCGCCGTCCTGGGCGCGGCCGCCTCGGCGTTCGACAATGCCGCCATGGCGCTGGAGGCCGGCGCGGCGGAGGTCCACCTGTTCTGCCGCCGGGCCGAGCCGATGATGGTGCAGCCGTACCGCTGGCTGACCTTCGCCGGCTTCCTGAAGCATGTGGGCGACATGCCGGACGAATGGCGCTGGCGCTTCATGTCCTACATCCTGGGCCTGCGCGAGGGCTTCCCGCCTGCCACCTATGCCCGGGTGACCGCGCACGCCAACTTCACCATGCATATCGGCCGCCCATGGACCGGCGCCGCAATGCAGGATGCCGCCTCGCAGGAAAAGCCCATCCTGCTGCAGACCCCGTACGGCCTCTTCGCCGCCGACTTCGCCATCTGCGGCACCGGCATCCGCCACGACCCGGCGCTGCGGCCCGAACTCGCTGCCTGCGCCCACAACATCGCCCGCTGGTCCGACCGTCACGCCCCCGCCGCCGCTGACGACCGGCTGGGCGCGTTCCCCTACCTTAACGCGGACTACGCCTTCACCGAGCGCGTGCCGGGCCTGACGCCGTGGATCGCCGACCTGCACCTGTTCGGCGTCGGCACCGCGGTCAGCTTCGGACCCGCGGGGTCGTCGATCAACGCAATGACCTCGGCGGTGCCCAAGCTGGTCGCCGGCATCACCCGCGGCCTGTTCCGGGCGGACCTGCAGGAGCACTGGGACGCCCTGCAAGCCTACGACGTACCGCAGGTGGACCTCAGCCCGGCGCACCAAGTACGCTATCCCCCGGCGCACCAAATGCGCCGCGCCGCGGAGTGATGAACCAGATGTCCCGCGTGATCCGTGTCGCCGCCGCCCAGATGGGTCCCAACCAGCGGGCCGACCCCCGCCCGATCATCCTCGCCCGCATGGTGGCGCTGCTGGAGACGGCGGCGGCCGGCGGCGCCACGCTGGTGGTGTTCCCGGAGCTGCCCTTCACCACCTTCTTCCCGCGCTGGCTGCTGGAGGGCGCGGACCTCGATGCATACTACGAGACCGCCATGCCCAACCCCGCCACGCAGCCGCTGTTCGACCGGGCGCGCGAGCTGGGCGTCGGCTTCCACGCCGGCTACGCCGAGCGGACCCCCGAGGGCCGCCGGTTCAACGCCGCCCTGCTGGTCACCCCGGACAGCACGGTGCTGGGCAAGTATCGAAAGGTCCACCTGCCCGGCTCCGTCGAGCCGCGCCCCGGCGTCCGGTTCCAGCAACTGGAGAAGCGCTATTTCGACTACGGCGACCTCGGCATCCCCGCCTTCCGTGCCCCCGCCGCCTGGGCCAGCGGCGTGCTGGGCATGCTGATCTGCAACGACCGCCGCTGGCCGGAGGCATGGCGGGTGCTGGGCCTGCAGGGGGTGGAGCTGGTGTGCGTCGGCTACAACTCCGCCGCGTACGACCCCAATGGCGGCACGGGGGAGGATGCGGCGCTGCGGACGTTCCACTCGCGCCTGGCGGTGCAATCGAACGCCTACATGAACGCCACCTGGGCCGTCGCGGTCGCCAAGGCAGGCAACGAGGACGGGTCGGGCCTGATCGGCGGCACCTGCATCGTGGACCCGAACGGCGTCGTGGTCGCCGAGGCTGCGACGCTGGGCGATGAGGTGGTGCTGGCCGACTGCGACCTGGACGCCTGCCGGCATGGCAAGGACGGGATGTTCAACCTCGCCGCGCACCGGCGGCCGGAGCACTACCGCAGGATCGTGGACCAGGTTGGGGCGGAGCCGGTGGCGGGCGAGGGATGACGCGGGTCCGACCGACTGCTCCGGCCGCTGCTCCCTCTCCCTCCGGGAAAGGGCCGGGGTGAAGGAAGCGGCAAGGGCCAATCCTGCCAGGCGGGAAGCCAAGCTCCGCTCCCTCGTCGGGGGATTAGGCGCTCTTGGCGTCCCTCACCCCGGCCCTCTCCCGGAAGGGGAGGGAGCAGGAGGCGTACTCCGCATCCTGTGTCGCCAGAACCACCAAGGCATCGCACAATGACCGACGACGACGGCCTTCCCACGCCGCAGCGGCAATGGGCGATGGCATGTGCGGTGCTGGGCATCACGCTGGCCGGGCTGGACAGCGCCATCGCCAACATCGCCCTGCCGACCATCGCGCGCGAGCTGGCTGCGACCGACGCCGCCACCGTCTGGGTGGTCAACAGCTACCAGCTCGCGGTCACGGTCTGCCTGCTGCCGGCGGCGGCGCTGGGCGAGTCGCTTGGGCTGAAGCGGGTCTATGCCTTCGGCCTGGCGCTGTTCACCGTGGCGTCGCTCGGCTGCGCGCTGTCGCCCACGCTCGGCACGCTGGTGGCGGCGCGGCTGGTGCAGGGCGTCGGCGGCGCCTGCATGGCGGCGCTGGGCGGCGCGCTGGTCCGTTCGATCTTTCCCCAGCGGCTGCTTGGCCAAGGCTACTCGCTGATTGCGCTGGCGGTGGCGATGTCGGCGGCGCTGGGGCCGACGCTGGGGGCGTTGGTGCTGTCGGCGGCGAGCTGGCCCTGGCTGTTCCTGGTCAACGTGCCGCTCGGCCTGGTTGCGGTGCCGCTGTTCCTCGCGGTGGCGCCCCAGGGCCGCCGCCGCCCGCGTAAGCTCGACCGGGTGGGGACGCTGCTCAGCGCGGCGGCGCTCGGGCTGGTGGTGACGGGGGTGGACGGCTTGGGCGGCGGGTCGCGCGGCCTCGCACTGGGCGAAGTCGCGGCCGGGCTGGTGTGCGGCGTGCTACTGGTGCGCCAGCAGTCGCGCCGGACCGCGCCGCTGCTGCCGCTGGACCTGCTGCGCATCCCGCTGTTCGCGCTGTCGGCCGGCACGGCGGTCTGCTCGTATTCGGCGCAGATCCTGGCCTATGTGTCGCTACCGTTCCTGTTCCAGACGGTGATGCACCGGTCGCCGGTGGCGGCAGGGCTGCTGGTGACGCCCTGGCCGCTGCTGGTCGCGGTCGCGGCGCCGGTGGCCGGGCGGCTCGTGGCGCGGTATCCGGCCGCGGTGCTGGGCAGCATCGGCATGACGGTGCTGGCGACGGGGCTGCTGCTGCTGGCGGTAATGCCGGCCACCCCGGCGGATTGGGACGTGGCGTGGCGCATGGGGGTGTGCGGGCTGGGCTTCGGGTTCTATCAGACGCCCAACAACGTCACCATGATGACGGCCGGGCCGTCGGACCGCAGCGGGGCGGCGAGCGGCATGGTGGCCGTCGCGCGCACGGTGGGGTGGTCGCTCGGCACGGCCCTGGTGGCGCTGATCTTCGGGCTGCGCGGCGCCGCCGGCGCGGTCACTTGCCTGCAAACCGGGGCATGGTTCGCCGCGATTGGCGCGGTGGTCAGCATCTCGCGCAGGGGTGCCCGTCCGCAGCCGGCCACCTGAGGCCGCTGCGAAAGCGGCTAGCGGTGACGGCGCAGCGGTCGCAACCCGGCGGCTTCGTGTGACACCAGCCGCCCCTTGCCCTGACCGGTTCTCCAGCCTCCCGTTCATCATTGCGAGGAGCGTTTGCGACGCGGCAATCCAGGGGCCGCCAGACCGGAGCGCAGTTCATGCAGCCCCCTATGCCGCGCCGAAGCCGGCCCGCAATGACGGCGAACGGCCGATGCAGAATCGTAACCTTTGGAGCGGAAGACCATCCATACAAGCCTGGCGCCTGCAAGGCTCAGGACGCCGCGCGCACCTCGGCCCGCCGGATTTCGACGGTGACGTGCGACAACGTGGGAAAACGCGCGAGCAGGGCACGGTAGTGGTCCGGTCCCCGTGCCGCGTGCGCCGTCGCGACCGAGACGATGGCCCCAAGGTGCCCCGGCCCGAGCCGCCACAGGTGCAGGTCGGCCAGCGTGTCGCCGCCCGCCTCGACCGCCTGGCGCATCCCGTCCGCCACACGCCGGTCGGGCACCATGTCGAGCAGGACGGCGCCGGTGTCGCGGACCAGGCCATAGGACCAGCTCGCGATCACGCAGGCGCCGACCAGGCCGGCCAGCGGGTCCATCCACAGCCAGCCAAAGCCGCGCGCCAGCACCAGGCCGATGATGACCAGCACCGACACGGCCGCATCCGCGACGACGTGGACGACGGCCGCCCGCATGTTGTTGTCCCGGTGCGCGGCCCCGTGACCGTGCGGCCCATGCTCCTCGAACGCCACGGCATGCTCGCCGCCGCCGACGCGCACATGGGCGGTGAATTCATGCGGCTCGGGGATCGTCCCCGCGCTCTCCAGCCAGCCGCCACGGTCCTGCATGGCGAAGACCTGGCGCGCGCCGTCCGGCCGCACCGTCTCGACCGTCGCGGCGCCGACGGCGCCGCCAGGCTGCGGGCGCAGGCGGAACACCGGCGGCACCCCGTCCTCGAACACGCTGAGGATCAGCACGCCGGCCGGGGTGGCGATGCTGTGCTCCTCGTCGTGGCCGCCGTGCGCGTGGTCGTGGCCGTGGTGATGGTGGCCGCTCCCGCTCAGCAGCCAGACGCTGGCCACGTTCACGGCCAGGCCGAGGGCGGCGATCGGAATCGCCTCGGCGAAGCGGATCGGCACGGGCGCGAACAGGCGGCTGACCGCCTCATAGCCGATCAGCAGCGCGATCATCGCCAGGACGACCGCGCTGGTGAATCCGGCGAGGTCGCCAAGCTTGCCGGTGCCGAATGTGAAGCGGGAGTCCTGCGCGTGCCGGCGGGCGTAGCGGTAGGCCAGCGCCGCCAGCAGCAGGGCGCCGGCATGGGTGCTCATGTGCAGCCCGTCGGCCACCAGGGCGATGGAGCCGAAGGCAAGGCCGCCCACGATCTCCAGCAGCATCATCGCGCCGCACAGCCCGATGACCCACCAGGTCCGGCGCTCGGCCTGCTCATGGCCGCTGCCGAGGAAGACGTGACTGTGGCCAGGCGGGACGGCGGAACTGGCCGGGATGGCGTCCATATCAGGCTCCTGTGGGTGCGGACGGCGCCGGGCCGCCCGCCGCGCCGCTTGAGACCATTGCATCTGGGACCACCGCACAGGACTTGCATCGGCAAACCCGGGGCGGGATGGCGGCGTTCCGCGACCACCCCCGTCCGAGGCGCGCCATGTCAGACTCCCCTTTCCTCACCGGCAACTACGCGCCTGTCGCGGATGAGCTTGCCGTGGATGGCCTGCCGGTCCAGGGCCGCCTGCCCGCGGAGCTGCGGGGCACGCTGTTCCGCAACGGGCCGAACCCGCAGTTCACCCCGGTTGCGCCATATCACTGGTTCACCGGGGACGGCATGGTGCACGCCATCACGCTCGGCGACGGCGCCGCCAAGTACCGGAACCGCTGGGTGCGGACGCCGCGCTTCCTGGCCGAGGAGGCGGCAGGCGGCCCGCTGTTCGCCGGCTTCGGCCAGCCGCTGACCACCGCGGCCGGGACGCTCGACACCGGCGTCGCCAACACGCACGTCATCCGGCACGCCGAACGCCTGCTGGCGCTGGAGGAGGCGCACCCCCCGACGCGGCTCGACCCCGGCGACCTGCTGACGCTCGGCTATGCGGACTTCGGCAGCTTGTCGGGGCGGTTCACCGCGCACCCGAAGCATGACCCGGCGACCGGGCAGCTCGTGTTCTTCAGCTACGCCGCCGACAGCCCGGCCAGCCCCGGCCCGTTCAGCCGCGGCATGTCCTGGGGCGTCATCGACGCCAACGGCCAGGTGTCGCAGCATGAGCTGTTCGACAGCCCGTACTGCAGCATGGTGCACGACTTCGGCGTCACCGCGGCGCATGTCGTGCTGCCGGTGCTGCCGCTGACCGGCAGCCTGGACCGCGCGAGGTCGGGCCAGCCGCCCTTCGCCTGGGACCCGGCGTGCGGCAGCTTCCTAGGCGTGATGCGCCGGGACCGCGGCGCGGCGAGCCTAGTTTGGATGCGGTTCGACACGTGCTTCGCCTACCACGTCATGAACGCCTTCGATGCCCCGGCCTTGGGTGTCACGGGCGGTGATGCGGGAGACAGCATCGTCATGGACGTCGTGGAGTACGACACGGCGCCGCTGTTCCCCCGCGCCGACGGCCAGCCGCCTGCGGCCTCCCCGTCCCGGCTCTGCCGTTGGCGGATCGATCCCACCGGGCGGTCACCGGTGCGGCGCGAGGTGCTGGACGACCTCCCCGGCGAGTTCCCGCGCATCGACGAGCGCCGGGCCGGGCTGCCCTATCGGCACGGATACCGCATCTGCCAGGTGGACGGGGCCGACGCCGTCGTCCACCACGACCTGGACCGCCGCACCCGGAGCCTGTTCACCCTGCCCCCCGGGGATCGCGCGTCCGAGGCGGTGTTCGTGCCGCGCGGCAGCCTGGAGGGCGACGGCTGGCTGCTGACCGTGGTGTGGCAGGCGCAACCGGGCAGCAGCGCGCTGTTCGTGCTGGACGCGCAGGCGCTCGACCAGGGGCCGGTCGCCGTCGTGCCGCTGCCGCAACGGGTGCCTTTCGGCTTTCACGGCAGTTGGGTTCCCGCCCGGTGACGGCAGCGCTCAGGGCAGCCAGTGCGTAAGGCAGGCGCACGTGAGGCTGCCCCCGCCGACCTGCCTTGATCGGGATCGGCTGCCCTGGCGCATAGTCTGCTGAAACAGCGCCCCCGCCTGGTCCCGCAGGCGAGCAGCACGGCTACGCCCCGCGCGCCTGCCTCGCGGCCGCCAGGGCAGGCTAGCAAGCAGCCGGGCGCCCGCCCTTCCTGGCCTTGCGCGTCCGGGCCACCGTCAGGACCAGCGTCCTCACCAGGGATGGGTCAACCCCATCAGCCTGCATCATGCTTTGGATGACGTCGTCGGCCAGCAGGTCATCCAGACCCGGCCCGGCACCGCCGGGCCACGCCACCCGCGGCCTCGGCATGATCAGACGGCCGCATATACCGCCCCGGCGGAAGGGGATCAGATCAACCAATACCGAAGGCCCACAGCGCCGCAGCCATCACCGGCATCATCGGAAGCAGCACCCATGGCGCCAGGAAGAACGAACGGAAGAACCATTCCTGAATGCGGCGGAACGTCATGGTGCCCTCCTCGAAACGTTGCAGTGGTGTCGATGCTCCGTCGACGCAGTGACGCGGGCCGTAAGCGGCAGCACCGCCGTGCTGGCAGTGCGGCGCTGGCAAGACGCCTTGGCCGATAGGCTGATGGGCATTGGGCGGCATCCTGTTCCGACGCTCCCGAACCTGACGGCCCCACTTTGCCGCACGATGTGCAGTTTGTTGCGAGACTCGCCTCTTGTGTCAGGCGCGACACATCCGGGTTACGTTGCGACATCAAGCCCGGCCCCAGCACGTGCGATCATGCGGCATGCAATATGGGACGTGTGATCATGAGGGAATGAACGGCATGCCGCACATCCTGGTGGTGGACGACGACGAGGATATCCTGTCGCTGCTGACGGGCTTCTTCCGCCGCCATTCCCACGAGGTGACGGTCGCCGCTGACGGCCCCACGATGTTTGCCGCCGTGGACGCCGGCGGGATCGACCTGGTGATCCTGGACGTCATGCTGCAGGGCGAGGACGGCTTCAGCCTGTGCCGCCGGCTGCGCGCGAAGGGCACGCTGCCGGTCATCATGCTGACTGCGATGGCCGACCACACCGACCGCGTGGTCGGCCTGGAAATCGGCGCCGACGACTACCTGGTCAAGCCATTCGACGCGCGGGAGCTGCTGGCCCGCGTCAAGGCCGTGCTGCGCCGCACCGCCGAGGCCCCCGCCGCCAGCAAGCCGACCCGCCCGGTGCTGAGCTTCGCCAACTGGCGCCTCGACGTGGCCCGGCGCGAGCTGCGGTCGCTGGACAACACGCTGATGATCCTGTCCGGCGCCGAGTTCGACCTGCTGCTGGCCTTTGCCGAGCACCCGCAGCGCGTGCTGACCCGCGACCAGCTCCTGGACCTCGCGCACGGCGTGGCGCACGTCGCCTTCGACCGCAGCATCGACGTGCAGGTCAGCCGCCTGCGCCGCAAGCTGGAGTCGGACGCGAAAAGCCCCTCGGTGATCCGCACCGTCCGCAACGGCGGCTACATCTTCACCCCAGCGGTGCAGCGCGGATGAGGGCCGCATCGGGCATGCCCCAGCTTTGGCCCTTAACCAAGCTCCGGCCCCTCACCAGGCTCCCACCCCTGACCAAGCTCCGGCCCCTGGCCAGGCTCTGGCCGGCGGACACGCTGGGGCGGCGCTTCGCGGTGACGACCGTGCTGGCGATCGTGGTCGCGGTGGCGCTGAGCGCGCTGTTCGCGCAGTTCGCCGGGGTTTGGGCACGCCCGCCGCTGCGCGAGCTGGACCTGCTGGAGCGGGCGGACGACGTCGTGCGGGTGCTGGACGCAATCCCCGCGCCGCAGCGCCCGGCCGCCGCCACCGCAGCCAGCCGCGTCTATCGGGTCGGCTGGTTCCCTGCCGCATCGCCCGCCGGCGCCTGGCTAGACACGGCGCTGCGCCAGCCGGGCGCCCACCGCCCGGACAGCTACCGCTTCCTCTTGGACGGGCAGGAGCGGCGGGTGGTGACGTTCGATTTCGGCGGAGTGCAGCCCGATATCGCCGGGCTGATCCCCGACTCGGCCTTGCACCCGGACGCGAGGTTCCTGGCCGTCGGGCTTGAGGATGGCAGTTGGGTAGTGCTGACGGTGCCCGAGCGGTTCTGGGGTTCGCTGAACCGGCCCGCCCGCCTCGGCATCGCGCTGACGTTCCTGACGCTGTCCATCGCCGCGGTCTCGACCGTCGCCACCCGGCGGATGTCGCGCCCGATCCGCGACTTCACCGAGGCGCTGCACCGCTTCGGCGCCAACCCCCGCGCCGCGCCGATGGCGGTGACCGGCCCGCGGGAGCTGCGCCGGGCGATGGGGGCGTTCAACGGGATGCAGGCAAGGATCCAGCGATTCGTGGACGACCGGACGACCATGCTGGCGGCGATCTCGCACGACCTGCGCACGCCGTTGACGCGGATCAGGCTGCGCAGCGAGCTGGTCGAGGACGCGGCCCAGCGGGCACGGCTGTTCCGCGACGTGGACGAGATGCAGGCGATGGTGGGCGCGGCGCTGGCGTTCTTCAGCGACGACGGGGCGGCGGAGGCAGGGACGGCGTTCGACTTCCCGGGGCTGCTGCACACGGTGGTCGATGAGCAGAACGACCAGGCCGGGCTTGGGGACGGACCGGTCGCCTATGCCGGGCCGGACCATGCGGCGTTCTTCGGCCGCCCGCTGGCGCTGAAGCGGGCGTTCACCAACTTGGTGGACAATGCGGTGAAGTATGGCGGCGGCTGCGATGTCGAACTGCAACTTGGCCCCGAGGGGGCGTCGGTCCTGGTGCGCGACCAGGGGCCTGGCATCCCGGAGGCAGTGGCCGAACAGGTCTTCACCCCGTTCTTCCGCCTGGAGGGATCGCGCAACCGGGCGACGGGCGGGATCGGGCTGGGGCTGACCTCGGCGCGGGCCGTCATCCTGGACCATGGCGGGCAGATTACCCTGCGCAACAGGGAGACAGGCGGCCTGGAGGTGCGGATCTCCCTGCCGCGGGCGGCGTAGGCGCCAGCACGATCATGGAAGCCAATGCGCCTGGTGGAGGTACTGCGCCGGCTTAGCCCCCCTTTCCCTCCGGGAGAGGGTCGGGGTGAGGGAAGTCGCAAGAACAGATCCCGCGTGCCGGCGGGCGGATTTTGTCCTTGAAGGGGCAAGCTCGGCCCTCCCTCCCCCCGGCCCTTTCCCGGAGGGAGAGGGGGCAGGAAGCATCGATCCCGCAGGTGGCATGGTCCCGGACCGGCGCTACCGCGCAAGCCGCCCGGCGACGATGTCGGCCACCTGGCCCAGCGCGGTGCTCATGGCATCGACCTGCGCCTTGGTCGTATCGGCCGCCACGGGCGCCTGCAGGCGCAGCCGGTCCAGCACGCGCGCCCGGCCCGGCCCGGTGACAGCTGCGTAACCCTCGAGCAGCACCGGCCCGCCAGGGTTCCCGCCCTCGGCATCCCGCCCGCTGGCATCCCGGTCGAAGCGCTGCACGTCCACCTCGACCTCGGCGTCCGGATGCGCCGCGATCGGCCCCTCGTCGGCCAGCACGTCGGCGCCGGGCAGCCGTTGCGCCAGGTCGGCCACCAGCACGCGGCGCAGCATGACCCGCAGCGGCTCGCCCCACCAGTCGTTGCCCGCCACCCGCAGCCGCGTGCCGCCGGCCCCTCGCACGATCTCCTCGCGTTCAAGGTAGCGGGGCACGCCGACGCCGCGCACCACGACCACCTGCCGCACCGCCGCGTGCAGGCGCGTTGGTCCGCTGGCCAGAACCGGACTTGTCAGAACCGGGCCTGGATGGACCGCGCCGGGCCGCGGCTCCAGGCTGTACAGGTTCGGGCTGGGCGACGCGCAGCCGCCAAGAAGCAAGATTGGCAGCAGGACCGGCGCCAGGGCCAGCAGCGCCGCCGCGGGTCGCGATTCCCTGCGCAGCACCCTACTCCACCACCCGGCTAACCCGGCCGCGGATCAGCGCCTCCGGGTGGCGCGTCAGCAGGTCGGCGACCATGCGCAGCGACCCGGCCGCCTCGGACACCTGCGTCAGCATGCGGTCGAGGTCGCGGCCGAACTTGCCGTCGCCGCTGCTGCCGGCTGCGACGGAGGCCGTCAGCGACTTGACCTGCGCCAGCGTGTCCTGGAGGTCGGCCGCGATCGCCGGCAGCCGCCGCAGCGCCGGTGCGGCGCCCGCATCCAGGTGCCGCACCGTGTCCTGCACCGTCGTCAGCGTGCTGTTCAGCCGCGCCAGCGCCAGGTGGAGCTGCGGGCTGTTGGCCACCTCGTTCGCGCCATGCAGCACGCCGTTCAGGTTCTGGCCGATCTCGGCGAACGGCACCGCGCCCAGCTTCGCCATGAGCTGGGTCGCGGTGGAGGTCAGGTCGTCCAGCCCGCCGCCGCCCTCGTTGTCGGCGGGGATGACCGGCACGTCGTCCTCCTCTGCCGCCTCGGCCGGGGCTGCATCCCGCAGGAACTCCAGCGCCACCTCCTTCTGCCCGGTGATCAGGTTGCCGCCGCGCAGCCGCACCCGCAGGCCCTCGCGGACCAGCGTGCGCACATAGTCCCGGAACGGCTGCACCGGCTTGTCCCCGACCGGCCTCACCCGGTCGAGCTGCACGGCGAAGCCGACGCGCACCCGGGTCTGGTCGGTGTCGGTGGAGTACTGCAGATCGACCGAGGTCACGTCGCCGACGGCCAAGCCCTGCAAGGTCACGTGCGCGCCCACCGCCAGGCCGCCCACCGAACCCGTGAAGTAGCTGGCAAGCGTCGCCCGGCGCCGCGCCGTCGCGGTCTCGGCCTCCTCCTGGTTGGCATACAGGGGAAAGCTGTCCCCCGCCGCGCTGGCCGCCGCCTGATCCAGTCCCGTGGGGGTGTCGAAGGTGATGCCGCCCAGCACCGCCGCCTTGAGGCTGTCTACCTGCAGCCGTACCCCCTCCGGCCCCACCCGCAGCTCGATGCCCGAGCTGTTCCAGAACCGGCTGTCCCCGTGCACCCACCCGGCATAGGGCGCGTTGACGAAGATGTGCAGCGTCACCTTCTCGGCCATGCCGGTGAAGTCCCAGCCGACTACCCGGCCCACGTCGAGGTCATGGAAGAACACCGGCGTGCCCAGGTTGATCGGCCCCAGACGCGAGGCCGTCAGGTTGAACGCCCGGCCAGGCTGGTCCGGCATCAGGGTGGGCGGGTTGACCAGGCCGGTGAACGTGCGCCGGGCAGGCTGGCCGGCCTCGCCGGGTTGCAGGGCGATGTAGGTGCCGGTCAGGATGGTGTTCAGCCCCGTGATGTCCCCTGCATACACCCGGGGCTTCACCACCCAGAACTGCGCGCCCTCGGTCAGCAGCTCCTCGGACTCAGCGGTCATGCGGATGGTGGTCACGACGTGCTTGCGGTCGGGCGTCAGCTCGAAGCCCTGCACGGTGCCCATCTGCATGTCCTTGAACTTGACCTGGCTCTGGCCGGCCTGGAGGCTCTCGGCGGTGTCGAAGGTGACCCGCACCAGGGGGCCACGCCGGGCCAGGGTGGTCCACAGCAGGCCACCGCCGATCAGCAGGCTGGCGAGCGGGATCAGCCATACCCAGGACAGCCGGCGGCGGCGCACGACGGCATCCTGGCCGCTTTCGTCAGGCCCGCGAGCGTCAGGTTTGCCAGCGTCAGGCCCGCGAGCGTCAGGTGCCCCTGGGTCAGGTCCGTCTGGGTCCCGGCCGTCCCCGCCGCCGGGCTTGCCCTGCTGGCCGCTCATCGGGCGGGCGCGTCCCACATCAGGCGCGGATCGAACCCCTCGGCGGCGAAGATGGTCAGCAGGACCGTGGCGGCAAACGCCAGCGCCCCCGGCTCGGTCGTCACCTCGGCGACGGAGCCGAACTGCACCAGCGCGGACAGGATGCTCTCCATGAAGATGTCGATCATCGACCAGCGCCCGATGACGGCGATCACCCGGTACAAGGCCGTGATCTGCCGCAGGTGATGCTCCGTGCGGCCGCCCTGCTGGCCCGGCCGCCGGCGCAGCACGATGAGCAGCATGGCGCCCAGCCCAAGGATCTTCAGCACCGGCACGGCAACGCTGGCGCCGAACACGATGACCGTCAGCGACCAGTCCCCGGCCAGGGCCAGCTCCCACACCCCGCTCAGGATGGTGCTCGGGCTGCCGCGGCCGACCTGGATGACGGTCAGCACCGGGAACACGTTCGCCAGCACATAGAACACCAGCGCCGCCAGGGTCAGCGCCGCCGTGCGCGCCTGGCTGTTGGGCTTGCGCCGGTGCAGCGCGGCGCCGCACCGAGGGCAGCGCGTGTCTAGGCCGCGGCGCGCGTCCGAGCCGCGAGGCGCGTCCGGGCCGGCGGGACGGCAGGCCAGCTCGCACGTGTCGCAGCATAGCAGGTCCGGCAAGGGGCCGGGCGTGCTGGCGGGCGCCGAGTCGGCGGCTGCCGCAGGCCGGGCTGGCGCACGGAGGGCGATGGCCTCCCACACCG
>CAXTFY010000109.1:0-14122 GCA_964243265.1 uncultured Acetobacteraceae bacterium | reverse complement strand
ACCGGCAGCCTGTGGGGCAAGCCGATGTGGGGCGCCTGGTGGGTGTGGGACGCGCGGCTGACCTCGGTGCTGGTGCTGTTCTTCCTGTATCTCGGCCATATCGCCCTGGTGCGCGCCTTTGACGATCCGGTGCGCGGCTACCGGGCTGGGGCGATCCTGGCGCTGGTGGGCGTGGTGAACCTGCCGGTCATCAAGTTCAGCGTCGAGTGGTGGAACACCCTGCACCAGCCGGCGACCATCACCCTGACCGGCGCGCCCACCATGTCGCATTCCATGCTGTGGCCGTTGCTGGTGTGCGCGCTGGGCTTCACGCTGACGTTCGCGGCCATCGTCATGGCCCGCACCCGGGCGGCGGTGATGGAGCGGCGCATCCGCGGCCTGCTGATGGCCCGGGCGGACCGCGCATGACGCACCTTCCGTTCATTGTTGCGACCTATGGGTTGGGCCTTGCGGTTCCGATCGTATTCGCCGTTGCGGCAGGGCAGCGGCTGGTGCGGGCGCGGCGGCGGCTGGCGGCCATCGATCCCCGGGCAGAGGTACGGACATGACACGCAAACGCCGCCGCCTTTGGATCGTGGTGGCCTGCGGCATCGGCGTCGGCTCCGCCGCGGCGCTGGGGCTGACGGCGTTCAGCGACAACATCGTGTTCTTCGTGGCGCCGTCCGACCTGGCCTCGCATGTCGCTTCGCCGGGCCGCACCTTGCGGCTGGGTGGCTTGGTCGAGGCTGGCAGCGTGCATCGAGACCAGGACCGCGGCCAACCGACGGCGCGGTTCCGCATCACCGACGGCCGGGCCTCGGTGGATGTGTCCTATGTCGGCATCTTGCCTGACCTGTTCCGTGAGGGACAGGGCGCGGTGACCTTGGGCGTGCTGCAGCCGGATGGCACGTTCCGGGCGCAGGAAGTGCTGGCGAAGCACGATGAGACCTATATGCCGAAGGATGTCGCGGATGCCCTGAAGCGCACGGGGCAGTGGCATCCCGAGCAGGGGCCGCCGCCGCCGGCCGCCACCTGGAATACGCTGACGACCGACAACACGAAGGCAGGCGGATGAAGCCGGTTCCATCCATGGTTATTGCGAGCCGCCGTCGGCACGGCAAGCCAACGCCGTATGGGCTGTGCTTGCCGTCCCTGGATAGCCGCATCGCAAGGGCGGCCGGCGACGACAGCATTGAGGGACGGCTGGCATGATTCCTGAACTTGGCCATTTCGCCTTGGCCCTGGCGTGCGCGTTGGCGATTGCGCAGACCGTGCTGCCGATCTGGGGGGCGCACCGCAACGACGCACGGTTGATGGCGGCGGCGCCGGCCATTGCCGTCGGGCAGTTGCTGGCGCTCGGCACGTCGTTCCTGTGCCTGGTGTGGAGCAGCATCGCCGATGACTTCTCCGTTCTCAACGTTGCGGAGAACAGCCATACCCTGAAGCCGCTGCTGTATAAGATAACCGGCGCCTGGGGTAACCACGAGGGTTCCATTCTGCTGTGGGCGCTGATCCTGGCGTTGTGCGGCGGGGCCGTCGCGGCGTTCGGGCGCGGGTTGCCGTCGGCGCTGCGGGCACGAGTGATCGGCGTGCTGGGCGGCAGCAGCGCCGGGTTCCTGTTGTTCGCGCTGCTGGCCAGCAACCCCTTCGCCCGGCTATTCCCGGCGCCGCTGGATGGCCGGGACATGAACCCGCTGTTGCAGGACCCCGGCCTCGCCTTCCATCCGCCCATCCTTTATGCGGGCTACGTCGGCTTCGCGGTGCCGTTCGCCTTCGCCGTAGCGGCATTGCTGGAGGGCCGGATCGACGCCGCCTGGGGCCGCTGGGTGCGGCCGTGGGCGCTGGCGAGTTGGTGCCTGCTGACCGGCGGCATCGCGCTCGGCTCCTGGTGGGCGTATTATGAGCTGGGCTGGGGCGGCTACTGGTTCTGGGACCCGGTCGAGAACGCCTCCCTGCTGCCTTGGCTGACCGGGACCGCGCTGCTGCACTCCGCCATCGTGGTGGAGAAGCGGGAGGCGCTGAAGGTTTGGACGGTGCTGCTGGCCATCGGTACGTTCTCGCTGTCGCTGTCCGGCACCTTCTTGGTGCGGTCGGGCATCCTGAACTCCGTGCACTCGTTCGCCAACGACCCGACGCGGGGCGTGTTCATCCTAGGGCTGCTGGGGCTGGTGATCGGCGGGTCCTTGCTGCTGTTCGCGTTCCGGGCGCCGGTGCTGGCGCCGGGCGGGCTGTTCGCGCCGCTGTCGCGGGAGGGTGCGCTGGTGTTCAACAACATCATGCTGTGCAGCATCGCCACCGTGGTGATCACCGGGACGATGTGGCCGCTGATCGCCGACCTGCTGTTCGGCCACAAGATCTCGGTGGGCGCGCCGTTCTTCAACGCGACGGTGCTGCCGATGGCGCTCCCGGTGTTCGCCGCCATGACGGTGGCGCCGACCATGGCCTGGAAGCGCGCGCAGTTACGCCCGGCGCTGCTGCGGCTGTGGTGGGTTGCGTTGGCGTCACTGGCCGTTGGCCTGATGGCGGCGATGGGTCCGGCGCATGGCTTGGCGGCGGCCGCGTTCGGCCTGGCGGCTTGGTTGGTGCTGGGCGCCTTCGCCGAGTTGGTCGAGCGCATCCGGCTGTTCCGCATCCCCATCGGTGACAGCATGGCCCGGCTGCGCGGCTTGCGGCTGCAGACTTGGGGCACTGCGCTGGGGCACGCTGGCATGGGAGTCGTGGTGGCGGGCATCGCCGGCATGTCGTTCGCCACCGAGCGCGTCGTGCTCCTCCGCCCCGGCGAGACGGCGGAGGCCGCCGGTTACGTCTGGACCCTGGAGGGTGTGCGCGACCAGCCGGGACCGAACTACGAGGAGCGTGTTGCCACCCTAACCATCACGCATGATGGCAACCTGGTCGCCAGGGTCGAGCCGTCCCGCCGCACCTTCCCCGTGCAGCGTATGACGACCACCGAGGCATCCATTCATACCAATGGTCTCGCCGACATCTATACCGTGCTGGGTGAGGAGCGTGATGGGGCTGCCGTCATGCGCCTGCACTATAATCCGTTGGCGCCGTGGATTTGGCTGGGCGCATTGGTGATGGCTGGAGGCGGTGGGTTGTCGTTGCTGGACCGCCGTACCCGGGTAGGAGCGCCGGCCCGGGCCAAGGTGCGGCCCGGCTCCGCAGTGGCGTGAGGGGGTTGAGGTGAACCGACGCGCCCTGTTGCTCGCGCCGTTTGGTGTCGCCGTGGTGGCTGGTGCAGGCTTTTACTCCATCTTGGGAAAGATGAAGGCCGGGCGGTTCGACCCGCATGACGTGCCGAGCCAGTTGATCGGGCGCCGTGTGCCGAACTTCGACCTGCCGGCACAGGCGCCGGGCCAGGGGTTCGGGAGTGCTGACTTGGTGGCGCTGGGCCGGCCGGTGCTGGTCAACTTCTTCGCAAGCTGGTGCGTGCCCTGCGTGATTGAGCATCCCGAGCTGATGAAGCTATCGAAGACGGGCCTGCCGATCTGGGGCATTGCCTACAAGGACACCGTGCCAGCGGCATCGGGTTTCGTGGCCAGCCGTGGCAACCCTTATAACCGCATTGCACGGGACGCGCCGGGGCAGGTGGCCATCGACTTCGGGGTGTATGGCGTGCCGGAAAGCTACTTGCTGGACAGCCATGGGGTGGTGCGATGGCGCATCGCCGGTCCGCTGACCCCGGACGCCGTGGACGAGCAGCTTCGCCCCGCCCTGGCGGAGATTGCATGATGGCTGGCTATCTTCTCCCTCTCCCTCCGGGAGAGGGCCGGGGTGAGGGAGTCCCGCAGCGACCGAACGGTGCTGATGCCGGACCAGCGCTTTCACGCGGGAAGTCTGCAATTGCCCGCTCCCTCACCCCAGCCCTCTGCCGGAGGGAGAGGGGGAAGGCAGCGTTGGTTCTGCCGTTGCTGATGCTGCTGTCCGCGCCCGCCCACGCCATCAGCGATCCCAATGAGATGCTGCCCAACCCTGCCCAGGAGGCCCGCGCGGAAGCCGTCGGCCGCCAATTGCGCTGCTTGGTGTGCCAGAACGAAAGCATCGAGGACAGCAACGCCGACCTTGCCAAGGACCTGCGCCGCCTGGTGCGCGGCCGCATCGCCGCCGGTGACGGCGACGACCAGGCAACCGCCTGGGTGGTGGCCCGCTACGGTGACTTCGTGCGTCTGCGCCCGCCCGTGACGGCGGTGACGGCGGTGCTGTGGGCGTCCCCGGTGCTGGCGGTGCTGGCCGGGCTGGGCTTCGCCCTGATGGCCCGGCGCCGCGCCCCGGCCCCAGCCGCCCCCTTGAGCGAGGCTGAACGCCGTCGCTTGGATGCCCTGACTGGGTCATGATCTGGCTGGCGATCTTGTTGCTGGCCGCCGCCGCCCTGGCGCCGCTGTTCGTCGTGCTGCGCCGCCAGGTGGAGGCCCGGGGTGGACGGGACCCCGCCCTGTCGCTGCACCGCGCCCAACTGTCCGAGCTGGATCGTGACCTGGCCGAGGGCCGCATCCTCCCCGCCGAGCATGCGACCGCCCGGCTAGAGGTGCAGCGTCGCCTGCTCGCCGCGGCGGAAGGGGCTGAACCCGTGGCCAATCCGGGCGTGCGCTGGCCGTTGTTCGCCACCCTTGGCCTGGTGCCGGTCCTGGCGCTCGGGCTGTACTTGGTCCGTGGCGTGCCATCCCTGCCATCCGCAGGGCCAGCTTCTGCCGCCCAGCGCCAGGCGGCGGAGGAAGCGGCCTTGATCGGCCAGTTGCGGGAGCGCCTGGCCAGCATGGACCCGACGACCGACCAGGCCCGCCAGGGTTACGTGCTGTTGGGCAATGTCGAGGAGTCCAGGGGCAACGACGCCGCCGCCGCCGCCGCCTGGCGCACCGCCCTGAAGGACAAGTTCGATGCGACGCTGGCCGCCCGCACCGCCGAGGCAACCGTCCGGGCCGCCGGCGGGGTCAGCGACAGCAGCGCCGCTCTGTTCCGCCGTGCGCTCGCCGCGGCTCCGCCGGACGCGCCGTGGCGCGCGGTGGCCGAACAGCGGCTGGCCGAACCACGAATACCCGGCGGCTAGGATTTGCCCTATTGTCACACGATGACGTATCCCGAGTTCTGGCTGCGCTACCTGCGCGCGCATAGCCGCCCGGCTACCCGCGCCATGCACTATGCCGGCGGCGCCCTGGTGCTGTTGTGCGTTGCGGCCGGGGTGCTCTCAAGCTGGCGCTTCTTGGTGCGGCTGGATGGATACGGTTTTGGCTGGGCGGCGCATCTGGCTCCGGAGGGCAACCGGGCAGAGATCTTCGGACGTTCCCTATGGTCCCTTGTCAGCGATTTCCGAATGCTGTCGCTGGCTAGCGTCGGCCGCCTGGGAACGCGCCTGGCGCAAGCAGGAGTGCAGCATGGTCCGGCCTAAGCTCTCGCTGTTCCTGGGTTTCTTGCTGGCCGGGTGCGCCGAGCCTCAATCCGCCTTCATGGCGCGGCTGGCGGAGGACTGCTCTGCCGGGGATCAGGCAGCCTGCCACTTGATGCGTGCGCCGCTCGGCGCCTCGGCATTTTCGTCCCTGGCCGACACGCAATCCAGGTCGCGCGGGCTGGTGGAGGAGGACTTGGAGGCGATGATCCGCGGCATGGCCCAGGCGCATGAGGTTGGGCGGCTACGGGGAGACGGCTCCCGTTAGGGCAGCCCGCCCCAGCCGGTCGGCTGGGGCGGGCTGTTCGTCACGCGGTTAGTAGTGGCGGTGGCGGCGATAGTAACGGCGATGGTTGCGATAATAGTATTGCACCGGTTGAACGGCAGCTTGCTCACCGACAGCCACCGCAGCCTGCAGCATCGGCGCTGCAAGGACCGGGGCAGCCGAGGCCTCGGTGGACAGCAACGGCGCGCCTGCGAGCACGCCGGCGATCAGTGAAAGGGCTATGAGGGCACTACGCATGGAACCGCCTTGGTTGTGAGAGGTAAGTTTCGCATCATCAGCGGCGCAACGATAGGGTAAGTTCAAGGCAATTGTGCGGCACCCATCGTTTCCAGGTATGATTATCGACTGCGCCGTTGCGAATGTGTCATTTGGGGAGCACGTCAGGCTGGCGGCAGGGTCGCCGCCGGTGTCCGCCGAGTCGTACGGCCGCGGCCCGGTCCGGACGACCAGGCGCAGCACCAGCGGCTTGCGCCGGTTCCGCGCGGTCTGCTGAGGCCGGGCATCGACGGCCAGGGTGATGGCGGCCAGGCCCGAGCGGGCGGCCATGGCGGTCAGCCCCGCACCCCACCCAACATCGGTGTGGTAAGGTGATGTTAACAACTTACATTAAGTATAGTCATAGAAAGACTGCTCTCGCCTTTGTGAGTTTTTGCGCCTATATTCGCCCAGATTACCGGCAGGGGTCCATCCCAAGGCATCGGTGACTGAGAGGCAGTTGCCCTCCCGCCTTGCAAGGTATGGAGAGTTACGATGGCCGACTATCGGATATACCTTCTTTGTAACGGCGGACACATTGCGAGCGGTGTAGACGCGACATGCAATGACGACCAGGACGCGTGTGTGCAGGCGCGGCAGATGCTTGATGGCACCCGCAGCAATCAGGCCGAGGTTTGGATCGGCACCAGGTGCGTCGGCAAGGTTGGGACCGTGCCCGGTCCTAGCGTCCTAAGCTAGGTTCCCGACTCAATGTGCGCCGGAAACCGTCCTTGATTGCATGCCGGGGCATACATCACTGCGCGCCGTTACAGCTAGTGGCTCAGCATGGGGCGGTGAGGTGGTGGTGACCTGCCTGCTTTGTCTTGCCTGCCGTGGCGAACTAGCCATTGGACAGTGGCCAACAGGTTATACAGCGTGAAGGGTTTCCGGAGCATGGTTTCCTTGGGTCCGAAAGGCTGGAGGGAGTTGAGCAAGTCGGGCCTGCCAGTCATGTAGATGATCGGCAAATCCGGGCGATATGTCCGCACCAAGCGAGCAACCCCGGTGCCGTCCAGGCTCCCAGGCATGTGGATGTCCGTCACAAGCAGGGTAAAGATGCCTGGGTCCTGCGCGATCAGGACGGAGGCATGGTCGCCGTCCTCGGCTTCGCGCACTGCAAAGCCGTCATCCATCAGCACCTCGGCGCACATGGTGCGGATCAGCCTTTCGTCCTCGACGAGTAGAATGCACATAGCTCAAACGGTCCAAACGAATATGCTACAATCGCGGTTGCGACGTGAAATCTGCTCCGTATGACACCGAGCTAATCGCCGTACGGTATTAGCCATAGCAGCGTATAGCTCGTTGCACGTCCGAAGAGATATGTCCAGCGTCGTATCTTGTTGCGACGCGCGCTGCCGGCGCAGTTGGTCCGATGCCTGCGCGGGCTGCTCCGCCATCATGGCCCGGCGCAGATATCCCATTGAGGCGGCGTGCAACCCCGCCGCTTGCGCCGCCATCATGCCCTCGACCCCGTCCGCCGGCTTGAACGCCATCCCGGCGGTGGTCGCGCCTGTCGCCGCCGGTTTCGTTCTTCTTCGGCAGTGCCAGAGGGCAGCCGCAAAGTTGCGAGGGCCTGATCGGCGAGCACGTTGTGCGGGACCTTGGACCCGCTACCGCCTAATCAGCAGGCCAGTAGTTCAAACCCGACGGTGCCCACCATTGCCCGTCGGTTCCTGCCTGCCCTTCTCGTCCATCGTTGCGGCAAGCACGGCGACTCGGCAATGCAGGCGCCAGCGGACCGGCATGCTGCCTCCATAGCCTCTGGACTGCCGCGCCGCGAGCACGGCCCGCATGACGATACCTCCCATCAGGCCAAGCCCCAGAGCAAGCGATGTCAGAACACCGGCAAATCCGGCAGCGGCACGCCGAACCACTTGCGGTGCAGGGCGTCCAGCTCGCCGTTGTTCTTCACGTAGTAAACGAACGTGTTGACCCACTGGTGCAGGTTGAACTGGTTGGCCCGCATGGTGATCCCGTTCGGCTGGCGCAGAAGCACGAACTTCTTGGCGATGTCGGCGCCGGGGTTCTGCTTCATCACGCCGTCGAACGTCAGCCCGGTCTCCGCCATCGCGTCCACCTGCCCCGTCAGCAGCGCCTGGTAGGTGCTGGGCGTGTCGTCGAACCGCATCATCCGCGCGCTGCTCCCCAGGGCGCCGGTCAGCAGCACATCCTGCACGGTGCCGCGCGGCACGCCGACGCGCAGGCCCTTCAGGTCGCTGATCCCGCTGATCTCCTTGCCCTTGGGGCCATAAACGGTGTTCTCGATGGCGCTGTAGGGGATGCTGAACATCACTTGCTTGGCCCGCTCCGGCGTGATGCCGAACGTGGCGACGATCAGGTCCACCTTGCCCGTCACCAGGAACGGCAGCCGGTTCGGCCCCGTGAGCTGCACCAGGTTCACCTTGACGCCCATGTACTTGCCCAGCATCCGCGCGACCTCGATGTCGTAGCCGTCCGGTTCCTGCTTGTCGTTCAGCAGGCCGTACGGCGGCAGGTCGATCAGCACGCCGATGTTGATGGCGCCACGGCTGACGATCTCGTCCACCGTCTGCGCCCGGGCGTGCGCGGTGCCGAGCACCACGCCCAGCGCTAGGGCCGCCAGCGCCATGGCAAGGGGCTTGAGTGCCAAATGCTTGAAAATGGGCCGCCGCATGTGCATCCCCCCGGATGATCGTTCATTGCTTGTAGGCTCGGCCCAGCCGCCGCTCTAACTGGCGGCTGGCCAAGGTTAGCGGCCAGCAAAGCAGGAAGTAGATCAGCGCGACAGTGCCGAAGATCGCGAACGGCCGGAACGTCGCGTTGTTGAGCAACTGCCCCGCCCGCGTCAGCTCGACGAAGCCGATCACCGCCGCCAGCGAGGTGCTTTTCACCAGGTTGACCAGGAACCCCACCGTCGGCGCCGTCGCCAGCCGCAGCGCCTGCGGCCCCACCACGCGCAGCATCCGCGCGCCGTAGCCCAGCCCCAGCGCCCGCGCCGCCTCCGCCTGGCCCGGCGGCACCGCCTGGATCGACCCGCGCCAGATCTCCCCCAGGAACGCCCCGGCATTGAGCGACAGCCCCAGCACCGCCGACGCATACGCCCCCAGCCCGACCCCCAGCATGTCCCCGCCAAAGAACACCAGGAACAGTTGCAGCAGCAGCGGCGTTCCCTGGAACACCCGGATGTAGCCAATGGCGAGCCACCGCGGCGCCCGTGCCGCGGATACTCGCATCAACGCGATGGCCAGCCCGACCACCCCGCCGCCGACGAACGCCGAGGCCGACAACACCACCGTCCAGCGCGCGGCATACGGCAGGAACAGCAGGTCGTTCCAGGTCAGCGCCCGCATCAGCGCCTCGCCGGCTGGGCGAAGGCCAGGCGTCCGGCCGCGGCGAAGGCGCCGGTGAACAGCATGGACAGCCCGAAGTAGATCGCCGTGGCGACGATGTAGGCCTCGAAGCTGCGGAAGGTGCGGGACTGGATGTCCTGCGCCGCCGCCGTCAGCTCCTCCGCCGAGATCACCGACACGATGGAGGAGTTCAGCATCAGCAGGATGAACTGGCTGCCGAGCGGCGGCACCACGGCGCGCAACGCCTGCGGCAGCACGACCAGGCGGAACACCTGCAGCCGGTGCAGGCCCAGGGCGCGGGCGGCCTCGGACTGGCCGGGACCGATGCTTTCTATGCCGGCGCGGATGATCTCGATGGTGTAGGCGCTGCCGTTCAGCACCATGGCGATGATCGCGCACGGCACGGGGTCCAGCCGCACGCCGACCGCCGGCAGGCCGAAGAAGATCAGGAACACCTGCACCAGGAACGGCGTGTTGCGGATGGCCTCGACGTAGGCGGACACCAGCATCCGCAGCCAGCGCGGCCCGCTGGTGCGGGCGAGGGCGCCGAACACCGCCACGACCAGGCTGAGCACCATCGAAGCCGCAGACAGCTCCAGCGTCAGCGCCGTGCCCCAGAACAGCTCGTCGCGGGCGGCCCAGATGTCGCCGAAGTGGAAGGTGTATGGCACCGGCTCGTTTCCCCGTCGTGAGCTAATCAGCCATGGCAAGGGCCGTCAAAGGCCGGATGCTTCCTGCTCCCTCTCCCTCCGGGAGAGGGCCGGGGTGAGGGGGGCTTGCCTGCATGGCCAGGCACCGCCAACGTTGCCGGGAATGCGCTGCCCAAGCCGGGGATCACGCCCGAAGACCCCCTCACCCCGGCCCTTTCCCGGAGGGAGAGGGAGCAGCGTGGTCAAGGGCTGGTCAGGCCGTCCACGAAGGCCGCAATCCCGGGCTGGCGCGCGGTGGTGCAGCGGGCGGCGTGCAGCACGGCGCGGACCTCGGCGATGGTCAGGTCCAGGTCGGCGTTGACGACGATGTGGTCGAACTCGGCCCAATGCGACATCTCGTCCCGGGCTGCGGCCATGCGGCGGGCGATCTCCTCCGTGCTGTCCCCGGCGCGGCGGCGCAGGCGAGTTTCCAAGGCTGGCAGCGACGGCGGCAGGATGAACACGCCCACCACGTCCGCCGGAAGCGCCTGGCGCAGTTGGCGGAAACCCTGCCAGTCGATGTCGAACACTACGTCCTGCCCGGCGTCCAGCGCCCGCTCTACCGGCGCGCGGGGAGTGCCATAGCTGCGGCCGAACACCTCCGCCCACTCCAGCAGGTCGCCGGCCGCCACCATGGCGCCGAACTCGGCCTGGGTGCGGAAGTGGTAGTGGACGCCATCCTGCTCGCCGGGCCGCGGCGCGCGGGTGGTGGCGCTGATCGACAGCGACAGCGCAGGCTCCAGGGCCAGCAAGGCGCGGGTGATCGTACTTTTTCCCGCGCCAGAGGGCGCCGCCAGAACCAGGCACACGCCTCGCCTGGGCAAGCTGGGTCTGGGCCCGGGGCTACTCGACATTCTGCACCTGCTCGCGCATCTGCTCGACCGTGGCCTTCAGTTGCAGCCCGGTCGCGGTCAGCGGGACCGAGGCGGACTTGCTGCACAGCGTGTTCACCTCCCGCACGAACTCTTGCACCAAGAAGTCGAACCGGCGCCCGACCGCCGCGCCATCGGCCAGCAGGACGCGGGCGGCGGCCAGATGCGCGGTCAGCCGGTCCAACTCCTCCCGCACGTCGGACCGGCTGGCGAGCAACGCAACCTCGGCGGCGATGCGGTCCTCCGGCAGGCGGGGCTGATTGGGTATCAGGGGCTGGTCGCGTAGCAGGGCGGCCAGGCTTTCCATCATGCGGGCGCGCTGCAGGGCGGGCTGATCGGCCGCCTCCGCCGTTGCCCGCGCGTGCAGGGCCGCCACCTCGTCAAGCTGCATACCCAGCAGGACCGCCAGGCGCGCGCCCTCCGCGAGCCGGGCCGCGGACAGGCCGGCCAGCGCCTGGGTGTAGCCAGCTTGCACGGCGGCGATGGCAGCAGGTGCCACGCCCTCCTCCACCGCAGCCGCGCGCAGCACGCCGGGCATGGCCAGCAGCGCCTCGGCGCGCGGCGGCGGGGCGCCGGGGATGCGGGCGGCCAAGTCGAGCGCCAGGCGCAGCAGTTCGTCCAGCACGGCCGGGTCGGCGGCCAGGCGGGCACGCTCCTCACGCTTGACGGTCAGCGTGCCGTTCACGTTGCCGCGGCGCAGCACGCGGCCGGCCTCGTCGCGCAACGCCGGCTCCAGCGCGTCGAAGCCCGGTGGCAGCCGCAGGCGCACATCCAGGCCGCGCCCGTTCACGCTACGCAGCTCCCAGGCCCAGGTCAGCCCGGCGGCGGCGCCCTCCGTGCGGGCGAACCCGGTCATGGACGCGACAGCCGGGGATGCCACAGCCGGGGGTGCCGGCGAGGACGGCGGCGGGGTCACGGCTGCCGCCTCGCCCGCTCCACTTCGCGCCAGTGCGCGACGTTCCGAAGGTGCTCCTCCTGCGTGCGGGCGAACACGTGGCCGCCCGTGCCGTCCGCCACGAAGTACAGGTCGTCCGACTGCGCCGGCTGCGTCACCGCCCGCAACGCGGCCAGCCCCGGCATGGAGATCGGACCCGGCGGCAAACCCCCGATCCGATACGTGTTGTAGGGATCATCCCGCTCCAGCTCCGACCGCGTCAGCCCATGGCTCAGCACCCCGGTGCCGCCGCTGGCCGAGTAGGCCACCGTGGGGTCCGATTGCAGCTTCATGCCAATCCGCAGCCGGTTCAGGAACACCGCTGCAATATGTGGGCGCTCCTCCGGCTTGGCCGTTTCCCGCTCGACGATGCTGGCCAGGATCAGCGCATCGCGCGGGCTGTCCAGCGGCAGGGTAGGGCTGCGCTCGGCCCAGACGCGCCCCAGGGCGCGGTCCATGTCGCGGGCGGCGCGCTCGGCCAGGGCGGCGCGGGTGGTGCCGCGGTCAAAGGCATAGGTCTCGGGCAGCATCCCGCCCTCCGCCGGCATCACGGGATCGCCCTCCAGCACGGGGGTGCGGTCCAGCAAGGTTGCCACCTGGGCGGCGGTCAGGCCCTCCGGGATGGTGACGTGGTGCTGGATCGGCTTGGCGGTCCGCAGCACGGCCAGCACCTGGTGCAGGCTGGCGGCGGCAGGGAACTCAAGCTCCCCGGCGTGCAGGGGGCCTTCGCCGGCGGTGGCGAACACGGCCACATGCAGCCGTAACGGGCTGGCGATCACGCCGTCCCGCGCCAATGCCTCCGCGACCTGCTCGATACCGCCATGCGGCACGACGACCGCCTGGGCCGCCGGCAACGGGCCAGGCTGGTTGTAGGCCCACAGGGCCAAGGCCGCCGCACCGCCCGCTAGCAGCAGCAGGACGAGAACAACAGCCACCGCGCGCTTCATGCTCCAGCCAGGTCGGCGTTAGGCGGCGCGCTTGAACAGGATGCTGGCATTGGTGCCGCCGAAGCCGAAGCTGTTGGACAACGCAACGTCCACCCGGCGCTCCTGCGCATGCAGCGGCACCCGGTCGATCACGCTCTCCCGGCTCGGGTTTTCCAGGTTCAGCGTGGGCGGCACGATGCCGTCGCGGATGGCGAGCAGCGAGAAGATCGCCTCGATGGCGCCGGCTGCGCCCAACAGGTGGCCGGTGGCGGACTTGGTCGAGGACATGGCCAGGCCGCGGGCGTCGTCGCCGAAGAAGCGCTCAATGGCCTCCAGCTCCAGATCATCGCCCAGGGGGGTGCTGGTGCCGTGGGCGTTGACGTACTGCACGTCGCCGGGCTGCATGCCGCCGTTGCGGAAGGCAGCCTTCATCGCGCGGTAGGCGCCTTCGTGGCCCTCGGCCGGGGCGGTGATGTGGTGGGCGTCGCCGGACATGCCGTAGCCGCCGACCTCGCCGTAAATCTTGGCCCCGCGCTTCTGCGCGTGCTCCAGTTCCTCCAGCACCACGACCCCTGCGCCCTCGCCCATGACGAAGCCGTCGCGGTCGCGGTCCCACGGGCGGCTGGCCGCGGTCGGGTTGCCGTTGAAGTTGGTGGACAGCGCCCGGCTGGCGCAGAACCCGGCCATGCCAAGCTCGTTCACTGCGCCCTCGGCCCCGCCGGCCACCATCACGTCCGCGTCGCCCCAGGCGATCAGCCGGGCTGCGTCGCCAATGGCGTGGACCCCGGTCGCGCAGGCCGTCACCACCGAATGGTTCGGCCCCTTGAAGCCGTACTTGATGGAAACATGCCCGGAGGCCAGGTTGATCAGCGCCGAGGGAATGAAGAATGGCGACAGCCGCCGGGCCTTCCCCGTGTAGACCATCACCGACGCGTCGTAGATGGTGCCCAGGCCGCCGATCCCGGAGCCGATCATCACGCCAGTGGCACAGCGCTCGTCCTCATCGGGCGGCACCCAGCCGCTGTCCTCGACCGCCTCGCTGGCCGCCACCACCGCGAGGTGGATGAAGCGGTCCATCTTCTTCTGGTCCTTGATGGGAATCCACTCGCTGAGGTCCAGCCCGCCCTCGGTCCGCGTCCCCAGCGGCACCTGCCCGGCGATCTTTGCCGTCAGCTCCGTCGTGTCGAAGGACTGGATGGCGCGGATGCCGCTTTCGCCGTTCACCAGCCGCCGCCAGACCCGCTCCACCCCTAGGCCGAGCGGGCAGGCGATGCCCATGCCCGTCACGACCACACGGCGCATCGCCCCTGCCATCCTTGACGCCTTGGGCCTACGCGGCCTTCTGCTTCTCGATGTAGTCGATCGCGTCCTTGACGGTGCTGATCTTCTCGGCGGAATCCTCGGGGATCTCCACGCCGAACGCTTCCTCGAACGCCATGACCAGCTCGACCGTGTCGAGGCTGTCC
>CAXTFY010000108.1:8918-14560 GCA_964243265.1 uncultured Acetobacteraceae bacterium | reverse complement strand
GGCGCCCGTTGCAGCACCGCCTCATAGACATTGGCAACCTCGTTGCCCGGATTGGCGCCGCCCGCCAGCGCCTGCTCCGCCAGCGCCGCGATGCCCTGATGCCCGGTCTCGGTCGGGTGCAGGCTGTCGAAGAACAGCGATTGATCCTGCGTCAGGATGTTCGTGCTCGATAGCGTCCCGCTGTTGGCGTCCTGGAAGTTGCCGGTCCACACCGGCGTGGTCACGTTGCTGACGCCGTAGGCCGCCGGGTCGGCAACGGCGCTGTCGATCAGCCCGTAGGCGTCCACCACCGTCGCCTTGATGCCGGCGACCCCGGGCAACTGGCTCTCCAGCGCCGCATTGTATTGCGCAGACAGGTTGGACGCGAGCGCATCGAACGCCGCCGAGGGCGTGTTGCTGCCGTTCGCAGCGCCATCCATCACGGTCGGCGTCTTGCCGAGGTCGGGCACGTCGAGCACCAGCAGGGTCTTCGCGCCATGGCTGGCCAGGCCTTGGATGAAGCCGATCTCGTTGCCGACAGCCGCCGCGATGTCTGCGGTCTGCTGCGCCGCCGTCAGGGTCGGCTGGCCCAGGATGTCGAGCAGGTCGTTGGCGCCGATCGACAGCGTGAACAAGGCGCCAGAGGCCTGCGACGGCGACACCCCGGCCTCGAACTGCGCGATCTGCGACGGCAGGGAGATCGCTGCCAGCTCGGCACCCCCGGCGCTTTGCGGCTCCGGGCCGGTCTCCGCGCCGCCATAGGCGAAGTCATTGCCGCCGGTAAAGCTCGGCGCCAGCGTCCCCAGTCCCAGCGCAACCGACAGGTCCATCACCCAGGTCGGCCCGTTGCTGAACGTGTTGGCCGACACGGGGCCGTAGGATTGCGAGTAGTAGGGCGGGCTGACAGGGATCGCCCCCGTCAGCGTGGTCGCCAGCGAGTCGTTACCCGCGTCCGACAGGCTGTCGCCGAATGCATAGATGGTGGAGTAGGAGGCCATCGTCTTAGTTCCTTGTGCGGTCGCGGACCTTGTGCCGTCCGCGTTTCCAACGCTGCATCTCGCGTCAAGTTATGGCGGGATCGTGGCACGGAACCGTCAGCTTGCCCGGCCTCGCTCAGCTGCGGCGGCGTGAACGGAGCGCGACCTTGCGGCAGGCGCGATGGGTGCAGGGCGCCGAAGTCATGCCCCGCCGATCGTGTTGATGGTGGCCAGCACTCCCGCGCAAGACGCCAAGCTGTCCCCTGACAGGCGAGCCATGACCGCGAACATGAACATTGAACCGAAGCCAGCCCAGGCCCGCAGGCGCGCGCCCAGCCGGGGATGAGCGCAAGTCACCGCGAAGATGGTGAGATTCTTGCATGTCATCCACTCAAAGCGGCCCCACATGTGGACGCGACCCACCCGGCATGGTTTAACCCGGCCGCAATCACGACATATGAGCAAGGCCGCTGCCGCTGATGACTGGCGCGGCCCAGCAACAGAGGCACGCCACATGAAGATGATCGGGCAGGACACCCTCAACACCCGCCGCACGCTGGAGGCCGCCGGCCGCAGCTACGACTATTTCTCCGTCCCTGAGGCCGCTAAGGCCCTCGGCGAGCCGACCGACCGCCTGCCCGTCAGCCTGAAGATCCTGCTCGAGAACATCCTGCGCTTCGAGAACGGCGCCAGCTACACCACCGACGATGCCCGCGCCATCGCCGAGTGGGCGCGCAACGGCAGCAGCACCCGCGAGGTGCCGTTCCGCCCCGCCCGCATCCTCATGCAGGACTTCACGGGCGTCCCCGGCGTGGTCGATCTCGCCGCCATGCGCGACGGCATCATCAAGCTCGGCGGGCAGCCCGGCCAGGTGAACCCGCTGATCCAGGTGGACTTGGTGATCGACCACTCCGTCATGGTCGATTACAGCGGCACCACCGACAGCCTGCACAAGAACATGGACGCCGAGTTCAGCCGCAACGGCGAGCGCTACAGCTTCCTGCGCTGGGGCCAGACCGCGTTCCAGAATTTTCGGGTTGTCCCGCCCGGCGCCGGCATCTGCCACCAAGTGAACTGCGAGTTCCTGGCGCAGACCATCTGGACCGCCGAGATCGACGGCAAGACCGTCGCCTACCCCGACACCCTGTTCGGCACCGACAGCCACACCACCATGGCCAACGGCATCGGCGTGCTCGGCTGGGGCGTCGGCGGGATCGAGGCGGAGGCGGCGCTGCTCGGCCAGCCTATCGCCATGCTGATCCCCGACGTGATCGGCTTCCGCCTGACCGGCGCGCTGCCGGAGGGCAGCACCGCCACCGACCTCGCGCTGCAAGTGACGCAGATGCTGCGCAAGAAGGGCGTGGTCGGCAAGTTCGTCGAGTTCTTCGGCCCCGGCCTGGCGGACCTGTCGGTCAGCACGCGGCTCACCATCGCCAACATGGCGCCCGAGTACGGTGCTACCTGCGGCATCTTCCCGATCGACGCGGTGACGCTGCGCTACCTGCGCCTGACCGGCCGCGACGAGGACCGGATTGCGCTGGTCGAGGCCTACGCCAAGGCGCAGGGCCTGTGGGTCGAGGCCGGCACCCCGGAGGCGGTTTACACCGACATCGTCGAGCTGGACCTCTCTACGGTGCTGCCGAGCATCGCGGGTCCGAAGCGCCCGCAGGACCGGGTGCTGCTGAAGGACGCCTCGGCGTCGTTCCGCGGCGACCTGACCAAGGGCCTGGGCGTCCCCGCCATCGACGCCGACAAGCGCGTCAAGGTGGCCGGCAAGGGCTACGAGATCACCCACGGCGACATCGTGATCGCGGCCATCACGAGCTGCACCAACACCAGCAACCCCTATGTCATGGTGGCCGCCGGGCTGCTGGCGCGCAACGCCCTGGCGAAGGGGCTGCACCCGAAGCCCTGGGTGAAGACCTCGCTGGCGCCGGGCAGCCAGGTGGTGACGGAGTACCTGGACAAGGCCGGGCTGACCGAGGACCTGGACGCAATGGGTTTTCAACTCGTCGGCTACGGCTGCACGACCTGCATCGGCAACTCCGGCCCGCTGGACGATGCAGTGGCGGAGGCCATCGAGGCCAACAAGCTGGTCGCGGCGTCGGTGCTGTCGGGCAACCGCAACTTCGAGGGCCGGGTGCATCCGAACGTGCGGGCCAACTACCTCGCCAGCCCGCCATTGGTGGTGGCCTACGCGATCCTGGGCACCATGAACGAGGACATCACGACGGCGCCGCTCGGCATCGGCAGCGATGGCCAGCCGGTCTATCTGCGCGACGTGTGGCCGAGCAACGCCGAAATCCGCACCGTCGTGCGTGCCAGCCTGGGCCGTGAGCAGTACATCAAGCGCTACGGCGAGATCTTCCAGGGCACCAAGGAGTGGCAGGCCATCGAGGTGGACGCCAGCAGCCAAACCTATCGCTGGAACGACAGCAGCACCTATGTGCAGAACCCGCCGTACTTCGACGGCATGACCATGACGCCGGGCGCGGTGACGGACATCGTCGGCGCCCGCGTGCTTGCGCTGTTCGGCGACAACATCACCACCGACCACATCAGCCCCGCGGGGAACATCAAGAAGGCGTCCCCGGCCGGCGAGTTCCTGGGGGAGCGGCAGGTGATGCAGCGGGACTTCAACTCCTACGGCTCCCGCCGCGGCAACCATGAGGTCATGATGCGCGGCACCTTCGCCAACATCCGCATCAAAAACGAGATGGTCGCCGGCGTCGAGGGCGGCTGGACCCGCTACCAGCCCGGCGGCGAACAGATGCCGATCTACGACGCGGCCGAGCGCTACAAGAAGGCCGGGGTGCCGCTGGTGGTGTTCGGCGGCAAGGAGTACGGCATGGGGTCGTCGCGCGACTGGGCGGCCAAGGGCACGGCGCTGCTGGGCATCAAGGCCGTGGTGGTCGAGAGCTTCGAGCGCATCCACCGCAGCAACCTCGTGGGCATGGGCGTGCTGCCGCTGCAGTTCAAGGATGGCGCCACGCGCGGGTCCCTAGATCTGACGGGCAGCGAGACCATCGACATCCTAGGATTGGAGGAGCTGCGCGCCGGGATGGACCTGCGCATGGTGATCCATCGCGACGGCGGGAAGGTGGATGAGCTGCCGGTGTTCTGCCGGGTCGATACGGCGGACGAGGTGGAGTACTATCGCAACGGCGGCATCCTGCACTACGTCCTGCGCGAGATGGCCCGCGCAGCATAAGCAACGCTGCTACTGCTGCCGCCCCCTCTCCCTCCGGGAGAGGGCCGGGGTGAGGGAAGCGGCAAGGACCAGACCCAGCCGGGTTGGGGGCGGCTGCCCCTGGCTTCGGCTGGTTCGATGCCTACGGTTTCCCTCACCCCAACCCTCTCCCGGAGGGAGAGGGAGCAGGAAGGTGGCCTACCTAGCCGCCGAGTTCCGCCAATCCGGCTCCATCCGCGTAGGCGCTCTTGAAGCTTTCCCTCCGCTTGTAGTTCTGCCAGAACCGGTCCAGGTGCTCGAACCGTTCGTCCAACGGCGTGTGGTTCGGCCCGAACTTGCTGAATGCGATCGCGGTGCACAGCGTCATGTCGCTGAACGTCGGGCCGGTTCCACCGAGCAGCCAGTCGCGCCCGTCCGACAACTGCTGGTTCACTAGGGAAGCATGCGCCAGCGCCTCCTTGCGGCAGTGCTCCCCCCAGGCGGCGTTGTGCGTCAGCTCCAGCTTGGGGCCGAGGCCGCCATGCAGGACATGGAACATCGTGGTGATGCGGTACAGCACCTGCACCCACACCCGGTCGTTCCACATGCTGTCCTGCGCCTGCTCCAGCGTCGTCTCGCCCATGATCTTGCGCCCGGGAAAGCTGCCGTCGAGGTAGCGGGCGATGGCGACGCTCTCGGCGAGGTAGCCGCCGCCGGGCAGCTCCATGGTGGGCGTCTCGCCCCAGGGATTGCGCTTGAGGTGCTGCCAGCCGCGTTGCTCGCCGCCGGGAGCCATATCGAGCACGACCTCCTCGACCTCGTCCACGATCCCCTTCTCGTGCATCAGCAGGCGGACCCGCTGCGGGTTGGGGAACGCAGAGGGCGAGGTATACAGGCGGAGTTTGTCAGGCATCGTGCGATCCATCCGTTCCGGGCGGGCAATCCTTTACCTCGCTGCCGCTATCCCTGCACCCCCCACCGCCGTACCGTCCGCCGCTCGATGGTCCGGAACACCAGGTTCTCCACCGCCAGCCCGATCAGGATCACCGTCAGCAGCCCGGCGAACACCGCCGGGATATCCAGCACGTTGCGGTTCTCGAAGATGAACCAGCCTAGCCCGCCCTTGCCCGACGAAACCCCGAACACCAGCTCCGCCGCGATCAGCGTCCGCCAGGCAAACGCCCACCCGACCTTCAACCCCGTCAGGATACTCGGGAACGCCGCCGGGATCAGGATCAGCCACACGTAGCGCAGCCCCCGCAACTCGTAGTTCCGCCCCACCATCCGCAGCGTCTGCGACACCCCCAGGAACCCGGCATGGGTGTTCAGCGCCACCGCCCACAGCACCGAGTGGATCAGCACGAATACCAGGCTGCCCGTCCCCAACCCAAACCAGATCAGCGCCAGCGGCAGCAGCGCAATGGCTGGCAGCGGATTGAACATCGCCGTCATGGTCTCCAGGACGTCCGTCCCCACCCGGGTGCCGATGGCGACGATGGTCAGCGCCGCCGCCAGCA
>CAXTFY010000108.1:0-8818 GCA_964243265.1 uncultured Acetobacteraceae bacterium | reverse complement strand
ACGTCCGTCCCCACCCGGGTGCCGATGGCGACGATGGTCAGCGCCGCCGCCAGCAGGATGCCCGCTGCATACCCCATCACCAAGATGCGGATCGACGTCCACGCCCGTGCCGGCAGCACGCCGTTCAGCACCTGTTCCCAGCCGGACTCCAACGTCTCGCTCAGGGTCGGGAACAGCAGCGGGTTGTCCAGCCAGCGCGCATAGCCCTCCCACACCAGGCCCAGCAGAACTAGAAACAACGTCTTGCGGACAAAGCCGCTGTTCCACAGCCGCTCCCCCACCGGCAGTTGGCGCATGACCTCCGGCTGACCCATGCCGGCGTCCATGACGGCCTCGGGGTGGATCAGGATCTGCGCGTCAGACATCTGCATCCTCCGAAACCTGGTCCACGTCCTCGGCGCCGCGCTCGGTGAACAGCAGCTCGTGGATGCGCGCCTCCAGCCGGGCGGCGCTGCCGTCGGCGGGGTCGATGCGGTCCACGCCGTCGATCTCCGCCCGCACCCGGCCGGGGTGCGGCGACAGCAGCAGGATGCGGTTGCCGATGCGGATGGCCTCGGCAATCGAGTGGGTGACGAACATCACGGTGAACCGCGTGTCGGCCCATAGTTGCAGCAGCTCGTCCTGCATGCGCCGCCGGGTCAGGGCGTCGAGGGCGGCGAAGGGTTCGTCCATCAGCAGGATGTCCGGCTCCATCGCCATGCCGCGGGCGATGGCGACGCGCTGCTTCATGCCGCCGGACAGGGTATGCGGCAGGCTGTCGCGGAACTTGGTCAGGCCCACCTTATCGATATACGCCCCGGCCCGTTCCAGCGCCGCCCGGCGGCCCATGCGGCGGGCGACCAGCAGCGGGAATGCCACGTTCTCCTGCACGGTCTTCCAGGGCATGAGCTGGTCGAACTCCTGGAACACCATCATCCGGTCGGCGCCCGGCCCGGTCACAGTGCGGCCCTTGATGCCGATGGTGCCCTCATCCGGCAGCAGGTAGCCGCCGACCGCTTTTAACAATGTGCTCTTGCCGCAACCGCTGGGACCTAGCACCACATAGCGGTCGCCCTGGCGCACCTGGAAGCTGACCCGGTGGGTCGCCGTCACCAGGGAGCTTGGCGTCTTGTAGCGCAGGGTCACGCCAGCCACGTCCAGCAACGGCCCGCCGCCGAATATCGAGGTGTCGGGCATCAGGAGCCTCCCAGGTCGGCGGAGATCGGAAAGAAGTAGTCGGTCCAAGCCTTCGGCAGCATCTTGATCGTGCCGATCCGGTGCATGTGCTCGGCCAGTCGCAGCGTGCCTTGCGGCTTGGGGCGGTAGTCCTCCATGCCCGGCTGCCGCATCATCGCCAGCAGGTTGTCCGTCGCCGCCCGGTCGCCGGAGCCTTGCCGGTAGAGTTCGACAGCCTCGCGCGGGTTGGCACGGATGAACGCCTCGGCCTCGATGGTGGCGTCCTTCACGGCCTGGATCAGCAGCGGGTTGGCGTCGCCGAACTTGGTGGTGGCGAAAAAGACGGCGTTGGTCAGCGGCGACCCCAGGATGCCGCGGTCGTCGGTGATGACGTGCGCGCCGGGCACCGTCCGCAGCTCCTGGAACGAGAACGGCGGGGCGGAGAAGTGGCTGGCGACCTCGTGCCACGGGTTCAGCATGGCGACGACGGCGTCGGGGTGGCTCATCTGCACGGTGTTGCCGTCGAGCTGGCCCCATTTGCCGGCGCCGAACAGGTCCGCCGCGGCGATCTGCAGCAGCACGGCCTGGGTGGACACCCGGATGGTGGGCACGGCGATCCGGTCGGCCTCCCCGAAGTCCCGCAGCGTCTTCAGCCGCGGGTCGCGCGAGATCAAGGTCAGCGGCAGGGCGGAGCTGGCGGCGATGCCCTTCACCCCGCCGCGGGTGCGGTCCCACAGCAGCAGCAGGTTGCCCGGCCCGGTGTTCACCACGTCGATGCTGCCGGCCAGCATGGCGTCGGTCGCGTTGCCGCCGCCGGCGAAGGTCAGCCACTCGACATGCAGGCCCGGGGCGCCCAGGGCGGCAGCGTGCTTCTCGATAAGCTGCTGCTGCTCCATGACGTAGGTCGGCAGGTAGATGATGCTGGGCTGGCGCGTCACCCGCATCTCGTGCGCCTGCTGCGCTTGCGCGGCCCCGGGTAATACGGCCAGGGCGGCCAGCAGCAACGCAGGAATCAGGTGTCTCATCGCGCTCCTCTTTCCACGCCTCTTGCGGGCGGCACCCTATACAGGCACCAAATCGGCGGGGATGCTACCGGTGTTCAGGGCGTGGAGGGCATGGCGTGCGGGTGTTGGGCATAGGCAACCGGATCGACCTGGGCGACCTGTACATGGCGCTGGGCCGCGAGGGCCATGAGGTCCGCGTTCATGCCGGGGACCCCGCCTATGCCGGCTGCTTCGGCGGCCTGGTGCAGACGGTGCCCGAGTGGCGTCCGGCGCTGGACTGGGTGGGCCGCGACGGGCTGGTGATCTTCGAGAAGGTCGGACGCGGCAAGGAGCAGGACGCCTTGCGGGCGGGCGGCTACCAGGTGATCGGCGGCAGCGCCCTGGGCGACCGGCTGGAGTATGACCGCGCCTTTGGCCAATCCGTCCTGCGCGACGCCGGGCTGCAGATCACCGAAAGCCTGCCCTTCGCCGGCCCGGCCGAGGCCGCCGCCTGGCTCGGCGCCCACCCCGGCCGCTACGTCCTGAAGCACGACAACAACGCCCGCGCCACCTTCGTCGGCGACCACTGGGAAGGTGCCGACGTGCTGTTCCAGTTGGGCCGCACCCCGCCCGGCCGCGTGCTGCTGCAAGAGCGCCTGGAGGGCGTCGAGGTCGGCGTCGGCGCATACTTCAACGGCCACCGCTTCCTGCGCCCGGCCTGCATCGACTTCGAGCACAAGCGGTTCTTTCCCGGCGAGATGGGCGAAATGACTGGGGAGATGGGCACGCTCGCCTCCTACGACGGCGCGCAGCCCCTGTTCGACGCGACGCTGGGCCGGATCGAGGGCCTGCTCGCGGCGGCCGGCCACGTCGGCTACGTGAACCTGAACATGATCGCCAACGAGGCCGGGCTGTGGCCGCTGGAGTTCACCTGCCGCTTCGGCAATCCCGGCTTTGCGGTGCTGGCGCCGCTGCAGCGGGATGGCTGGGGCGACCTGCTGACCCGCATGCTGCGGGGCGCGGAGGATTTCGCAACGGTCCCCGGCTGGTCCATCGGCATCGTGCTGACCATTCCGGGCTTTCCCGAGGAAACCCCCGATGCCGACCCGGCCGCCGACCCGCCGGTGTTCTATCACCAGCCAACCGATGACCCGGCGCATTACCACCTCTCCGACGTGCGGCTGGACGGCGGCCAGCTCCATGCCCGGCGTCGCACCGGCTACGCCATGGTCGTCACCGGCACCGGCGCCACCGTTCCCCTGGCGCAGGCTGCCGCGGCGGCACGGGCGCGCAACGTCGTGATCCCCAACCTGCGCTGGCGCACCGACATCGGCGACCGCTTCCTGCAGGGCGAGGGCCGCTGCTTGCAATCCCTGGGCTGGCTGCCCCGGCTGGAGCGCGCGGCATGAGCCAGCCCATCGCCACCGGGCCAATCGGGGACTGCCTGGCCGGCGTGATCTCCCCCGAGGTCGCCGTGGCCCGGCTGCTTCTGGGCGGCGCCACGGCGTCCGACATTGAGGCCAGCCTGGAGGCGCAGCGGTCGGTGTCCCCGCGCTGGGCGGCGATGGCCGGGCTGGTGGGCGCACGCACCGCCGCGCTGGACGCCCTGGCGGCAGAGGTGCAGGCGACCGCGGCCCAGCACGACGCCTCGGGCACGACGCCAGAGGCCGGGCTGGCCCGCATCGCCGCATTCTTCGACCACGCGGTGCGGCACTCGCCGGAGGCCAGCGTGGCCTTATACTCGCTGGGCGACCCGGCCATCCTGGCGGCGGCCACGGCGGAGATCGTCGATTGGCTGGAGGGGCAGGGCCTGCTGCGCCCCGGCCTGGACGTGCTGGACCTGGGCTGCGGCATCGGGCGCGTGGCGGCGGCGCTGGCCCCGCGATGCCGGTCGGTGCTGGGGCTGGACGTGTCGCCGGGCATGGTGGCAGAGGCAGCACGGCGGCATGGCGTGCTGGCCAACGTGCGGTTCCAGCACACCGCTGGCCGGGACTTGGATGCGCTGCCCCCGGCGGCGTTCGACCTGGTGCTGGCCATCGACAGCTTTCCCTACATCGTCCAGACCGGTCCGGAGACGGCGGACCGGCACGTGGCGGGCGCTGCCCGTGCATTGCGGGCGGGTGGTGCGCTGGTTGTGCTGAACCTGTCCTACCGCAACGACGCCGTGCAGGACCATGCCGACGCCTCGGGCTGGGCGGCGGCGCACGGCTACGCGCTGGAAGTTGCGGGCGTTGTACCATTCAAAGTCTGGGACGGCACAGCTTGGGTGCTACGGCTTCCTGCTCCCTCTCCCTCCGGGAGAGGGCCGGGGTGAGGGGGTCTTGGCTGCGGCGCCGGGTACCGTCAGCGCTGCCAGGACAAGGCTCCTCGAAACCAAAGTCGGCGCTTCAGGACCCCCTCACCCCGACCCTCTCCCGGAGGGAGAGGGGGCCAGCTTTGTCCTTGCTCGTCATCACCCTCCTCGCACCCCACGCCCAAGCGCAGGACCACCGCGGCGGCGAGATGCGCTTGCTCGCCCACACGGCCGCTGGAACTATCGACCCGCAGATCAACTACACCGCCCAGTACTGGCAACTGTTCGCCCTGGCCTACGACGGCCTAGTCGCCTTCCGCAAAGTGCCCGGCGACGCCGGCGATGAGCTGACCCCTGACCTCGCTGACGCCCTCCCAACACCAACGGATGGCCTGACCTACGCCTTCCACCTGCGCCCCGGCCTGCGTTTCAGCGACGGCTCCCCCGTGCGCCCCTCCGACGCCGCGGCCTCGTTCCGCCGCATCTTCCGCGTCGGCAGCCCCACCGCCGAGAACTTCTACGGCGCCATCCAGGGCGCCGACGCCTGCCTGCACGTCCCTGAGACCTGCACCCTGCCCGGCGTCACCCCCGACGATGCGGCTGGCACCCTCACCATCCGACTGACCCGGCCCGACCCGGAGTTCCTGACCAAGCTCGCCCTGCCGCACGCCAGCGTCCTGCCCGCCAGCGCGCCCTCCACGGATGCCGGCGACACCCCGCTGCCCGGTACCGGCCCCTACCTGATCCAGTCCTACGATCCCGGCGAGGGCCTCCGCATCGTCCGCAATCCCTACTTCACCGAGTGGAGCCGCGACGCCCAGCCCGACGGCTACCCCGACACCATCCAGTACGACTTCGGCCTGGAGGACACCGCCGAGATCACCGCCATCCAGAACGGCCAGGCCGACTGGACCTTCGACGCCCCGCCCGCCGACCGCCTGGGCGAGATCGGCGCGCGCAACGCCGCCCAGGTCCACCTCGATCCCGCATTCGCCATGTGGTTCCTGCCGATGAACGTCCACCTGGCCCCGTTCGACGACCTACGGGTGCGCCGTGCGCTGAACATGGCGGTGGACCGGCGGGCGCTGATAAAGCTGTTCGGCGGCCCGCGGTTGGCGGTGCCGAGCTGCCAGGTGCTGCCGCCGGGCCTGCCGGGGTACGAACCGTACTGCCCTTATCCCTTTGACCCCGTGGCCGCCCGGCGCCTGGTTGCGGAAAGCGGCGCCACCGGGCAGGCGGTGACGCTGGTGACGGATGACAGCCCCGTCGCCCGCGCCATCGGCACCTACCTGCTGGACGTGCTGCGGGACCTGGGGTTCGTGCCACGGCTGCGCTCGCTGTCGGGCAACGTGCAGTTCACCTACATCCAGAACACCCGCAATGCGGTGCAGATCAGCCTGACCAATTGGTACTCGGATTATGCGTCCGCCTCCAACTTCCTGGGCGGGGTTTTCGGGTGTGCGGCGTTCCGGCCGGGATCGGATGCGTCGCCCAACATCTCCGGCTTCTGCGACCCGGCGGTGGACCGCGAGCTGCAGGCGGCGCTGGCCGACCCGCACGGCGCGCCGCGGCTGGCTGCGCTGGACCGCGCGGTGACGGACCAGGCCCCGGCGGCGGTGCTGTTCAACCTGCGCTACGTCGACTTCGTCTCGGCCCGCGTGGGGAACTTCACCTACCACAACCAGTTCCGCTGGCTGATCGGGCAGTCGTGGGTGCGGTGACGGAGGTGGTCCCGGCGCGTAGGGAGTCCGTCATTGCGAGCCGGCTTCGGCGCGGCGATCCAGGGGCCACCGGAACGGGAGTCCGCGCACGCGACCCCTGGATTGCCGCGCTGCAAGCGCGGCTCGCAATGACGAGGGTTGGGGCGGAACCGCGATGACCCGCCTCGCCGCCGCCGTCCTGGCGCTGATCGTCGCGGCCTGCGCCCTGGCGCCGGTTTATGCGGCGCGGGTGGCCGGGTCCGATCCGTTCCGCAGCAACGTCAGCGGCAGCATCATGCTGGACGGCCAGCCCGCCGACGTGCTGGCGGAGAACACTGCCGGCCTTGGCCTGGGCGTGACCCCCATTGGCCCGACCTGGCGCGGCGCCTACTTGCTGGGCGCGGACGGGCAGGGGCGGGACGTGGCGGCGCGCCTGCTGTATGGCGGGCGCACCTCCCTGCTGATCGCGGGCGGCGCGACCGTGCTGTGCCTGGCGCTGGCGGCGGTGCTGGGCGTGGTGTCGGGCTTCGTCGGCGGCTGGACGGACGGCGTGCTGGCCGGGCTGCTGGACCTGCTGTGGGCATTCCCGGTGTACCTGCTGGCGATCTCCCTCAGCATCGTGCTCATCAGCCAGGACCTGCGCATCGGCCCCATCACCATCGCCGCCGACAGCCTGCTGCTGCCGGTGCTGATCATCGGCGTCGTCTATATCCCCTACGTCGCCCGGCCGGTCCGCGCCCAAGTCATCGCCCTGCGCGGCACCGAGTTCATCGAGGCCGCCACCGCCCTTGGCGGCGCCCCCATGCACATCCTGGCCCGGCACGTCCTGCCGCACGTCTGGCCCACCCTGGCCGGCTTCGCCCCTGTCGTCGCGGCGATGGCGCTGCTGACCGAGGCCGCGCTGTCCGTGCTTAGCATCGGCGTCCAGGCTCCGGCGGCAAGCTGGGGCACGCTGATCGGCGACGGCCAGGCGATGATCTACACCCGCCCGGCGGTCGCAATTGCGCCGGGCCTGGCCGTCGTCGCCACCGTGCTGGCGCTCAACGTGCTGGGCGAGGCGCTGCGCGTCCGGCTCGACCCGCGCGGCGACCAGACATGAAGGGTGGGGCATAAAGCCTTGGACCTGAAGGATTGCGCGTGATCCTGTTGCTCCGCCTGGCCCGCTCGCTGCTGGTGATGTTCGGCATCAGCGTGCTGGTGTTCCTGATCTTCTTCGCCACCCCCGGCGCCGACCCCGCCGCCCGCCTGGCCGGCCGCGGCGCGTCGGAGGAGACCTTGGCCGCCGTCCGCCACGAGTACGGCCTCGACCGCTCCCTGCCGGTGCAATACCTGGTGCTGATGCAGCGCCTGTTCGTCACGCGCGACCTGCCATCCTTCGTGAACCGCGGGCAGCTCGTGGTTCCCGCCGTGCTGCGCGCCGCCCCCGTCACCCTGTCCCTGGCGGCCGGAGCGGCGGTGCTGTGGCTGCTGGCCGGGCTGGGCATCGGCCTGCTGGCGGCGGCGCGGGAGGGCGGAACAGCCGACCACCTGGTGACCGCGCTGGGCCTGGTCGGCATCTCCGTCCCGGTGTTCTGGCTTGGCGAGGTCGTCAACCTGCTCACCCAGTCCCGCCTGCACGACACCTGGGCGTTCCGTTGGGTACCGCCGCTGGGCTACGTGCCGCTGCTGTCCGACCCCGGCGGCTGGCTGCGCGCCCTGGTGCTGCCGTGGACGACGCTTGCCCTGCTGTATGCCGGGGTGTACGGCCGGGTGCTGCGCGCGTCGCTGATCGACGCCTATCGCCAGGACTACATCCGCACCGCTCGCGCCAAGGGCATCAGCGAGGCCCGCGTGCTGCTGCGCCATGCGCTGCGCAATGCGCTGGTGGCGGTGCTGGCGCTGTTCGGCCTGGACATCGGCGCGCTGATTGGCGGCGGCACCCTGCTGACCGAGGTAGTGTTCGGCCTGCGCGGCATCGGCAAGCTGACCTACGACGCCCTGCAGAACCTGGACCTGCCGGTGGTGATGGCGGCGGTGCTGTATGCATCGTTCTTCGTCGTGCTGGCCAACGCAGTGGTGGACGGCGTGCAGGCGCTGCTGGACCCACGGCGAAGATAGGAGCAATCTCGATCAGGTCACTTCACTTCAAAAGCTCGCTCAACACCTGATCCCATAAGCAGCTTTATATCCCGGAGTTTCGGATGCCAGATAACGACGAGGCGAACAATGCGCCTCATGGGTCAACTGCTGGCAAATCGAAGTCCTCTCTGCTAAATCAAATCAAGTATCTTGGTCGTCTCAGTAGGCTACAGGAGCAGGAAATCGTTGATGCCGCATACCGAGAGGTTCCTGCGTTGATTGCTCATTTGAAGGCAAAGCTTCCATGGCCAGAACACGAGAAGGATGACGGATATCTTGGCAGAGAGATGATGGAGTTCAACGATTTCTGCAGGAAGGCAAGTTTCAGTTTCGATATCTCGGACTACTCTACAGGCAGTGTCTTCAATGTGATCGTCGATAATATTATTGCTGACATTGATAGGGCTACAAAAACAGACTCCGAAAGAGAGGCGTCAGAAAGTTAGACTTCAACGTGTCGAAAATGTCCAGGGTTGGGGCCGTGCAAGCATCCTCTCCTCAGCCAGGAACTTCTCCGAGTGTGATTAGAACCGGGGTCGTGCTGGCCAACGTGGTGGTGGATGGCGTGC